>NZ_JHQR01000037.1 GCF_014843825.1 Mesorhizobium silamurunense
GAGCTGGACCTTGTTGGGATCGAAATTCTCGCGATGGACGGTTTGCGCCAGGAAGAGGAGATTGTTGAACGGGGCGTCGTGAACGGCCCGAGCCTTCTCCAGGGTCCACATCCCGGTGTCAGGGGCTTGAGTCTGTGGCATTGTCTTCGTCGAATTCGATGCGTGCATCCCTGTCCTGTTCCCTGGAGTTCCGGCGTTACGGCTTCTTTGCTGGCGGATTGACGGCGACTGGAGGGCTTATCAGCCCGCTGCCGTCCGCCTGTCGGGCGATCATGTGTCCCGATAATCAAGGCCAATATCGAGGATCGGCGCGCTGTGGGTCAGCCAGCCGATGGAGATCAGATCGACGCCGGTCGCGGCGATGGCCGGCGCCGTCGCCGCGGCGATCCTGCCCGATGCTTCGGTGATCGCCCGGCCTGCCACCATACTCACCGCCTGGCGAAGCTCGTCGAGCGACATGTTGTCGAGCAGCACGGCGTCCGGGGCGAGCGCCAGGGCCTCTTCCAGCTGGGCCAGCGTATCGACCTCGACTTCGATTTTAACCAGATGGCCGACACTCGCACGCGTTCGCTCGATGGCCGGGCGGATTCCGCCGGCCATGGCGATATGGTTGTCCTTGATCAGGATGGCATCGTCGAGGCCGAAACGGTGATTGGCGCCGCTACCAGCGCGCACGGCGTATTTTTCGACCGCCCGCAAGCCGGGCGTGGTCTTGCGCGTGCAGACGATCTTCGCCTTGTGGTCGCGGATCGCATTGACGATCGATGCCGTCGCCGTGGCGATGCCGCTCAAATGGCTGAGAAAATTAAGCGCGGTGCGTTCAGCGGTGAGAATGGCCCGGGCTGGCCCGCTTACCAACGCTATGGTCTGTCCTTGCCCCACCTCGCTGCAGTCCGGGCACACCGGCGTACTCTCGATCCTCTCATCGATCAGCCTGAAAGCGAGAATCGCCAGATCGAGCCCCGCGACAACCCCAGTCTGCCGCGCCGAAAGGACGGTCGTTGCCCGAAGGTCCTTCGGCACGATGGCGTCGGTGGTCAGATCGCCCGCCCGGCCGAGATCTTCCAGAAGGGCTGCCCGGACCAGGGGCTCGAGCATGATTGCGGGCAGGGGCGCGAGGTTCATGGCTCGACCTTTTCAAGCGTTGGCGAACATGCGAGTTCTTCGGCTGCCGCTAAGGCTTCATCAAGCCTGAGCCTGGAGCGGTGGGCGACGACCGCACGATCAGGAAAGTCCGTGCGGTAATGAGCGCCGCGGCTTTCCTGGCGCTGCAAGGCGGCAACCGCGATCATCAGTCCCACTGCGGCGGGATCGGCCGTGGCATCGGCGCGTTTGGCCAGCGGAAGCAATGTCCGAATGGCCTCGCGCAACATCTCGCCATCACGGCTCACGCCAAGGGTGCGTGAGAGGAGAGGGCGCAAGGAAACTGGATCGGGCGCCGGTATGTCGCGTGCCGTCGATCGTGTCCTGACGCCGATCGCAGATCCCGCCACGCTTTCGGCGACCCAGCGCGCGCAAACGATCGCTTCCGTCAGCGAGTTGCTGGCCAGCCTGTTGGCGCCGTGCAGTCCGGTGGAGGCAACTTCGCCGCAAGCCCACAGTCCGGCAACGGAGGTCCGTCCATCCTGGTCCACCGCGACGCCACCCATGTGATAGTGCTGGGCCGGCCGGACGGGGATGAGATCGCGCGCGGGGTCGATACCTGCGTGCCTGCAGGCTGATGCAATCGTCGGAAACTGCCGCGCGAATGTCAGGCCGGGCTTTTCTCGTCCATCGAGAAAGACGCGGTGGCCGTTCGAAAGATGGGTCCAGATGGCGCGCGCCACTACGTCGCGCGGCGCAAGTTCCGCCCCCTCCAGGCCTTCGAGAAAACGTCGGCCTGTCTCGTCGACGATCACAGCACCTTCGCCGCGAACCGCTTCGCTGATCAGTGGCATCGGGCGGGCCGGCCCATCAAGCGCGGTCGGGTGGAACTGGACGAATTCCAGATCGGCAAGGACAGCACCGGCACGCGCAGCAAGCCCCAGCCCCTGTCCGCAACTCCCCGAAGGGTTGGTGCTGTCGAAGAACAGTCCGCCAATCCCACCCGTGGCAAGGACGACCCGTCCCGTACCCAGGAACACAGGGCTCATCGAACAGCTTGCCCAAACGCCGCGGACCGTATTGTCCTCCACCGCCAGCCGGCGTGCTTCCACACCCTCGACGACCACAATCGACGGCGTGGAACGCACGGCTTCGACCAGCGCGCGCATGATTTCCAGTCCGCTGCCGTCGCCGCCGGCATGAACGATGCGCCGGCGGCCATGCGCGGCCTCCAGGCCAAGGCGCAATGTGCCTTCTGGCGTCCGATCGAAGCGGACCCCGAGGTTTGCTAGGGCCTCAATCGCGTCAGGAGCCGCATGGAGGATGCGGCTTGCGATTTCTGCGTCGCACAGCCCATCGCCGGCGGCGAGCGTATCGGCGAGGTGCAGCGCCGGATCATCGTCATCGCCGAGGCTGGCAGCCAGCCCGCCCTGTGCCCACGCGCTCGATGCTTCAGATCCGAGCGGCGTCCTGGACAAAACAAGCACGGGTTCTGGCGCCAGATGAAGCGCGGTCAACAATCCGGCAATGCCGCCGCCAATTATGATGGGCCGGCCAAAGTAGCTGCGGACATCCGCACTCATACAGCGAGCATCCGCTCGACGGCAAGTCGCGCGCGCCCGGCGATCTCCGGCTCGATGGTCACGATATGGCGGTTCTCTTCGAGTGCGGCGCGGATGTTGGCAAGCGTGATGCGCTTCATATGCGGGCACAAATTGCAGGGCCGGATGAACTCGAGTTCGGGATGTTGGAGCGCGACATTGTCGCTCATTGAGCATTCCGTCAGCAGCACGACGTGGGGCGGCTTTTTTCTTTCGACATAGTCCGACATTGCCGCGGTCGAACCGGAAAAGTCAGCTTCCGCGATCACGTCGGGCGGGCATTCGGGATGCGCGAGCACGATCACACCGGGATGGTCCTCGCGCAATTGGCGGATATCGGCGGGCGTGAAGCGTTCATGCACTTCGCAATGCCCTTTCCACGCGATGATCTCGACGTCGGTCTGGGCGGCGATATTCTGAGCCAGATACTCGTCCGGCAGCATGATCACCTGGGGGACACCAAGCGACTCGACGACGGCTTTCGCATTGCCGGACGTGCAGCAGATATCGGACTCTGCCTTCACCTCGGCCGACGTGTTGACATAGGTGACGACAGGCACGCCCGGATAGCGTTGCCGCAGCAGCCGGATGTCCTCAGCGGTAATCGAGTCGGCGAGCGAACAGCCTGCGCGCAGGTCGGGAATGAGCACCGTCTTCTGCGGATTGAGCAGCTTCGCCGTCTCGGCCATGAAATGCACGCCGGCCAGCACGATGACATCCGCTTCGGTCGACATCGCCTTGCGGGCCAACGCCAGGCTGTCGCCAACGATGTCCGCAACACAATGAAAAATCTCCGGCGTCTGGTAGTTATGCGCCAGGATAACGGCATTTCGCTGCCGCTTCAGATCAAGAATGGCATCGATGTCACCGGCAAATGCCGGCCATTCGATCGCGGGGATGACACGTCGCACGCGGTCGTACAGGGACGCGCCCGAAGGCAGGACGGCATTCATCGAGCCTCCGATTATAGTCTACATGAATATAAGACTATATATTCGTTGTGACTATAAGCGATGTCAAGCCCGCGCCAGAGGCAATTTTGTCCCAGCCACGGGCCTCTCGTCGAGAATGTCGTGGCGGAAGCGGTAGAGCTTGGCCGGCCGGCCGCCGGTTTCTGCCGTCGTCTCACCGGTCTCCTCGACCAGCTCCTGCTGTTCAATCAGCCGGCGGAAGTTCGGCTTGTTGATGAGCCTGCCGGAGAGTGCCTCCACGGTCCGCTGCAGCTGCAGAAGTGTGAAGAGCGGCGGCATCAGTTCGAACACGACCGGCCGGTATTTGATCTTGGAGCGCAGCCGGGCCATAGCCGTTGCCAGGATGCGGCGGTGGTCGGCGATCATCGATTTGCCCGGCACCGGGGTGAGCGAGGCTGAATATCCGCCGCGCATCGCTTCCTCCACCAGGGCGGCCTCGTAGAGCAGCTCATAGCGTTGAAGCGTGAGTTCCTCGTTCCAATGGCGGTCGTCAAAGCCGAAGGCGATTGCCGCCCGCCGTCGCCGGTCGAGGCGCGCAGCGCCCTCGTCAGCGCCGTCTGCCCATTCGATGAGGCGCAGCCGCAAGTCGTCCACGACCGCGGGTGTGCCGGAGCGGTGATCCTCCCACGGGAAACAGTCGTACCAGCTTCGCCAGTGGCGCCCGGCCGAGCCGCCAGCTTTGTCTGGATGGGTGAGCGCGAGGTAGCTGATCGAAATCACGCGCTGTTCCTCGCCGATCCGGTCGCGATCGGCGAAGGTGTAGAGCTGTTCGATATAGCCGAGCGGCTGGCCGGTCTGTTGTTCCACCCAACCCCTGAGGCCCGACTGGAGCGAACGATGAGCAAGCTCGAATGGCCCCGAGGGTAGCGCGGCTTCCTGTCCAACGGTGAGAACGCAAGGTCCACCACCGTTCATTGCCACGACGACGGCGATCAGGTCGGCTTTGACGTCGTTGGCCTTAACCTCGGCCTTGCCTTTCCTGATGCCTTTTGCGCGATCGTCCATGGTCCCCCGAAGTGGTTGGGCAGAGCTTTACCGCGTAGGCGACTGGACCGATTTAGTTCGGTATTTGTACGATAATTGTCGGCCCGTCAACACCACGCGTCGTGGCGATTTTAGCTCTTCGCCCCTCCACAAAAATATGCCAAATGCGACAGCCGTGATTGGTACCGTTGGGGAAGGAGGCGACCATTGAGTGCGGTTGCTAACTCCAAGGCGACCGCGCCGCCAGATGTTCGTTCGAAAAAGGTGGGACGACGCTCGTCTGCTGACCGCCTATACCATGCCGATCCCAAAGCTCGTCGATCGACATTGCGACATTCCTCTCCAGTTGGCCCGCGCCGCCATCAATGCACTCGAGCACAACCGTACGAGTCAACAAATCGACTCGCCGGCACTATTGTTTCAGATGAAATGAACCTAGTTTCAAAGGGTTCGACCGTTAGGCCGGGCACAGCTGCGGCCATCACGGCCATTTGACATAAACGCGTCGCCCGATTGAGATTATCTTGACGGTAGCGTAGTTCGCCATCAATGCCAGTCGAGATGATCATGGGCAAATATCGAGACCATCGCGAGCCACGCGGGCATCGCCATGACGATGACCCCGTTTCCTTTTCGGAACGGACCTCCGAGCCAAGCTACTTTCAGCGCCCGGCGACCGTGACCGCACACCCTGTCGACGCCGAAGTATTGTGGTTCACAGGCAGCAAGGGATTTGGCTTCGTCAAACTGTCGGACGGCAGGGAGGCCTATCTGCACGTCCGAGTGCTAGAGGCGGCCGGATGCCGGGATGTTGCCGAGGGAACGCCTCTCAAGGTCACGGTCGAAAAAAGTCCGAAAGGTCATCAAGTCGCCCAGGTGCTGGAGATCGGCGATCCGATCGCGAAAACTCCGTCACGTACGCGCGTCGCTGGAGAGACGAACGTCGAGACAGGCGCGCAGCCAGAGAGCGGGGGCACGGTCAAGTGGTACAAGCCCGAAAAGGGCTTCGGCTTCATCGCTCCTGACACCGGTGAGAAGGACGTCTTCGTTCATGCCAGCACCCTGACCCGTTCCGGGCTCAGTGCGCTGGTGGAGGGACAGAAGGTGGTTGTCGCATGCGGGCAAGGCAAGAAAGGCTTGGAAGTCCGGAGCATTCGCCTCGCCTAGTAAAAATTGAGCCCGATTAAGATGCCTATATCGGCCAAGGTCGCACCGAGACTTTGGCTAGGCTGTGGCGCAACGGCCGCTATGCTCTCGAACTGAAAGGGCGAAGGCGGTACGAGCGACAAACAGAGCAGCAAGAATGGTCCAGCGGCTTCGCATTTGGATCTTCCCCAGTACTGTGAACTATGCCGTTGGCTTGGCATTTGAGTGTCACGCACCCGGTCCTTGCCGGTCTTGGCATAGACGCTTCCGGCCTACATTAGCGCCGACTTATGATGTATAAAGGCTGTGAAGACCTTAGTCGCCGCTTGGGGGACCATTGGTGAATGCGGTCGGAACACGACGCATAGCGGGCTTGGCAGGCGTGATCGTCGCGGCTGCAGCGCTCAAGGATGTCTGCGTTGCGCATAGCGCTGATTGCTGGACCTATCCACCGGCCTGCTGTCACGGCGAACCGGTGATCGGAGAGTGCGGTAAGATTCCCAGCAAAACAGTAACGCCGCGACCCGATGGCTATGAGATCATCTTGCGACCAGGCGACCATCGGAAAGTCACTCATCAGAATCGCTACTTCGTGCCATACGACGTGGTCATTCCGTCCGGCGACGACAATTTCCACATCTGCCTGCATCCGACCGAGGAGCACGAAAACTGCTTCTTCGCACCCGCAAACGCGATGTAGGCTCGGTTACATCCCGTCGATCGAACCTGTGCCCATTGGTGTGAAGAAGCACGTCCATCTGAATCTGTGAAAGGCCTCGTACTTCATATGTGGAGTGACCGTCCGATAGAACGTCATCAAACGCTCGCAGATATGGTAGCGATCATCCGGCGCCGCCTGGACGCGCTCTCTGGGGATAAACCACTCCCCTCCTTGTGGCTCATTCATGTAGGTGGGACGAGTTAGCCTGACGTAATAGCCGTCTTTGGTCGCCCTGACGTCGCTGGAATCGATTGGGTGACAGTCTTTGTTGCCGCAGCAGTTATAATGAAGAATGGGATCAGTCTTGCCGGTGTACCAATCGTGGGCCTCCGCATCGCAGCCAGGATGAGCCACACCAGTGCAATATGCCTTTGCGACTGCCCCATGGAATTAACCCCTCGCATTTTTGCATATAGCATATTAGTAATCGCTAAAGGAACTGGCAGAATGCTGGCAGGCACCAGATCATGACCGGTCGCGATGCCATTTGATGTTGCTCTTGATGTTGCAGCCGGCGGATGAGCCAATTGCGCATACCGCGATCACCAGATCGGATAAGTTTCTGCCATAAGGCACCGACAAAGATCCAAGCATAGGGCGCCGGCGAACGCTGCTAATTCTTCGAGGTCGAGCCATCGCCGCGTTTTGACCTGACAAGGGACGAAATCCTCTTGTCCAGTTCATCCAAAGTCGCCATCAGACGATTCACTTGGGACAACGTGTTCGTCATCTCCGGACCGTACCGGGTGACTACATACTCCCGTGCGGATGTCATCTGCTCGAGATGCTGCTGCGTGCGCTTGCGCAGAACCAGACCGGACTTCTTCGCACGTTCCACCCGCTTGGAAAGGTCGTGCTGGAAGCCACGTATTTCGGCGGCATGAACGCCGGCTTCCCGAAGAAAAACGTTTAAATAGAGTTCAATGGCATGAACAGCGACAAGCCGGCACGGCGCCAAGGATAGCCCATTCAGTTTACGGGCGAGGAGACTGTGCGCAGCCTCACGATATTCACTTGCCAGCCGAATGATCTGCGCTGTGTCGGCGCCTTCGCCTGGGTAAGCCCCTTCGCCCATCTACTGCCCCCACGGTATGCTCTGGTGGCGAGCATTGCCCAACTGCTGCTGTTCCGCAAGGTGAATGGTTCCGTTCGTACCCGCACAAGCTGTGCTTGACGCCGAGGCCGACGAGCGATCATCATCTCGCGAGTCTATAGGCGCGCGGCAATGCTTGTGTTGGTTGCTGACAGGTGGCCAATCTATGAAAGTCGATGGATCCTACATCGATCGACGAGGTACTCCACAAGCGCAATTCCTCCTACCGTTGCTTAGAGTGCGATCCGGCGAGGTGCTATTTCCCGATGCAGAGCTCGTCGTCACCGCTACCGACTACGCCTTCTGGCAGAAGGTCAGCACGCCGTTGATATGGTCGGGATGCATGAGTGATCAGCAAAGTGTCGACCTGATCCGGTGGGACGGCCGGCAGCCCGCATAGCCGCATCCCCGTCAATGCCTATCACGCTAATCTCGGCAACCCTGTGCTCATCGACGCCGGTAGTCGGACAGCAGGGCCGGCGCTGTGCCGTCCCCCGGCGTGCTCCGGGCTTGTTGAGGCTAGCCGCTCTTGTTCGCGAAGGGTAGTCGCGGCAATGGACCCTAGCTTCCAGGCGGGAACACGTCGCTGTCGACCTTGGTGCATTGGCAGAGACCCCGAAGCGGTGCGCAGCGCGATTGTCGAGACGGCGACAAGCGGGGCATTCCCCGACTTGCCGCGCACCACCTTATTGCATGAAAAAATCGCACGGCTTGTCCGCCTACAGCGGGGAGAACCAAGAAGCGCCGAAAACCGTGAGGACGACGTCACTGCGATGAGGTCGGGCAGACAAAGCCGTCCGACCAAATGGAAGAAGACCAGCGCGAGGTGCCCCAGTGGACGAGGTACTGACTTTCGGTCTCGGGTTACCTGAAAGAATCAGGCGGCCTTGTGTACCTTCAAAGTCTTCTCAAAGGCATCCTTGATCGGCTTGGACACGTCCTCCGTAGCTCTCAACATCAATGCCTGGAGGGCCTTGGCCTGCTCGGCGGACTTCTCGATCTGTTTGCGCAGGAATGCGGTCTGCAGTTCGAAAAACTCGGACGGCGACTTCACGGCAACCAGTGCTTCGAGGTGCGTGAAGCCGGCTTCGGCATTGGCTTGCAGAGCGGCAATCGTCTTCAGGAGCATCTCGTTGCTGGTGGTCTTGGCCATTTCAAAGGTGGAGTCGAAAGCCCTTTGAGTCGTTTCGACGTCCGAGCTTAATTTGGAAAATGCCTCCTTCGACCGCTCAATGCCCTGTTCGGCGACAGCGCGGATTTGCTCGACAGACTTGGAGGGGTCGAAGGCAGGGGAGCCGGCGTTTTCGATCGTTTCGGTATTTCCGATGATCTTGGACATTTTTCCATCCTTTTCCAGGGGCGGCCTCAAAACAAAGCCGTCTCCTCCATGTACGAAATCGCCGCAACGGATTTATGAAGCTGCCATGAATTTGCGCGAGCGGCTGTGCCTGGCGCTACACGAATACCCCCAAGAACATTCTCGAACGCTGGCCGTGGCTGCGACACGTTTTCGCCGACGGCGGCCATGCGGACCGAAGCTTAAGGGCGCGATGCAAAAGGTTGGAACGTTCACCCTGGAGATCGTCACGCGGACGGATAAAGCCAAAGGCTTCGGGATCCTGCCGCGCCGCTCGGTCGTTGAGCGCGCATTCGCATGGCTGGGTCGATGCCGCAGGCTCGCCAGGGACTGGGAGAAATCCATCGCTTCCATAGAAGCCTGGATGTAAGTCGCTCGCATTCGCCTGCTCACCGCAGGCTCGCAAGAGCTTGATGGTTCCAGCCCTCGTTTTTTGAAGTCAAACCTTCCAATTCTAACAATCACATCAACTGAGTTATGATCTGATTATGATAGCCATGGCTCGCATAGTTCGAGAGGCTTGTCGGCATGTCGCAAATTTATGTTCCCAGCTCAGGGCCGGACAGCTGGCAGGCGTTCTTGGCTGATCCCGCCAAGCATTGGCGAATGGGCTATTCGGCTCGAACGCTCGCGCACAGCTGGGAAAAAGCGAAGGGTCTGCCGTCCGAAATCGCCGCAATGTTCGACAAACCAGCTGAACTGTTGGCTGCGTTTCCTGAGCACAAGGTGCCGTTGGCCGGTGGGGGCCGTGACAGCCAAAGCGATGTCTTCGCTTTGATCCGATTTGGCGAAGAGACATGCGCGGCTACCATTGAAGGCAAGGTCAAGGAACCATTCGGGCCAACAGTCGGCGAATGGTTTGCAGGACCCTCAGTTGGCAAGCGACTTCGCATGCTTCAAATCCGCGATCTGCTGGGTTTAGACGCCGTACCCCCATCGGACGTGCGCTACCAACTGCTGCATCGAACCTCATCAGCATTGTTGGAGGCGAAGCGGTTCAAGACGGACGAAGCGGCGATGATCGTACATTCCTTCTCCGTCTCCCGGATGTGGTTCGCTGACTTCGAGCGGTTTGCCAGCCTTTTCGGCGTGTCGGCTCGACCAGACCAACCAATCATCATCGTTTTGAAAAGTGGCCGACGCCTTCGGTTGGGTTGGGCGACCGGAAATCCAGAACATCTCTCACATTGAAGGCTCCATCATTTTGCAAACGAGACTGTACACGTCAAAGCAGATGGGTGACGCTTGCGAGATGGTAGTCGCCGCTGAACTGACCCTTGCCGGAGTACCGGCTCTCAAAGTTCCTGACAACTGGCCTGGCTACGATGTCATCGCTCAGCCAGTTGGGCATTCCCCGCAAAGGGTGTCTGTAAAATCTCGAACGTTCAAACAAGGGCCGTCCTACGTCACCTACGACGACTTCGATCAGTTCGATTGGCTTGCAATCGTTATCCTTCTGCCAGACCTAACAAATGGCAGGGCAATTTACCTGATCCCGCGAGACGTTCCGACGCCCTCGCGCGCAGGGATAAACCAACCAGCAAGACGGCTGCCGAGCGCTATTTCCGGGTCGATCAAGTTGAGAGTTTGTTTGAAAAATATCGCAACAACTTCATCCTCAACCCTGTCGGGCGAGGCCTTGTGGCAGTGTAGTGCCGCAAGATGGGAAACTTTGGACTAACCCGCTCTGCGATTGCGGAGCGGCAAAGAGGGAGTGTGCCGCCGGCGCGCCGGTGGTGGCAGCCTTGAGGTGTCGTGCTGCTCTCGGAACGTCTGGAGTACGACTGAGCTCGCCGAGCAAGAATCGGCGGCAAATTCCATCGTCCGGGGTTGCGGCGATTTCCGCCCACGGCAGCACTCCAGACGTCAATTGAAGATAGGACAAAAATCCTATCTCTTGAACCTGTCAACAAAACAGACTATGACCATCGGTAGTCATATGGAGACGTCGACATGAGAGAGATTCAGCTGAAGGACGCGAAGGCCACCTTGTCGGCGGTGGTCGACCAGGCCGTTGCCGGGGAGCCTTCCGTGATCACCCGCCACGGCAAGCCGGAGGCCGTGCTCGTGTCTTTCAAAGAATGGGAGAGGGTTTCCAAGGTGCCCAGCTTTGCAGACCTCCTGCTAGCCTTCCCGGGCGACCCAGACGACATTCCGGAACGGAGGCGGAAGCCCGCCCGCGCTTTGCGTGAGGGCTTCTAGCCCCGTGTATCTGCTGGACACGAATATCGTGTCGGCCGACGCGCCGACGAAAAAGGAAGTCGGCTTGCAGCCGTTCGCCGACTGGCTGCACAAGAACAATAACCATCTGTACATGTCGACGGTCACGATCGCGGAAATCGAGGCGGGTATTACCCGCGCCGTCAGGATCGGCGCGACGACGAAAGCGGCACGGCTGCGCCGCTGGCTCGCCGCCGTCGAGCAGCTCTATGCTGGCCGCATCCTGCCGTTCGGCATCGAGGAGGCCCGCCACGCCGGCGCGATCATTGACCGGGCGCGGGCGCATGATTCCGGCTTCGAAGACATCGCGATAGCTGCCACGGCGGCAGCGCGAGGCTACACAGTACTGACGGCAAACGAGCGGCATTTTCAGCCGCTCGGGGTGCCGTGGGCGAACCCGCTCAAGGAACTCCCGGCTTAGTCCACGCGCTCGAAACGAGCGACCGCAAAGCGGTTGGTCTCGAATCAAGATTGATCGCGGTCGTAGACGTAATCTGCCCCCACTGATCGCGGTGGTTCGCCCGCGCCGAAATTCGCACCGCGAGGATACTTGTTTCTTGCGGCGCGCGGGTCGTTCCTTCCTCAAGTTGAGGTAGCCGAGATCGCCCGGCGTTGTAAACTGATGCTTGGCTCGTTTCGAACAACCTTCAGGTAACCGTTCAATGGCCAGAAAGCCCCCATAATCCCCTGATGACCGTGCCAGTTCGATGGAAATCGATCCATATTCCTGCCAGATACTAGAACGGCCGACATACGAACCGTTTTTCGCTCCCCTGCGATTTCATCGCGACAGTCGCATGCGGTCAAATATCGAATGTCGCCCAAAACCATCTCCAGATTGATGCGGCTCAGGCAGTCGCGGAGGAGCGGCAGCACCTGGAACTTGGTTTGCAGCATCTGATAAGCCCGGTCCGGAGCCGTGGCCGACCAGTGCCTGCTCTCGATCAAAGTCTTTACGACCTTTGGGATCAGCTTGCGGACCGCAGAGACGGCTGGAGAGCGCTCATCTTTCGGGTTGACGGCAAGCACAACGGAACGGGTGATCACTGGATCAATGATCTGAACCGTGCGGACTTGGCCTTGAGACGCCTCTTTCTGGATGGCCGACGGGGTAAGGATGGAATACGCCTTTCCTGCCATGACCATATCAATGATCGTAGAAAGGGAGTCGACTTCGAATCTGACGTCCAGCACACAACCGTGTTGGGCAACGACATCAGCCACCGAACGCCTGACATTGTTGTTGCGCATTGGAACCGCCAGCGGGAACGCGTGCAGGTCGGCGAGCGGTATCGAATCTTCGAAAGGCGGTTCACCCGGCGGCGCCACCAGGCAAAACTCTTCGCGGGCCAGCACCGTCATTTGTCCCACGCTCTCGGCAGTGCGGTAAAGGACAGCCAGATTGAAGCGGCCAGCAGCCATCCACTCCTCCAGCGGTCCCGTCATGCCCTCGATCATCTTAAGCGAGATCCTCGGCAATTCGCTTCTTACCGATTCAATCAGGGGACCACTAAGGACGCGTGCGGCTCCGGACGGAATACCAATGGTGACCTCGCCGGAAGGAGCAGCCACCGAGTTGGTCAGTTCGGCCTCAGTGAGCTGAATTTCCTTCAGGATGATCCGCGCGCGCTCAAGCAGCTTGTCCCCGGACGCCGTGAGGCTGACACCGGTCCTATCGCGAACCAGCAGCTGGGTGCCGAACCCTTCCTCCAGTTGTCGCACATGCAGGCTTAGAGCGCTTTGAGCGACGTTGAGGGTCGCAGCTGCCTTCGTGAAACTGCCGGCTTCGACGACGCCGACAAAGTATCTTAGCTGCCTGATGTCCACGATGAACAAATCCAAACGGGGCATGATCCCCAGTGCTTTGATCCCAAATCAGGGTTCTGTTCTCCTGGCGTGGTGGTAGCACCCTTCCGCCTGTTCGGGCATTGAGACCTGTTGCCGAGGACCGACCCCACGACGGCGCTGGTCGCGTCCTTACAGGTAAGCCGTTATCCGCCCTCGGTGCTCAAATATTATCGCCGCTAACGCCGGAGAGCCCCGTAGCCTGTGGTGCCGGCACTCTTGCGTTGCTGAGCGGAATCCGTAGACCCCGGGCAGGACGCCCGGTGAACGCGTCAATGATCGACCAAAGATACGCTCTTCATTTCATAGCGCTTGGTCATGCTAGACTATCTCTATCGTTCTCGGCGCGTTTGAGATTGCCACGCCCGTCCGTTATTTTTCGTGCGCCTGAACTCGATCACCTTTGCCGGTTGCTTGCAATGCTCGGCGGTGATCACCGCCTCTATAAGCAGGTCAATGGCCAAGCGAGAATCGCGGCTGACTTGATCATGTCCGCATAAATGGTTGAGGGCCTCGTTGAGGTGGGCGCGCGCTGCGGCGAAATCGCTGTTCAATTAATTCTCCGATCAAGTAACCCAACCTACGTCGGATATGGCCGCCCGCCTCTCAATGGCTTGGAAATATCCACAACCGTTTTTGATTCAAATCGGCAGGATCCAAGTCGGCGGCACCAGAACAGCCGCAAGCAAGAGAGCATTTGGGCGAGCGCAAGGCCGGCGCCACATCATATCCGAGACTGATGCAAGGCCGGCTAGACGGATCGACAGGCCCGCCACGCTCCCACACATGGCGGATTCGTCGGGTAGGAATTATTTATCGCGCGATCGCGGAAGTCCGCTTTCAGCGCTCCCGTCCGTCTCGTTTCCCTCGGTAGCCTAAAACGTGTCGAGATCAGTTGGCCTCATATCCGGCAGCTTTGAAGAAGTTTTTGCACTCGGTTGGCTTGAACAGGTGGCCGATATCCCGCATGCCGCTCGGGGAGGGCCAAGAACGCGGGCCTTTGGTAACCCTTGATTGATTATCGGCCCCATACTGCGATGCATATGTGGCCAATTCGCTCGCATTGATCGACAAGAAAAAGCCCTGCGGCTTGGCCGCGAGGCTTTCTTGGACGTCTGCTAATATTGAAGCCCTCGCATGAAGCTGTTCAAACGCGACGCGGTTTAATTTCCGACGGTTCAATCGGCTCATTTTCCAGAAACGAAAATATTGCGAAGACATGGATCACGTTAGGTTGGCGATGTCCTAAAGGGAGCATCGCGTTTTTTGCTATCTTCGAATTCAGGGAGTCGTTTGGTTTCCCAACCGGGCTGTCAAAATTTGGGGTTGAAATTTACTTTTACCGAATTGTTCGGTAGGGGACCAACACGCAGCGACTACTCTAAAGCGGGGGGTGAAAGAGTGATGCAGCGTCTGTCTGCCGTAAGATTAGGTGACCTTCTGGCGGGAGACCTGCGGGCTTTTGGCGGGCCCTCGACGATCGAACCACTTGCCGGCCGAATCAGGGCGGAGCAGGTCAATATCGTGCTTCGCAACACGCCTCTTGGCATGGTTGCGAACATACTCAATGCGGCCACTCTTGTTATGGCGCTTTGGGGCTCGCCCGACCAAACGAAAGCCATCCTCTGGGCGAGTGTTATCATCGTCGCCGCCGGGTTCGTTGGCCTAAGAGCGAGATCATCGTTTCGGTCAGTCAAACCAAGGTCAGTGTCTCGCCGGACTACGCAAAACCTGGTGCGGAACGCCTTCCTGTTCGGTACTTGGTGGGGGGCACTTCCCATTTTGTTCTTCAGTGGGGC
>NZ_JHQR01000381.1 GCF_014843825.1 Mesorhizobium silamurunense
CGGAGCCGCGGCAGCCTTGCACGAGGCCGAGGCGCCGGCGCGGCTCCAGCCTCGCTTCGGCACGCTCAGGGCCTTGGACGAGCGCGGCAATGTGCGGGCGCTGGCCGATGTCGAGCTCGAAATGATCAAGCTTGCGATCGACCACTATAACGGCCAGATGAGCGAGGTGGCGCGCCGCCTTGGCATCGGGCGCTCGACGCTCTACCGCAAGTTGAAGGAATATGGCATTGACCCCGAAGCGGGTCGTCTCGACCGGCTTGCCTCCTGAGACGCAAGCCCCAACCCAGCTTGCCCGTTTAAATCTTGAGTCAAATCGTCGCTTGTCGGTCGGGAAGGCGCTGTTTTCAGTGGCTTGCCTGCCGGCGATCACGCATTAAGGCAAACGGTAACAGATCGTGTTTCGGTCCAAACCGAATTCTTGATCTAAACCAGTGATTTACCACGAAACACGGTGCATCATTTTTGACTGGATATCGCCACGGTGTTACCGCATTTCGGCTTCAATAAGCGATGATTAACCATTAGGATCGATATTCGGATGTGAGAACCACGCATCCGTTTGGGCAAATCCGGGGACAAACGGCAGCCTGCAAGGCCTTTTGATTTGAACCAAGTCGAACGACACACAGACGGGCGGCATTTTCACATGAGCGTCTGGCCGAGGTGGCTGACGTTTGTGATTTTGGCCGTCGGGTTCCTCTCGGCAGCCGTCTCCGGCGCGAAGGCCGAAATCCGTTCGTTGAAGCTCTATCACCTGCACACGCACGAAAAGGCCGAGATCGTCTACAAGCGCAACGGCCGCTACGACCCTGAAGGCCTGCGCAAGATCAACATCATCCTGCGCGACTGGCGCCGCAACGAGCCGACCAAGATGGATCCGCGGCTGCTCGACCTGGTGTGGGAAGCCTATCGGCAAAGCGGAGCGACCGACTATATCCAGGTCGTCTGCGGCTATCGCTCGCCGTCCACCAATGCGATGCTGCGCAGCCGCAGCCGCGGTGTCGCCGAGAAAAGCCAGCACATGCTCGGCAAGGCGATGGACTTCTATATTCCCGGCGTGCCGCTGAAGAAGCTGCGCAACATCGGCCTCAAGATGCAGGGCGGCGGCGTCGGCTACTATCCGAATTCCGGTTCTCCGTTCGTCCACATGGATGTCGGCAATGTCCGCCACTGGCCGGGCATCAGCCGTCAGGAATTGGTCAGCCTGTTCCCGAACGGCAAGACGCTGCACGTGCCGAGCGACGGCCGGCCGCTGCCGGGCTATGAGCAGGCTGTGGCCGCTTACAAGGCGCGCAAAGGCGCGGGCACCCCCAATATCGAGCTGGCAAGCGCCGGCGGGTCGACCAAGCGGTCCGGCGGGCTGCTTGCGGCCTGGTTCGGCGGC
>NZ_JHQR01000396.1 GCF_014843825.1 Mesorhizobium silamurunense
GTCGTGGCGCGCCGTGCCGCCGCGCCGCTGCAGCGCCGCGCCCATCACCGGATAGCGCGCCTCCCTTGCGATGTTGAGCGGCGGGCAGAATTCCTTCGCCTGTTCCGGCGTCAGCCATTCATTGTCGATGCCGTTGAGCCGGTTGGCATGGATATGGCGCTTGAATACCTGGACGTCGTGAACGTTGTGCGCGAGCATCATGACGCCGCGCGCCGAATACATGACGTTGTAGTTGAGCTCCTGGCTGAGCCCGTCCCACAGCTTCAATGCATGATCGTAGATGCCAGCGCTCTCGTCATAGAGATAGTTGGAGCGGATGATGGTGGTGTTGCGGCCAGTGTTGCCGCCGCCGAGCCAGCCCTTCTCCAGCACTGCGACATTGGTGATGCCGTGCTCACTCGCCAGATAATAGGCCGTCGCCAGGCCATGACCGCCGGCGCCGACGATGATGACGTCATATTCCTTCTTCGGCTCGGGCGAGGTCCACTGTTCTTCCCAGCCCTTGTGGCCGCGCATCGCCTCGCGGGCAATAGCGAATACTGAGTATTTTTTCACGTTGTAGCCTCGCGCCAAAAATCGCGGATGTCGTCCGTCCGTCACGCGAGGAGTATCACTAGCGAAACCGCGCCGCCATCCTTGCACTGTTTGCGACGGCGCTTGCCGTTTTGCGCCGTGCTGAAGAGGACGCATCCCGGCTGGTTGATGCGGCCGGCTTTGATCACTATCGCTGACGTCCAGCAATTCGGAGGTACGACGTTGGGTAACGCCTGGTGGAATCTGACATTGCGCTTCTTGCTGGAGCTTGCCGCATTGCTCGGCCTCGCCATGGCCGGCTGGGGTCTTTCCGGCGAAGTCTGGCGCTGGGCCGCCGCGCCGGTCGTGCCACTTATCGCGGCGGCCCTGTGGGGAACCTTCGCGGTTCCAAACGATCCCAGCCGGTCGGGGCGTGCGCCGGTTCCGATCCCTGGCGTAGTGCGGCTGGTGCTGGAATTGGCGATCCTGTTCGGCGGCGCGCTCGGATTCTACGCGGCTGGATACAAGACCACGGCCATCATAGTCGCGCTCTTGGTCGCCGTGAGTTACGCCCTTTCACTCGATCGCCTGGGTTGGCTTGTGAAACAATAGCGATCCCTCAGCGCCATTGCAGGTATCGGGTGGCTCACGGCCGCCCGACCTGCGACCAAGCATCCGATCGCCAGTAAGGCTGGCACGAAGAAAAGGATGCAACAATGTTCGCTCTCACCTACAAAATCGCCATCGTCACTGGGGCCAGTTCCGGCATCGGCCGCGCCACGGCCAAGCTGTTCGCCGAGCAGGGCGCCCGCCTCGTCGTAGCGGCGCGCCGCCAAGCTGAACTCGACACGCTCGTAAACGAAATAGAGGAGGCGGGCGGTTCAGCCGCAGCCCTTGCCGGCGACGTCAGGGACGAGGCCCATGCGAGGGCCTTGGTCGAACTCGCTGTCAAAAGGTTCGGTGGCCTTGACATCGCCTTCAACAATGTCGGAGCTGTCGGTCAGATGGGGTCGATTTCCGACCTGTCGCTGGATGGATGGCGCGAGACGCTCGACACCAATCTCACCAGCGCGTTTCTCGGCGCGAAATACCAGGTGCCGGCGATGATCGAACGGGGTGGCGGTTCGCTGATCTTCACCTCCACCTTTGTCGGCCACACCGTCGGCATGCCCGGCATGACCAGCTACGCGGCGAGCAAAGCTGGCCTGATCGGATTGACGCAGGTGCTTGCCGCCGAATACGGCCCGAAAGCCATTCGCGTCAACGCGCTCCTGCCGGGCGGCACCGATACGCCGGCGGCGACGTTCAAGACGCCGGAATCGCGGACATTCGTCGAAAATCTGCATGCCTTGAAGCGTGTAGCCCAGCCGGAAGAGATCGCCCGTTCGGCGCTCTACCTTGCCTCCGACGCCTCGAGCTTCACCACCGGCACGGCGCTGTTTGCCGATGGCGGCGTATCGATCAACCGGACGTGAACGGATTGGCGGGCATCACGCTTTCGGTCCGTCGAAAATGTCGGGGAGCGGTCTTGCATTTCAGCGCAATTTGACGATTCCGTTTTCTCGTCAAAAGACGGACCGGAACGATGCTGCTGATCAAAACCTATATCGCCAAGAGCGCCATCGAGGGTGTCGGTGTTTTCGCCGCCGAGCCGATCAGGAAGGGCGCCTCGATCTGGCGGCTCGATCCCGATTTCGACCGGCTGATCCCGCTCGAGAAATACGAGGCGGCGCCGCCCCATTTGAGGGAATTGCTCGACCGTTACGCCTATCCGAGCCCGGACAAGCCGGGTTTCATGGTCTATGAGGTCGACAATGGCCGCTTCATGAACCATTCCGAGCGGCCGAACACGGATTTTTCGCAATATGGCGGCGCCACCGCCATTCGTGATATCGCCGCCGGCGAGGAAATCACCTGCGACTATAGCGAATTCTTTGAGGATTTCGCCCGCCTGCATCTGGCGACGGCCTAGGGTTCGGACCGGCAAGGCACGGCGCTCCGGCTTCTGATCGCGGTTTCCTGCAATCAACGGTGGACAGCCCGGCCTGATTCTGCTATCAGCCGCCACAATTCGCGGTGCAACCCGCCGCAGAGGCATAACGGCTATGGTCGTTTGCCTGTTGATTTCAAACTCGAAGACAGGATTGCACGTGCAGGTACTCGTTCGCGACAACAACGTTGATCAGGCGCTTCGCGCGCTGAAGAAGAAGATGCAGCGCGAAGGTATTTTCCGCGAAATGAAGATGCGCGGTCACTACGAGAAGCCCTCCGAGAAGCGTGCGCGCGAGAAGGCGGAAGCCGTGCGCCGCGCCCGCAAGCTGGCCCGCAAGCGCGCCCAGCGCGAGGGTCTGCTGCCGATGACCCCGCGCCCGGCTCCGGCTGGTGCTGCCGGCGCATCGCGTTCGCCGCGCTGATACGCCAATTTTTCGTCCTTTTCGAAGGATACCGAGGGTGGCGCGATGCGGAATCGCCGCCACCTTTTTGTTTATGCATTCGAGCCGGTTCGGAGAGGGAACGGACCTGACGGCGCGGCGCCAGTGAGGACTGAGATGAACGCAATTACCGTGGAGCGCAGAACCGCTTTTCGCGGCTTCGCCCTGACGGCGGCCCTGCTTTCGGGCCTGGCCCTTGCAGCATGCCAGACGACCCCGACGGGTGAGTTCAACAACATCGACAAGGCGCAAGGCTCGAGCGAGAACATCTCCTCGCTATCGGCGGTGATCCAGCGCAATCCGCAGGATCCCGAGGGCTACAATGTGCGCGGTTCGGCCTATGGCCGCGGCGGCCAGTACCAGGCGGCGCTGAAGGATTTCGACACCGCCATCCAGCTCAACCCGAACTTCTACCAGGCCTATTCGAACCGGGCGCTGATCCAGCGTTTCCTCGGCAACCAGCAGGCGGCGCTCGCCGACTACAACCGGTCGATCCAGATCAACGCCAACTACGACGCCGCCTACATCGGCCGCGGCAATCTCTACCGCAAGGCGGGCCGCACCCAGGACGCCTTCAACGATTTCCAGAAGGCGATCCAGCTCGATACGACCGATGCCCGCGCCTATCACAATCGCGGCCTGATCTACCAAAGCCAGGGCCAGCACAAATTCGCCATCGAGGACTTCTCGACCGCCATCTCGCTGGCGCCGGACGCCGCCGAGCCCTACAACGGCCGCGGCCTGTCCTATCTCGCCATGAACGATGAAGATAACGCCTTCGCCGACTTCAACATGGCCATCAAGCTCGATGGCAAGAACGCCGAGGCCTGGGCCAACCAGGCGCTGATCTACGAACGGCGCGGCGACAAGGTAAGGGCCGCCAAGTCCTACCGCGAGGCGATCCACCTCGACCCGAACTACCAGCCGGCCAAGGACGGCCTCTCCCGCACCTCCGCCGGCGCCAGCTGATCCGCCGCCGGCGCCAGCCGGCGCGCCGCGCGATGCTTTCGCTTGCGATCCGCTGAACTGCGTTGCCGCCCCGACACGCCGCTAGCGATCCGTTAACCGCCAACGGCAATGCGTCGACACTTGCCATGCTCGCGCCAAGTTTTCGGCGGAACGCTCCGCGCACCTCGGCCGTTAACCGGGGCCAATTTGCGAAAGGACCTTTCCAATGATCAAGACACTTGCCTGTGCAGCCGCGCTTTCAACCACGGTCCTCGCCTTTCCCGTCAGCGCCGGCACGCTTCGGCTCGGCACGCTCGATTGCACCATCGACGGTGGCGTCGGTTACGTCATCACCTCCAACAAGGGCGTTTCCTGCGTCTTCCGCCCCTACCATCACGGTCCGGCTGAGCTCTACACGGGCATGATCTCCAAGCTGGGCGTCGATGTCGGCCAGACGCATCAGGGCCAGCTTGTCTGGGCGGTGCTTGCCGCGACGCGCAGCCATGACGCGGGCGACCTCGCCGGCAGCTATTACGGCGTCAACGCCGAGGCGAGCGTCGTGACCGGCGGCGGCGCCAACCTCCTGGTTGGCGGCCTGAACGGCGCCTTCATGCTGGAGCCGCTGAGCGTCCAGGCGCAAACCGGCGTCAATCTGGCCGTCGCGGTGGCCTCGCTGGATCTCGTCCACTCCTACAAGTGAAGCTTCGGCTTCCAATCCGTTGCGCCACACTCGACCCGGAACAGCCGTTCCGGGTCGAGTGCTTTTTGGGGAACCGGATGCCCCCAGCGCAAATCTTACAGCGCGTCGCGCTGACGCGAATTCAGGCGACGCGCTTTAAGTCTTTGTTTTGATGCATGTCGTTCTCCCAAAGCCGCTGCGAACTTTTGGGCGACATGCATTGGCTCGCCCACGTCTCGAAATCCGCGAAAAGACCTCTTGAGCTCAACTGCGCTTGAGGTTCTACAAGCCCTGCCGAACTGGATCTGGCGCCTCGTTCGTTATGCGGATGAGGTTGCGGAAAAACAAGCGGGAGATCGACGTGACGGCAGCAGGCGGCAACAAGGTGGCAAGCAACAAGGTGGATTGGCGCGCGCTGTGGGCGAGCGGCGACCTGGCGCGCTTCTGCTTCGTCAGCCTGGGCATCCTGCTGCATGCCACCAATGAGACGATGGTGGCGACGGTGATGCCGGCCATGGTCGGCGAGCTGGCGGGCGTGCAGCTGGTTGGCTGGTCGCTGGCGATCTACGAGCTTGGCGCCATTGTCGCCGGTGCCGCGGCCGGCCGGCTGGTCAGTTATGTCGCGCTGCGCTCCAACATGATGATCGCCGCCCTGTTCTACGCGGCAGGCGCGCTGATCTGCGCCACGGCGCCTTCCATGCCGCTGTTCCTCGCCGGACGCCTGGTCGAGGGCCTTGGCGGCGGCGCGCTTGTATCGCTGGCCTTCGTCTCGGTCGAGCGGCTGTTTGCGCGCAACACCTGGCCGCAGCTCTTCGGCATCATGTCGGCGATCTGGGGCATCGCCGCCTTCAGCGGACCGATGCTCGGCGCGCTCATGACAGAGTACCTGTCGTGGCGCTGGGCTTTCGGGGTCTTCACGTTCGGTGGCGCGGCGATGGCGCTGGCAAGCTTCATCGTGCTGAACACGCCCGAGGCAACGAAGCCGCAGGCAGGCAGCGGCACGGCGCCGCCCTTCCCCTATCCGGCGCTCGCCTGTCTCGGCCTCAGCGTGGTGCTGATCGCCGCCGCCGGCATCGACATCGCCCTGCTGCGCTCGTCGCTGCTGCTCGCCCTCGGTTTGATCGGCCTGGCGCTGTTCTTCCGCATCGATGCCCTCAGGCCGCGCTCGCGCCTCTTCCCGTCCCCCTTGTTCTCATGGCGCTCGCCGCTTGGCTCAGGCATGACGATGGTCGCGGCCTTCTCCGTAGCCACCTGCACTTTCACCATTTACGGGCCGCTGCTTTTGACCACGCTGCACAGCATTCCGATCCTGACCACCGGCTACATCATCGCCGCCGAATCCATCGCCTGGTCGATCCTGTCGATCCTGATCGCCAATGCGCCGCTCGAACGCGAGCGGCTGATCATCGTCGTCGGCGCGCTGATGATCGCCTCTGGTCTCGCCGGCTTCGCCTATACCATACCGGCAGGCTCGATCCCCCTGATCCTGCTCTGCGCCCTGCTGCAGGGCGGCGGCTTCGGCGTTTGCTGGCCGTTCCTGACGCGCGTCATCGTCGCCTCGGCCCGGGAAGGCGAGCAGACGATCGCCTCGGCCGCCGTGCCGACCATGCAGCGCATCGGTTACGCGGTGGGCGCAGCACTTGCCGGCATTGTCGCCAATGCCAGCGGCTTCTCGGAAGGCCTGAACCGCGAAGCGGCCGCGGGCGTCGCCGGCTGGCTGTTCCTCGCCTTCGTGCCGCTCGGGATCCTGGGCTGCGTCGCTGCGCTGAGGATCGCGCTGCCGGCCATGCGGCCGCAGGAAGCGGCCGGTTAGGGCAATTCCAGGAAAAGTGTGTAACGGTTAGGCTCGGCGCCTTCGCCGTAGCCTTCCGTCCGGAATTGCGTCAAAACAAAGAGATAGAGCGGTTCTGCATTTCCGTGAAACGGTGAACCGCTCTAAACGACGACTGTCTGCAGCCGCTCGGCGATCAAGGCGGCGAGCCGCGCCGCGACCTCGTCCTTGCCCATCTCCGGCCATTCCTCGACGCCGGTCCTGGAGACGATGCGCACCTTGTTGCGGTCGCCGCCCATCACGCCGGAAAGGCCGATGCCGCTCTCATGCGAGACGTCGTTGGCGACGATGAGATCAGCGCCCTTCTTCTTGAGCTTGGCCTCGGCGTTGCCGATGAGGTCCTGCGTCTCGGCCGCAAAACCGACGACGAGGCCCGGCCGCTGGCTGTGATGGCCGACGCCGCCTAGGATGTCGGGGTTCTCTACCATCTGGAGCACCGGCGGCCCCTTCCCCGCCACCTTTTTGATCTTCTCGCCGGCAGCGTTCGCGGTCCGCCAGTCGGCGACCGCGGCGACGAACACCGCTGCGTCCGCCGGCAGAAGGCTCTCGACCGCATCCTTCATCGCGGCCGCGGTCTCGACATGCGTGGTCGCGACCCCGGCCGGATCGGCGATATTCACCGGGCCGGACACGAGCCGGACATCGGCGCCGAGCTTCGCCAGCGCGGCCGCGATCGCATGGCCCTGCTTGCCGGATGAGCGATTGGCGATATAGCGTACCGGGTCGATCGGCTCGTGCGTCGGCCCCGAGGTGACGATGATCCTGCGGCCCGCCAACGGCTTGGGCTTCTCGTCGAGCATCGCCTCGACCGCGGCCACGATCTCCAGCGGCTCGGCCATGCGGCCTTCGCCGGCCTCATTGCTTTCCGCCATCTCGCCCCTGGCGGGGCCGACAAAGACGATGCCGTCCTTCTGCAGCGTCGCCCGGTTGCGTCGCGTCGCCGGATGCGACCACATTTTCGGATTCATCGCCGGCGCCATCAGCACCTTCTTGTCGGTGGCCAAAAGCACCGTCGAGGCAAGATCGTTGGCATGGCCGTTGGCGAGCTTGGCCATCAGGTCGGCGGTGGCCGGCGCCACGACCAGAAGGTCGGCCTCGCGCGACAGCCTTATATGGCCGACATCGTGCTCGTCATTGCGGTCGAACAGCTCGGTGAAGACATGGCCGGCGGAAAGCGCGCCAACCGAGAGCGTGGTGACGAATTCCTGGGCGGCGGCCGTCATCACCACCCGAACCGACGCGCCGCGCTCGCGCAGGCGCCGGATCAGGTCGAGCGCCTTGTAGGCGGCGATGCCGCCGCCGATGATGAGCAGGATGCGCTTGCCGGAAAACGCTCCCCGAATTGACGGCATGCTGGATCCGACAGAGACGGGCGTCGTTTGTCGCTCGGGGCCGATCAGCGCACGCAGCGTCCTCTCGATCTGGTCGATGCGGTCGGCCTGTCCTGCCCGGCCTTCAACCGCCGCGCGGATCATCGCTCGCGCCTGCTCCTCCATCGAGCAGCCATTTTCGGCCGCCAGTTGCCGGAGCAAGTCCTTGACCTCGTCGTCAAGGTTACGGATCGTGATGCTGGCCATCTGATTGCACCGCTTTCAAACTGACGTCAGCAACGATAGCAATGCAATCAAACAACGACAAGGCGGACAGCGGTCAGAAAATCCGCCAGGCTATATAGGTCAGCGCCAGCGCGATGACCCAGAGCGCCACGCGGCCGGAGCGGGTATGGCGCGCCTCGGCCTTGCCGATGGCGCGCGCCGTCGCCTCGTCGAAGCGCAGGCCATGTTCGGCCATCAGGTCGATTTCGCGCGACAATCGCTCGGTGCGGGCCGCAATGTCCGGCGCCTGCCTTGCCAGTGCCACCAGCGCCTTGCCGGCGTCGCGCGCATCGGTGAGCATGCCGCGCGGGCCGAGATTGCCGGCGATCCAGTCGCTGACCACCGGCTCCGACGTCTTCCACATGTTGAAGGCCGGATCGAGCGTGCGGGCGACGCCTTCGACCACCACCATGGTCTTTTGCAGCAGGATCAGTTCCGGCCGCGTCGCCATGTCGAAAAGCTCGGTGACCTCGAACAGCAGCGTCAAAAGCTTCGCCATCGAGATGGTCTCGGCCGACTGGCCATGGATCGGCTCGCCGATGGCGCGGATCGCCTGCGCGAAGGCCGAGACATTGTGCTGGCGCGGCACGTAGCCGGCCTCGAAATGCACCTCGGCGACGCGGTGATAGTCGCGCACGATGAAGCCGTAGAGGATCTCGGCCAGGAAACGCCGCTCTTTCCTGCCGAGCCTGCCGGCAATGCCGAGATCGACGGCGACGATGGTGCCATTCGCCTCGACGAACAGATTGCCCGGATGCATGTCGGCATGGAAGAAGCCGTCGCGCAGCGTGTGCCTGAGGAACGACTGGATGAGGTTGGCGGCGATCGCCTTGAGATCGTAGCCGGCGGCAGCAAGGCCGGCCAGATCGTTCATCTTGACGCCGTCGATCCACTCCATGGTGATCACGTCGCGGCCGGTCCGTTCCCAGTCGACTGCCGGCACGCGGAAGCCCGTATCGTCCTTTGTGTTCTCAGCGAGCTCGGAAAACGCCGCTGCCTCGAGTCGCATGTCCATTTCGACCTTGGTGGTCTGCGCCAGCGTCTGGGTCACCTCGATCGGCCGAAGGCGGCGTGAGGAGGGAATGTATTTCTCCTGCAGGCGGGCGGCGAGGAAATAGCTCTCGAGATCCTGGAAGAAATGATGGCGCACGCCGGGCCGGATGACTTTTACCGCCACGCGCGAAGCTCTCCCGTTGCGAAAGACTTCGGCGCTGTGCACCTGTGCGATCGAGGCTGCCGCCACAGGCTCGCCGAAGCTCGCATAGAGATCGTCGATCCTGCGCCCGAGCGAAGCCTCGATCGCCGCGATCGCCTCCGCTTTCGGGAAGGTGTGCATCTTGTCCTGCAGCAGAGCGAGATCGAGCGCCATCTCGTTGCCGACGACGTCTGGCCGTGTCGCGAGGAACTGGCCGAGCTTGACATAGGACGGCCCCAGCCGCACCACCGCCTGCGCCAGCGCGCCAGCCGGTCGCCGCGTTGATGCTTCCTGGCGCGACGCCGGGTGAGCACTCGCGCCAGACGCCAGCCGAGCTTCGGCATGCCGGAAAGCTCTTCGCCGGGCAGCGCCGCAACGACGCCCTCGCGGACCAGCACCCAGCCGGCCCTGGCGAGCCGGAAGGCGGCGCCAATGCTGGTCATCGGACGCTGCTCATCGCCTGGCCTGCCTCAAGGGTTCCGACCTCAAAGCTTCCAGCCCGAATGAAGTGCCGCGATACCGCCCGAATAGTTGCGGAAAGTGACGCGATCGAAGCCGGCCCGTGCAATCATCGCCGCGAAATTCTGCTGGTTGGGGAATTTGCGGATCGACTCGACCAGATAGGAATAGGGCTCGCCGTCGCCGGTCACCGCCTTGCCGATTTTGGGGATGGCGGTGAAGGACCAGGCTTCGTAGGCCTTGTCGAGCAGCGGCATGTCGACCTCGGAAAACTCCAGGCAAAGGAACCGCCCGCCGCGCTTCAGCACGCGAAAGGCTTCGCTCAGCGCCACATCGATGCGCGGCACGTTGCGGATGCCGAACGCGATCGTATAGGCATCGAACGTGTCGTCCTCGAACGGCAGCGCTTCGGCATTGGCCTCGACGAAATCGGTGTTTTCCGAGAGGCCTTTCTTCTCGGCACGGTCGCGGCCGACCTCAAGCATCGAGCCGTTGATGTCGAGCACCGCCGCATGCGCGTTGCGGTGGCTGGCCTCGATGATACGGAAGGCGATGTCGCCCGTGCCGCCGGCGACGTCGAGCACCTTCCAGCCCGGCCGCTTCGGTGGGTTGAGCCACGCGACCATCGCGTCCTTCCACAGCCGGTGCAACCCGCCCGACATCAGATCGTTCATGAGGTCGTATCGATCGGCCACCTTATGGAAGACGTCGTTGACCAGGGACTGCTTGTCGCCTGCCCCTACCTTCCTGAAACCATAGGAGGTTTCCATGCCGCCCGCGGCCGTGGTTCTCTCAACTGACATTATTTTGATCCGCCATAAAACCGGCGGGACCATAGCCGATCGATGGGGCCGGCGCTATTGTCCAAGGCGCGGTTTTCGGCCGCGCCTTCGAGACGGGTTCGGGAAGAGTCTCGCATGATTTTCCGCCCGGAATCGGCGCGAGAACAGAATACCGCACGGGATGGCCGCATGATCTTGAAAGCCGAATTGCACTGCCACATCGAAGGGGCAGCGGCGCCCGACCTCGTCGTCAGCCAGGCCCGCAAATACGGCAAGGACCCCTCGCCCTATATCCAGGACGGTTCCTTCGTCTGGCACGATTTCAGCTCTTTCCTCGCGGCTTACGACTTTGCCTCCGACCTGTTTCGCACAGAGGAGGACTACGCCCGCCTGACCGATCATTATCTCACCAGCCTCGCCCGCGACGGTGCCATCTATTCCGAGGTCTTCACTTCGCCGGATCATGCGAAGAAGGCCGGCCTCTCGCCCAAGGCCTATACGGATGCGCTCGGCGAAGGCATGGCCCGCGCCAAGGCAAGGACCGGCATCGAAGGGCGCATGATCGTCACTGGCGTTCGCCATGTCGGCGTCGAGGCGATCGAGCAGGCGGCGCGCTTCGCGGCCCGCTGCGGCCATCCGCTGGTGACCGGCTTCGGTGTCGCCGGCGACGAGCGGATCGGCGATTTCGAGGATTATGTGCGCGCTTTCGAGATCGCGCGCGAGGCCGGGCTCGGCATCACCATCCATGCCGGCGAGCTGATGGGCTGGGAAAGTGTGGCGGCAGCGCTCGACCACATCCGCCCCGCCCGCATCGGCCATGGCGTGCGCGCCATCGAAAATCCCGACCTCGTGCGGCGTATTGCCGGCCAAGGCGTGGTGCTGGAATGCTGCCCCGGTTCCAACATCGCGCTCAAGGTGTTCGGCAGCTTCGCCGAGCATCCTTTCCCGGCGCTGCGCGCCGCCGGCTGCAAGGTGACGCTCAACTCCGACGATCCGCCCTATTTCTGGACCTCGCTGAAGCGCGAATACGATATCGCCGCCGAGCACTTTTCGATGGACGACAAGGCGCTCACCGCCGTCACCAGGACGGCCATCGAGGCGGCCTTCGTCGACCGGAAGACCAAAGCAATGCTGTTGAGTCGGCTCGACGTCAAAGGCCGGTGAATGGTGAATGGTTCGCCGGCTCTTCGGCCTGTGAATGGCAATCATCGGCCTATCAGGACTCGCAAACCCGCTCACTATTCACTATTCACTAGTCACCATTCACTGGAGCAGACCATGCAGGGCGTCACCGTCGTCGACCATCCCCTCGTCCAGCACAAGCTGACCATCATGCGCAAGAAGGAGACCTCGACGGCCGGCTTCCGGCGGTTGCTGCGCGAGATCTCGCTGCTTCTTGGCTACGAGGTGACCCGAAACCTCGAGCTGACCACAACCACCATCGAGACCCCGATCGAGGAGATGGAAGCGCCGACGCTGGAGGGCAAGAAGCTGGTCTTCGCCTCCGTGCTGCGGGCCGGCAACGGCCTGCTCGAAGGCCTGCTCGACCTGGTGCCGGCGGCGCGAGTCGCCCATATCGGCCTCTACCGCGACCACGAGACGCTCGAGGCGATCGAATATTTCTTCAAGGCGCCGAGCGACCTTGCCGACCGGCTGGTGATCGTCGTCGATCCGATGCTGGCGACCGCCAATTCCGCGATTGCGGCGATCGACAAGCTGAAGGGGCGCGGTGCCACCAACATCCGCTTCCTCTGCCTGCTCGCGGCGCCAGAAGGCATCGAGCGCTTCACCAAGGCGCATCCCGATGTTCCCATCTTCACCGCCTCGATCGACCGCCAGCTGAACGAAAAGGGCTACATCATGCCGGGCCTCGGCGACGCCGGCGACCGCATGTACGGGACCAAGTGAGCGCTTTTCTTAACCGCTCGTTTACGAAAGACCGTGGTTCCGGCGCGCGTTAAAGCTGAAAACACCATGTCGGCTTAAGGATCGGACCTTCACGAAGGCCGACCCATGCTGCGCAAGCTTCTCCTCCTTGGCGTCTTTGTCGGAAGCTCGGCATCGATACCGATCGTCTATCAGTCGAATCCGCAGATGGTCGAAACCCTGCTGAGATCGGCGGTTGCCTCGAAGCCGGCGACCCCGCAGGCTCAGCCGGACGTCAATCTCGCTTCGATTCCAGCCAAGCCGGCGACGCCGCTGCCGCTCGGCCGCCAGGTGCTGGTCAATGCCGACCAGCGCGGCCATTTCACCTCAGCCTTCAAGCTCAACGGCCGCCAAATAGACGGCATGATCGACACCGGCGCGACGCTGGTCGCCATCAACACCTCGACCGCGCGCCGGATCGGCATCTCGCTCAACCAGTCGGATTTCAACCATCAGGTGAACACGGCGAACGGCGCCATCAAGGCTGCGGTCGTCACCGTCGACCACCTGCAGATCGGCAAGATCTCGGTCGATAACGTCCAGGCGGTGGTGCTCGACGATCGGGCGCTGCAAACCAATCTGATCGGCATGAGTTTCCTGCAGCGGCTGCAGAAATACGAAGTCCAGAACGGCGCGCTGCTGCTCGTCCAATAGGCGCGATATTACAGAGGCAGGATCCGCCGGAGCACGGTCTTTTCGGCCGATGGCTTCGAGATGCCGATCGTATAGGCGGAGCGCACCGTGGCGGCGGCAGCCTCGGCATCCGTCCCGGTCCGCGCGTGGACCAGCGCCAGCGCCTCGCCCGCCC
>NZ_JHQR01000384.1 GCF_014843825.1 Mesorhizobium silamurunense
TGCGCATCGGCTTGGCGGGCGCGGCAGCCGGCGCCGAGGGCGGCGGCAATTGCTGGGACGTCACCGGTTCGAGGCTGGAGCGGCTCACCGACTGGGTGTGGGTTCCGTCGACGGGTGCTGGCGCCACCGTATCGCCCGGATAGGGCTGGTCGGCACTCTGCTTGTTGATGATGGCGCGCTGATTGTTGGTGGACGAGGTGAAGACGTCGTCGACACCATTGAAGCGCATCGCCTGCGAGCTGCACCCTGCCGCGGCGCCGGCGATCATGAGGACGGCGCAGCCACGCGCCAGATTGCGTCCGTTTGCCTTCAAACCATTGAATTGCATCGCACTAACCCGCACAGACCCGGTACAAACTGGTCATGATTAAAGCGCGTTAATGTTACTGGGCGGTTAACCCATTAGAATCCGTCGAAAATTTTCTTAAAACATGCGAGGAAATTTTGGCGGGGCCGCCTGGCGCTGGCTAGATCACCGCGGCGACGCTGCGCAGGACCGGCTGCAGCCTGACCATGCCGATGTCCTCGCGCTCGAAACGGCTGCCGACCTTGGTGAGCTTGGCCAGCACCTGCTCGCCTTCCTCTGGGCCGATCGGCGCTATGACGACGCCACCGCTCGACAATTGATCGAGCAGGAAGCGCGGCAGGCTGTCGAAAGCCGCCCAGGCAAGGATGCGGTCGAACGGCCCTTCGTTGTGCAGGCCGTTGGAGCCGTCGGCCTGGCGCACGATGACATTGCTGATGCCGAGCGCCTCGAAACGCTGTTTTGCCTGCTCGGTCAAGGTCTTGTAGCGGTCGATGGTGACGATACGCGCGGCAAGTCTGGACATCACGGCGGCCGTATAGCCCGACCCGGTGCCGATCTCGAGCACACGGTTGCCCGGCTCGATGGCCAAAGCCGCGATGACGGCCGCCTGCAGGTCCGCGCCCTCGATCGCTTCGCCGCATTCGATCGGCAGCATGCCTTCCGACCAGGCGACGGAATGGAACTGCGCGGACAGGAAGCCGCGGCGCGGCGTCGCCTCGAAGGCGGCGACCAGCGCCTTCGGCGCTGTTCCCCTGCCTCGCAGGCGGAGCAGGAAAGCGGCAAAACCTTCGCGGTCGTCAATGGCCGTATTCATGAGAGCGCCTTGGTCAGCTGGTCGCGGAGTTCATGGGCGGTAAGGTCGAGCTGCAGCGGCGTCACCGACACCAGCCGGTTGCGCAACGCGTAAAGGTCGGTGCCCTTCTTGCCTTCGACCGGCTCGCGGCCGAAGCGCAACCAGTAGTAAGGCAGGCCGCGGCCGTCGCGGCGCTCGTCGACCCAGAGGCTGTGCACGAGCTTGCCTTGCGAGGTGACGACCGTGCCCTCGATTTCGTCCGGCGCGCAGTTCGGGAAATTGACGTTGAGCAGCACGCCTTCCGGCAGCGGTGTCGCGATCAGCTTCTTCAGCAGCGCCGGCGCCAGCGCCTCGGTCGTCTCGTAAGGGACGACGCGGTCCTCGCCGACATAGGAGTAGGCCTGGCTCACCGCGATCGAGCGGATGCCGAGCAGCGCGCCTTCCATGGCGCCGGCGACGGTGCCGGAATAGGTTACGTCGTCGGCGATGTTGGCGCCGGAATTGACGCCCGACAGGATGAGGTCGGGCGGACCGGGCAGGATCTTTTTCGTACCCATGATGACGCAATCGGTCGGCGTGCCGCGCACGGCATAGTGCTTCTCGCCGACCGTCCTTAGCCGCAGCGGCTCCGAGATCGACAGCGAATGCGCGTAGCCGGACTGGTCCTGCTCCGGCGCCACCACCCAGACGTCATCCGACAGCGTGCGGGCGATGCGTTCGAGCGACGCCAGCCCCTCGGCATGGATGCCGTCATCGTTGGTCAGCAGGATGCGCATAAGCTCATTTCGATTCGATCTTGGCGAGACCACCCATGTAAGGCCGCAGCACTTCAGGAATGGTTACGCTGCCGTCCTCATTCTGGTAGTTCTCGATGACGGCAATGAGAGCGCGGCCGACCGCGGTGCCCGAGCCGTTGAGCGTATGGACGAAGCGGTTGCCCTTGCCGTCCTTGTCCTTGTAGCGGGCGTCCATGCGCCTGGCCTGGAAATCGCCGCAGACCGAGCAGGACGAGATTTCGCGATAGGCGTTCTGTCCCGGCAGCCAGACCTCGATGTCGTAGGTCTTGCGCGCGCCAAAGCCCATGTCGCCGGTGCACAGCGTCACCGTGCGGAACGGCAGGCCGAGCCGCTTCAGCACCTCCTCGGCGCATTGCGTCATGCGCTCATGCTCGGCGAGTGAGGTCTCCTGGTCGGTGATCGAGACGAGTTCGACCTTGTAGAACTGGTGCTGGCGCAGCATGCCGCGCGTGTCGCGACCCGCCGAGCCCGCTTCCGAGCGGAAGCACGGCGTCAGCGCCGTGTAGCGCAGCGGCAGCTTTTCATGCGCGGTGATCTCCTCGCGCACCAGGTTGGTGAGCGGCACCTCGGCTGTCGGGATCAGGCCGAGGCGCCCGTCGCCATGCGGCGTGAAGAACAGGTCCAGCTCGAATTTCGGCAGCTGGTTGGTGCCGAAAAGCACTTCGTCGCGCACCATCAGCGGCGGCTGGATCTCCTGATAGCCGTGTTCGGTCGTGTGCAGATCGAGCATGAACTGGCCGAGCGCGCGTTCCATGCGCGCGAGCTGGCTCTTCAGCACGGTGAAGCGCGACCCCGACAGTTTCGCCGCGCGCTCGAAATCCATCATGCCGAGCGCTTCGCCGATCTCGAAATGCTCCTTCACCCAGTTCCGGCGCGTCGGCACCTCGCCAACGATGCGCTTCACGACATTGTCGTGCTCGTCCTTGCCGACCGGCACGTCCTCGAGCGGGACATTGGGCAGCACCGCGAGCGCATCGTCCAGCGCCTTGTCGAGCTCGCGCTCACGCGCCTCGCCGTTCTGGATGAACGCCTTGATGTCGCCGACCTCGGCCTTGAGCTTTTCGGCAAGCGCGGCGTCGCCCGAACGCATGGCATTGCCGATCTCCTTCGAGGCGGCGTTGCGGCGTTCCTGCTTGACCTGCAATTCGCTGAGATGCGCGCGGCGCGCCTCGTCCCTGGCGATCAGGTCCTCGACGGTGGACTGCGCGTCATCGGCCGACCACGAGCGCTTCACCAGCGCATCGACCAGAGCCTTCGGGTTGTCGCGAATCCATTTGATGTCAAGCATGGTCTAAACGCTCCTGGCTGAGGCCAGAGGGCGTAAACCGCATCCGTCATCGATGCAAGACGGCGGGTAACCGCACTGCCGCAATTTCCTGGCGTTGGACGAGTTCGCGACTAGGTCGACGACGCGTCAGGCGTCTTTTCCGCGACCGAGCTCGCCTCTTCCTGCTGCTCGCGCGCCAGGCGATCGCGTGCCTGGCTACGCTCGATCATGCGCGAGGACCAGATGGCGACCTCGTAGAGCAGGATGGTCGGGATGGCGAGGCCGCACTGGCTCATCGGGTCGGGCGGCGTCAGCACCGCAGCAACCACGAAGGAAAGGACGATCGCCCATTTGCGCTTCTCGGCCAGCGCCTGCGACGACAGCAGGCCAACGCGCGTCAGCAGGCTGGTCACCACCGGCAACTGGAACACCAGGCCGAAGGAGAAGATCAGGGTCATGATCAGGCTGAGATATTCCGACACCTTCGGCAGCAGCGAGATCTGCACCTGATCATCGGTGCCGACCTGCTGCATGGCGAGGAAGAACCACATCACCATCGGGGTGAAGAAGAAATAGACCAGCGAGGCGCCCATCAGGAACAGGATGGGCGACGCGATCAGGAACGGCAGGAAGGCGCTGCGCTCGTTCTTATAAAGGCCTGGCGCGATGAACTTGTAGATCTGCGTGGCGATTAGCGGGAAGGCGATGACCATGCCGCCGAACATGGCGAGCTTCACCTGGGTGAAGAAGAACTCCTGCGGAGCGGTGTAGATCAGCTCGACCTTGTGTGGGTCGAGCCCGGCCCATTGTGTCGCCCATTTGAACGGGATGACCAAAAGGTTGAACAGGCGCTTGGCGAAGAAGAAGCAGACGAGGAAGGCGACAAAGAAGCCTCCGAGCGACCAGATCAGGCGGCGGCGCAGTTCGATAAGGTGCTCGATCAGCGGCGCCGACGATTTCTCGATTTCTTCCTTTTCCTTGTCCGAAACGCTCACTTGGCGGCTCCCGCCGTCTTCTTGGTGTCGGCGGCCTTCTTCGGGGCCGGCTTCTTCGCAGCGGGCTTTGCCTCGGCCTTAGGCGCCGCCTTCTTGGCGGGCGCAGCAGCCTTTGCCGGGGCCGGCGAGGATTTAGCCGACGCATTCACGGCCGACGCCTTGGATGCTGCTGTTTTCGCTGCGGCTCCCGGAGCCTTTGCCTTGGAGGTCGCCGCCTTTTTCGCCGGCTGGGCCGGCACTGCGGTCTCCCCCACTGGCACGGCCACGGAGGCATCGGTCATGACCGGGAAGATCGGCGCGGCCGGCGCGGCTTCGGTCCCGGTGATGCCGGGCATTTCCGTCGCGCCGGTCTTGAGCGGCTCGGCCGCCTGCGGTGTCGATGCAGCCGGCTCGGCCGGTTTTGGCTTCATCATCGTGTCAACGCCGGCCCGCACATCGGCCGCCGCCTGCTCGAACGGATTGAGCTGCTTGCGGACTTCGGTCATCGGATTGAGGCTGCGAAGGCTATCTATCGAACTCTTGACGTCGTCGAGTTCGGCTTCCTTCAGGGCGTCGTTGAACTGCTTCTGGAAGTCGGCCGCCATCGTGCGCAATTTGGCCGCGGTGCGACCGAAGGTGCGCAGCATGGTGGGCAAATCCTTCGGCCCGACGACCACGATCATGACGACCGCGATCACCAGCAGTTCGCTCCAACCGACTTCGAACATGGCAATCTATTCCAACGAGAGCTGTTCCAACGAGAGCCCGGGGCTCAGCTCTTGCTGACCTTTTCCTTGCCCGGCGAAACGGTCTCGTCGGCACGGTGCTCGACGGTGCGCTTGTCGTCGGCGGTGTCGTCGTCGGCCATGCCCTTCTTGAAGCTCTTGATGCCCTTGGCCATGTCGCCCATCAGCTCGGGGATCTTGCCCCGGCCGAACACCAGAAGCACGATGACCAGTACGATCATCCAGTGCCAAATCGAAAATGAACCCATAACAATCTCTCTCGAATGTTTTCCCTCGGCGATGATCTATGCGTTTTCGCTCGGGGATTCAAACACAACCGCAATGAAGTTGATAAAATGGCTAGCGGATGTCACGCACTTTCGGCGTGAGCGCCTTGCTACGAATCCGCGCAGCCCTTGCTAATAGACCATTCGCACCGGCTTGGCGGTCACTCTTCCGTGACGCGCGGCGTGAGCAATCCAAGCTCCTCGAGGTCGATGTCGGTCAGCGCATCCTCGTCCTCGGCCAGCGCGTCCGGATCGGCCGGCGGCACCGGCATCGAGAAATTGGACGGCATGCGCGTCGACAACAGCCCAGCGCCCTTCAGCTCTTCCATGCCGGGCAGATCGCGGATCTCCTCCAGCGCGAAGTGATCCAGGAAGGCATCGGTCGTGCCGTAGGTCACGGGACGGCCGGGTGTGCGGCGCCGGCCGCGCATCCTCACCCACTCCGTTTCCAGCAGCATGTCCAGCGTGCCTTTGGAGGTCTCGACGCCCCGGATGTCCTCGATCTCGGCCCGCGTCACCGGCTGGTGATAGGCGATGATCGCCAGCACTTCGAGCGCCGCGCGAGAGAGCTTTCTCTGCTGCACGGAGTCCCGGCTCATCAGGAAGGCGAGATCGCCGGCGGTGCGGAACGCCCAGGCGTCGCCGACCCGCACCAGGTTGACCCCGCGCTTGGCGTAGATTTCCTGCAGATCGGCCATTGCCGCCGCGATTTGCACGCCCTCGGGCAGGCGCGCCGCCAATTGCCTTTCGCTGACAGGCTCGGCGCTGGCGAAGATGATCGCCTCGGCCATGCGGACGGCTTCCGACAGCTGCAGCCGCTCGGCGGGGTTCTCGATGAAACCCTGTTCGGCCATCTCGTCTTCCGGCTCGTCCTCGACCTTGAACGGAATGACCGAAGCGTTGGCACGTTCGCTCATGATACCACCTCGACTGCCTTAACCCCTTGTGCGCGGCCGCGCAGGTAGATCGGCGCGAAAACCTGATCCTGCCGCATTTCCAGCTTCCCCTCGCGCACCATTTCGAGCGTCGCAGCGAAGGAACTGGCCACTGCGGTGCGCTTCTCTTCCGGCGCCGCCAGATATTGGATGAGGAAGCTGTCCAGCGCCGTCCAGTCGCTGATCGTCCCGACCAGCCGCGCCAGCACGTCGCGTGCGTCCTTCAGCGACCACACGGCGCGGCGGGCGATCGTCACGTTGTTGATCGCCTGCCGCTGGCGCTGCTGCGCATAGGCGGTCAAAAGATCGTAGAGCGAGGCCGAATAGGCGTTGCGCTTCTCGACGATGACCATTTCCGGCATGCCGCGCGCGAAGACGTCGCGGCCGAGCCGGTTGCGGTTGACCAGCCGAGCTGCGGCGTCGCGCATCGCTTCCAGCCGCTTCAGCCGGAATTGCAGCACCGCCGCCAGTTCCTCGCCGCTCTCGCCCTCTTCGCCCGGCTGCTTCGGGATCAAGAGCTTCGACTTGAGGAAGGCGAGCCACGCCGCCATCACCAGGTAGTCGGCCGCAAGCTCGAGTCTGAGCGCCCTCACCTTTTCGATGAAGGCCATATACTGCTCGGCGAGCGCCAGGATTGAGATGCGGGCGAGATCGACCTTCTGGTTGCGCGCCAGATGCAGGAGAAGGTCGAGCGGTCCCTCGAAGCCGGCGACATCGACCACCAGCGACGGATCGCCGGTCAGACGTGAATCGTCATTCTCGGCCCACAGACGGTCCATCGGTGCGGCCTTCGCAGCCCTGCTGTCCAATGTTTCCGCCACTTGCCCTTCTATCCCTCGGTTCAGGCCACCGCTTCGAAATAGGTGGCGAATTCCGCGCGTATCGCGCTTTCGTCGGCGACATCGCCGTCTTTTATATAGGCCAGCGCCCGCTCCGCTCTCGCCAGGGACTTGCCTTCGAGCACCGTCGTGCGCGACGCGATGCCGGACATTTCCTCGAAAACGCCGTTGCAGTGAAGGACGAGATCGCAGCCGGCCGCAAGGATCGAGGCCGCCTTTGTCGGGAAATCCCCAGAAAGTGCCTTCATCGAGGTGTCGTCGCTCATCAAGAGCCCGTCGAAGCCGATCTCGCCGCGGATCAGCTCGTTGACAACCTTGGCCGAGGTCGTCGCCGGATTGTCCGGGTCGACGGCGCTGTAGACGACATGCGCCGTCATCGCCATCGGCAGGTGGTTGAGCGCCTTGAACGGGGCGAAATCATGTTGCCGCAACTCGGCGAGCGGCGTGTCGACCGTCGGCAGCGCGAAATGCGTATCGGCAAAGGCCCGGCCATGGCCGGGAACATGCTTCATGACCGGCAGGACGCCGCCCGACATCAGGCCCTCGGCCGAAGCCTTGCCAAGTTCGATCACGGCATTGGGTTCCATGCCATAGGCGCGCGCGCCGATGACATCGCTGGCGCCCGCGATGGGGACGTCGAGCACCGGCAGGCAGTCGGCGGTGATGCCATGGCGCAGCAGATCGAAGGCGTGAAGCCGCGCCAGGAGCCACGCGGCGCGGCGGCCGGCCTCGCGATCGTCGCGCCAAAGGGCGCCAAGCGCCCCACCTGCAGGATAGTTCGGTGCCAGCGGCGGCCGCAGGCGTTGCACCCGGCCGCCTTCCTGGTCGATGAAGACAGGAGCGTCCGGCCGTCCGATGCAGTCGCGCATCGAAGCGACCAGGTCGCGGATCTGCTCAGTCTCGCCGACATTGCGCGCGAACAGGATGAAGCCCCAGGGACGTTCGTCGCCGTAGAAACGGATTTCATCTTCAGTAAGGGATTTCCCGGCGCAGCCGAGGATCATGGATTTTGATTCGGTCATGGGTAGAACCTTAGGGCTTTGGGAACGCAAAGGGAATCACCCCTGCCCGCCGACGTCCGAACGCCAAGAACCGTCCACAATGAAAAGCCGGCGCGGCCTTGCGGCGGCGCCGGCTTTGAGACGGTCTGGGACGATCAGCGCGACACGAAGCAGGTGCCGCCGGCCGCCTTGTAGCTGGTGCACAGGTTGATCGCGTCGTTGCGCGACTGCGCCGGCACGCGGACGCGGTAGAAAGTTCCCTTGCCGGCGATTTCCGCCTTGACGATGTTGGCGGTGCGCCCGGAGAGCACGCTGCCGTAGCGGCGCTGCAGGTCCTGGTAGGTCGATTGGGCGCTTTCGACCGTCGGCTGCGAGGCGATCTGCATCGACCACGAGCCGCCGCCTGATGCCGCCGGATCGATGGAGGCGACCTGGTCGGGCTTGACCTCGCCGACGATGTCGACCGGCTGGTCGGACGGACGCGGCGGCGCCACCGGCACCTTCGCCGGCGTGTTGGTCGACTGGGCCCTGGCTTCAGCCTTCGGAGCGGCAGTGGGCTTCGCTGCAACGGCTGGCTTGGCGGTATCGCTCTGGTCGCCGTCGCCTTGATCGGCAGCCTGGTCGGTGGCTGGCGTCACGGTTCCCGTCGGTTGGGCATCGCCCTGCCCGGCCGCAGCGA
>NZ_JHQR01000382.1 GCF_014843825.1 Mesorhizobium silamurunense
CCGCCGGCACCGCGCCCGCCGCGACGAGCGCCGCCGATCCGCCCGAGGAGCCGCCGGTGGTGTGGCCAGTATTCCAGGGATTGCGGGTGATGCCGAAGCGGGCCGATTCCGTCATCAGCCGCAGCCCGTGCTCGGGCGAGGTGCTGGTGGCGATCGGGATTAACCCGGCGGCCAGATACCGCTCGACCATCACCGAATTGTAGTCCGCCGTGAAGGCCGGGATGCGGCTGCCGCCATGAATCGGCACGCCCTTGATGCCGATGCCGAGATCCTTCAGCGCGAAGGGCACGCCGGCGAGCGGCAGCTTGCGGTCGATCGCTTTCGCCCGCGCCCTGGCGGTGTCGTAGAGCGGCGTGGCTATGGCATTGATGTCGGGCCGTGTCGCCTCGGCGCGCGCGATCGCCGCGTCGACCAGCTCCTGCGGCGAGATCTCTTGCCTGTGCACGAGCGCGGCAAGTCCGGTCGCATCCTGTTCCCAAAGCACGCGCTCGATCGACATTGCCGCTCCCCTCTTTTGGCGAAGGCTATCGCATGAAGCTGCAAATCGAAATCGGGATTCGATAGACCAATGGCCCGACTGTCTTTGGCGGACAAAGCCCTCGGCGGCCCGTTGCAAATAAATCGCAATCTTCTAATTTGCCCGCATGGGGCCCCAGGACATCAGCAAGCTGATCGTCCGGACTTCGATGAAGGACCGGGCTGCGTTCGATCTGCTCTACAAGCAGACCAGCGGGAAACTTTTCGGCGTTTGCCTTCGTGTATTGAGGGACAAGGGCGAGGCGGAAGAAGCGCTGCAGGATGTCTTTGTCAAGATATGGACGAAGGCGGACCGTTTCGCGGTTTCCGATTTGAGCCCGATTTCCTGGCTGGTGGCCATTGCGCGCAACCATTCAATCGATCGCATCAGGGCGCGGCGCGGTCCTTCTGTCGGCATCGATGCGGCCCTCGACGTCGCCGATCCGACGCCGGGACCTGAGGCCATGGCTGTCGCGGGCGGCGAGACCGAACGCATCTACCATTGTCTCGACGAACTGGAGAAAGACCGGGCGGCGGCCGTCCGGGGCGCCTATCTCAACGGCGAGAGCTATGCCGAGCTGGCGGAGCGCCACAAGGTCCCGCTGAACACGATGCGGACCTGGCTGCGGCGAAGCCTGCTCAAACTGAGAGAATGTCTGGAAAGATGACGCTGGCGGAAGACAACGGACCGGAACGCGGAGGCGACGATCTGCTCGCCGCCGAATACGTTCTCGGCGTTCTGGCGGCCGATGAACGCCAGATCGCGTCCCGCCGCATCGACACCGAGACGGCGTTTGCCCGCCTGGTCGATGCCTGGGAGGTCCACTTCGCGCCGATGGCGTCTGCCTATGCCGCGGTCGAGCCTCCGGCATCGGTCAAGGCGGCGATCGACCGTAGGCTGTTTACCTCTTCGGCCGCCACATCCGCCGCCCCCAGCGCCGGCCTGCTGGGGAGCCTTGCCTTCTGGCGCGGCCTCGCGGCCGCCGCGATTGCGGCTTTGGCCGTCTATGTCGCGCTGCCTTTCGTCAATCCGCCGGTGCCGCAGCCAGAGACCAGGCTGGTCGCCTCGCTCGCCGCCGACAACAGCAACGTCAAATACCTCGCCGTCTATGACGCGGCGCGCCACGAGGTCGGCCTCTCGCTGGTTTCCGGCGAGCGCGGCGCCGGCAAGGATTTCGAACTTTGGATGATCGAGGGCAAGAATGCGCCGGTCTCGATGGGCGTCATCCCGACCGGCCAGACGGCGCGCATGGCCGTCGCGCCGGCCGTCCAGCAGAAGCTGGCGCAAGGCGCCGTGCTCGCCGTCAGCCTCGAGCCGACCGGCGGTTCGCCGACCGGCCAGCCGACCGGCCCCGTCGTCGCCGCGGGCGATCTGAAGGGCATCTGACGTTTTCAAAGATTAGCAGAAGTCTATCTGCCGGTGGTGCAGCGGAAGACGCGCTTTCATGCGGTCAGGCGTGGCGTAATCTGAATTCTGCCCGACAAACAAAAAATCTTGGAGGTTCGCGAAACTAAGTTTTTCCTCGCCCGTATCTCTTCGCGTTCCCACGAACGGGAAAAACAACCCGAGGAGACTGACACCATGCGTAAACTCGCCACCCTTTTGCTCGCCTCTACGATCGGCCTTTCCGCGCTCGGCGCCGTTGCCTATGCCGCCAATCCGATGGTCGGCGGCGCGCCGATGTATGCCAAGAAGAACATCATCGAGAATGCCGTCAATTCGAAGGACCACACCACGCTGGTCGCCGCCGTCAAGGCCGCCGGCCTGGTCGACACCCTCCAGGGCGCCGGCCCGTTCACCGTCTTCGCCCCAACCAACGAGGCGTTTGCCGCGCTGCCTGCCGGCACGGTCGAGACGCTGCTCAAGCCCGAGAACAAGGACAAGCTGACCAAGATCCTCACCTGCCATGTCATCGCCGCCAAGGCGATGGCCGCCGATGTCGCCAAGATGGCCAAGGCCGATGGCGGCGCGCATGAGGTCAAGACCGTCGGCGGCTGCGCGCTGACGCTGAAGTCCGCAAAGGGCAAGGTCACGGTGACCGATGAGAACGGCAATGTCGCCCATGTCACCATCGCCGACGTGCGCCAGTCGAACGGCGTCATCCACGTCATCGACAAGGTTCTCTTGCCGAAGATGTAACAAAGCGCGTGCGGCCGGCGAAATGAGGTGTGTCCCCGCCGGCCGCACGGTTCTCCCTCCCACAATCCGTGTTGCCGTCAAGCGCCGCTCCGCATCGCCAGGGTTTGGGTCGACGCGGAGTGGCGCGCGGACCGTCACCGGCTTTTGATTTTCCGGCGGCGCCATAGTTTGCAACAAGACGTCAGGAGGAAAGGCCATGAACCGTCGCGACTTTCTCTGGAGCGGTGCCGCCGCCGCTGCCCTCATCGTCGGAACCGGAGCGGCGTTGCGCATGGGCGGCGCGAAGCCGGCTTTGGCCGCCGAGACATTCGAGGTCACCAAGACCGACGCCGAATGGCACGCCATCCTTTCGGACGCCGCCTTCGACGTGCTGCGCAAGCAGGGCACCGAATATCCGGGCACCAGCCCGCTGCTCAACGAGCACCGCAAAGGCATCTTCGCCTGCGCCGGCTGCGACCTGCCGGTCTATCCGTCGGAGACGAAGTTCGATTCCGGCACCGGCTGGCCGAGCTTCTGGCAGGAGATTCCCAAAGCCATCGGCAAGACCGAGGACCGTTCGCTCGGCATGACGCGCACCGAGGTGCATTGCCGGCGTTGCGGCGGCCATCTCGGCCATGTCTTCGATGACGGCCCGCCGCCTACCGGTCTGCGCCACTGCATCAATGGCGTGGCGTTGAGCTTCAAGCCGGCGGCCGCCTGAACGCAGCCCTTCCATCTCTCCAAAAGAAATGACCCCGGAAATCGGCGACGATTTCCGGGGTCACGTGTTGAGGATGCCAGGCGGGGGTTCCGGCTCCTCAATGGCCTCCGCCGCCACCGCCGCTTTGGTCGGCCGGCTTGTTGATGAACAGGACGAACAATCCGAGCGTGGCGAACAAAGCCGTCAGCATGAAGAACACGTCCATGAACGAGAGCAGCGCCGCCTGCTGCTGGACCATGCCGGACAGCTTCGAGATCGCGGCGCTCGTGGCGTCCAGACCTGCGGTCTGCTCGAAGTTCAACGTCATGTTCTGCAGCTTCGTCTGGGCTGCCTGACTGCCCCACTCGACATGCTCGGAGAGCCTTGCATAGTGGAAGGCGTTGCGGTCGATCAGCACCGTGTTGATGATTGCCAGGCCGACGGCGCCGCCGAGATTGCGGGTCAGGTTGAACAGGCCCGACGCGTTCTTCAGCCGCTCCGGCGGCAGCGTGCCGAGCGCGATGTTGTTGATCGGCACCATGCACAGCATCATCGAGCAGCCGCGCAGGATCTGCGGGACGAGCAGCTCATAAAAATCCCAGTCGGCGGTGAGATGCGTCATCCACCACGTGCCGGTGGCGAAGCCGAAGAAGCCGATCATCATCATCAGCCTCAGATCCATCTTGCGCGACAGGATGCCGGAGATGGGCGCCGTGAAGAACATCGCGAGGCCGCTGACGAACAGCGCCTCGCCGATCATCATCGAATCGTAGCCGCGGATGCGCCCCAGGAACACCGGATAGAGATAGGTGAGCCCGTAGAGGCCGATGCCGATGACGAAGGAAAACATCGAGCCGAAGGCGAAGTTGATGTTGCTGAAGGCGCGAAGGTCGACGATCGGCTCCTCGGCGGTGAACACGCGCCAGAAGAACACCACCGCTCCGATGGTCATGACGATGGCACAGATGAACACCGCCTGGTCCTGCAGCCAGTCATTGTTCGGGCCTTCCTCCAGCACATATTCCATGCAGCCGAGGAAGGCGGCCATGCCGGCAAGGCCCCACCAGTCGAACTTGCTGAACAGCTTGAGGTTTGGCTTGTCGAAGTCGATCAGCGACCAGGCCGCCGTCGTCACCAGGATGCCGGGCACGACATTGACCAGGAACAGCCAATGCCAGGACATGGCGTGGCTGATATAGCCGCCGACCGTCGGGCCGATGGTCGGCGCCAGCGTAGCCACCAGGCCGATCATCGGCGAGACGACTGCGCGCCGCGACGGCGGGAAGATGGTGAAGGCGGCCGCGAACACGCTCGGGATCATGCCGCCGCCGATGAAACCCTGGATGGCGCGGTAGACGATCATCTGATCGATGTTGGTGGCGGTCGCGGCAAGCGCGCTGGCCGCGGTGAAGCCGGCGGCGGCGATGGTGAACAGCACGCGCGTCGACAGCATGCGGCTGAGGAAACCCGACAGCGGGATCATCACCACCTCGGCGATCAGGTAAGCGGTCTGCACCCACGGGATCTCGTCGGAACTGGCGCTCAGGCCCGCCTGGATCTCGGCCAGCGAGGCCGAGACGATCTGGATGTCGAGGATCGCCATGAACATGCCGAACACCATCGCCAGGAAGGCGATGACGCGGCGCACCGGCATATGGTCGGCGGCGGGCGCGGCAGCCACCGGCCGTGCCGGTATTGATCCTGCGGTGATGGTTGCGGTTGCCATGTCATGGCCTCCCTACGGCAATTCCGGGAATAGCGCGTGGCTGTTTTCCATTCGGACTGCGTCAGAACAAATAGCTTGCAGGCGGGGCGGCCCGGCGCTCGATCGGCCACCGGGCCGCCCCCCAAAGTGCTCAGTTGGTCGTCGAGGCAGGCGCGGTGCGGCTGTCGGCGGCGACAACGACGCTCAGGCCGGCGCGCAGCTTGCCGGTCTTCAGCACGTCGGCCGGCACGTCGATGCGGACCGGCACGCGCTGAACGACCTTCGTGAAGTTGCCGGTGGCGTTTTCCGGCGGCAGCAGCGAGAACACCGCGCCCGAAGCCGGCGCCAGCGACGAAACCGTGCCCTCGAAAGTCTGGCCGTCGATGGCGTCGACCGTGATGCGGACCTTCTCGCCGGGCACCAGCCGGCCAAGCTGCGTCTCCTTGAAGTTGCCGACGATGTAGAGCTTGTCCATCGGCACGACGACGGCGAGCTTCTGGCCGGGGCTGACGAGGTCGCCCTGCTCGACCGAGCGGTTGCCGACGACGCCGTCATAAGGCGCCTTGAGCACGGTGAAGGAAAGGTCGCGCTGCGCCTTGTCGCGGGTGAGCTGCAGCGATGCGAGCGTGCTTGCGGATTCCACGCGCTGGGCTTCGAGCACGCCGATATTGGCCTGCGCCGCGGTGATCTGCGCGTCGGCGCCGGCAAGCGCTGCCTTGGCCTGGTCGAGCGCCGTCTGGGCGTCGTCCAACTGCGCCTGCGTGCCGACACGGGTCTTGAGCAATTGCGCCGCGCGGTCCTGGGCGC
>NZ_JHQR01000385.1 GCF_014843825.1 Mesorhizobium silamurunense
AGGCGAGCGAGATGCGGGCCGCCTCGCGGTCGTCGCGCCGGTCGAAGGTGGCGACGGCGGCGATGTCGAGGCCCCTGCTGGTGAAATAGGTGACGAGGCCCCGGTTGATCTCGGGCGCATAAGGGGTCAGCAGGCCGATGCCCTTGGCGCCGAGCGCCCTGAAAGCGGCAAGCGCGCCGGTGACCGGCGTGGTGCAGGCGACGCCCGGCCGCGCCTTCCTGATCTCGGCGAAGACGGCCTCCTCGCCGAGCGTCATCGTGGCCGAGGTGCAGCCGAAGCCGACGACGTCGAGCGGAATGCTGGGCAGGATGAGTTCGACGGTCGGCGCGATCCGCGGGCCGATGGCGCGCAGCGTGTCGGGCGTGATGTCGTTGTCGTTGAAAAGACGCGCTTCGTAGAAGGCGACGCCCGGAATGCGCACCAGGGCGCGGAATTCATGCTCCAGCGTCTGGTCGGTGGCGAGGACCGCCAGGCCGATCGCCGCGCGCGAGGCAAGGCCGCCATCGAGCTCCGACGGCAACACGCCCAGATCGACAGGTTCTGGTGCCAGAGGGACAGAGGCGGCGAGTCCGGCAGACATGGCATTCCCCTTTTCAGTTGAGCAGCCCATCCATCGAGATGGCAGGCTGGCGGCCGGCGATCAGATCGGCGGTGATGCGGGCAGAGCCATGCGACATGGTCCAGCCGATATGGCCGTGCCCGGTGTTGAGATAGAGGTTGCCGAGGCGCCGCCGCCCGAATTCGGGCAGGTTGTTCGGCGTCATCGGCCTGAGGCCCGCCCACATTTCGGCGCGGTCGTAGTCGGCGCCTTCGGGGTATAGCTCCTGCGTCACGCCCTTCATGAAGGCGAAATCGGCCGGCTTGTGGCTGGTGTCGTAGCCGGCGAATTCCGCCGTGGCGGTGACGCGGATGCGGTCGCCGAAGCGCGAGATGGCGACCAGATTGTGCTCGTCGACGGAGGCGATGGTCGGCGGATGCGGCCGGTTGCCGACGGGAATGGTCAGCGAATAGCCCTTGATCGGATAGATCGGCAGGCCGATGCCGATCGTTTTTGCGATGAGCGGGCTGTAGGAGCCGAGCGCCAGCACATAGGCGTCGCCCTTGATGCTCCCCTTGTCGGTCAGCACCTGGGTGACGCCGTCGCCCGAGGTCTCGATGCCGGTGATGGTGGTGCCAGCGCGGATTTCGCCGCCGCGCTCGACAATTTTCGCCGCCAGCGCCCGGGTGAACTTCGCCGGATCGCCGGTCTCGTCGGTCGGGCAGTAGATGCCGCCGGCTATCCTGTCCTTCGCCGAGGCCAGCGAGGGGTCGAGCGCGACGACGCCGTCGCGGTCAAGCACCCTGATCTCCTGTCCGTCCGATTCCAGCAGCTTCATGTGCTCGACGCCTTTGTCGAGCGCCTGCTGGCTGCGGTGGAAATAGACGATGCCGCGATCGTTGCGGTCATAGTCGATCTGCTCGTCGGCAATGACCTCGTGCAGTACCGATTGCGAATAGGCGGCAAGGCGATGCTTGAGAAGCGTGTTGCGCCTGGCCTTCTCGGCCGTGCATTCCATCAGGAACAACCAGGACCAGCTGTAGAGCCTGGGATCGGCCGACAGCTTGAAGCGCAGCGCCTGGTCCTTCAGCACCAGCGACTTCAACAGGATCATCGGCGCCTTGGGCGAGGACCAGACGAAGGAATGGCCGGGCGCGATCATGCCGGCATTGCCCCAGCTGGTCTCGGCGGCGACCTGAGGCTGGCGCTCGAGGATAACGACCTCGTGCCCGTCCTTCTGCAGCTGATAGGCGGGGGTGACGCCGACCACGCCGCCACCCAACACGATCACGCGCATGACGCCTCCGGAGATCGCAAGCCGGCACAGTTTAAAGGGTAATCGGAAATTGCAAAGCCGGGACTTATGGGCCAGTCAGCCCTGCAATGCCTGTTCCAGATCGGCGATCAGATCATCGCCGTCCTCGATGCCGGCCGACAGCCGCACCAGCGAATCGGAAATGCCGATGGCGCCGCGTTTTTCGGCCGGAATCGAGCCATGCGTCATCAAAGCCGGATGCTCGATCAGGCTTTCCACGCCGCCGAGGCTCTCGGCCAGGGTGAAGAGCTGCGTGCGCTCCAGGAAGCGCTTTGTGCCGGCAAGGTCGCGGTCGAGATCGACCGAGATCATGCCGCCGAAGGCGTGCATCTGGCGCTTCGCGATCTCGTGCTGCTGGTGACTGGCGAGCCCTGGATAGATGACGCGGCGCACGTCCTTCCTGCCTTCCAGCCACTGCGCGATCTTCAGGCCGTTTGCCGAATGGCGCTCCATCCTGAGCGCCAGCGTCTTGATGCCGCGCAACGCCAGAAAACTGTCGAACGGGCCGGAAATGGCGCCGATGGCGTTCTGCAGGAATTTCAGCCGGTCGGCGAGGTCGTTGTTGTCGCCGACGACCGCCACGCCGCCGACCATGTCGGAATGGCCGTTCAAGTATTTCGTCGTCGAATGGACGACGATGTCGATGCCGAGCTCCAGCGGCCGCTGGATATAGGGGCTGGCGAAAGTGTTGTCGGCGACGGTGAGCAAACCTTTGCGTTTCGCGAGCGAAGCGAGGCCTTCGAGATCGACGATGCGCAGCAGCGGGTTGGTCGGCGTCTCGACCCAGAGCAGTTTTGTCTCGGGGCGGATCGCGGCGTCGACGGCGGCCAGGTCGGTGAAGTCCGCAAAACTGACCTGAAGGCCTGCCGAGCGCTTGCGCACCCGCTCCATCAGCCGGGACGAGCCGCCATAGATGTCGTCGGTGGCGACGATGTGGGCGCCGGCGTCGAGCAACTCCAGCACGGTCGAGATCGAAGCCAGGCCGGAGGCGAAGGCGAAGGCTTTCGTGCCGCTTTCGAGATCGGCCACGGCGCGCTCGAAGGCGAAGCGCGTCGGGTTCTGGCTGCGGGCATATTCAAAGCCCTTGTGCACGCCGGGCGACTGCTGGCCGTAGGTCGAGGTGGCGTAGATCGGCACCATCACCGCGCCCGTGGTCGGGTCGTGGCTCTGGCCGCCATGGACGGTGCGGGTGGAAAAAGCCAGGCGGTTCCTGCCGGATGTGGTCATTTTGCGCGGCGCCTCAGATGGTTGATCAGGTCGATACGGGTTATCAGGCCGATGAACTCTTCGCCATCGAAGACGATGGCGACCTCGTTGCGGTCGAAGACGGGCAGCAGCGCGTCGAGCGTCTGGCTGGCCTGCAGCGTGTGGAGCGTGGCGGTCATGGCCGTGCGCACCGGCGCGTTGAAGCGGTCCCAGCGGCCGTCATAGGGGCCGTCGACCTTGGCCAGGATGTCGCTCTCGTCGACGATACCGACCAGCTTGCCCTCGTCGAGCACCGGCAGCTGCGAGACGTCGGAGCGGCGCATGCGGCCATAGGCGTTGAGCAGGCTTTCGTCCGGGCCGACCCAGACCGTGTCGCCTGTGCGATGCGAGCGCATGACGAGGTCGCGCAGGTCGCCATGCTGCTCATGCTCGTCCAGGCCCTGCTCGGCCAGCCAGATGTCGTCGAACACCTTCGACAGATATTTGTTGCCGCTGTCGCAGACCAGCGTGACGACGCGCTTGGCGGTCGTCTGCTCGCGGCAATAGCGAAGCGCGGCCGACAAAAGCGTGCCGGAGGACGAGCCGGCGAGGATGCCTTCCTTCGACAGCAGGTCGCGCACCGCCAGCATGCTTTGCTTGTCGGGGATGGAATAGGCCTTCTTCACCAGCGACAGGTCGGCGTTGGGCGGCACGAAGTCCTCGCCGATGCCTTCGACGGTCCAGCTGCCGGCCTCTTCCATCTTGCCGGTCTTGATCAGCGGCGCCAGCACCGAGCCGACCGGATCGGCAAGCACCATCTCGGTCTTCGGCGAATGCCTGGCGAAATAGCGTCCGAGGCCGGTCAGCGTGCCGCCGGAGCCGACGCCGACGACGACCGCGTCGACGTCGCCATCGAGCTGGGCAAAGATTTCCGGCCCGGTGGTGGTTTCGTGCGCGAGCGGATTTGCCGGATTGGCGAACTGGTTGGCATAGAAGGCGCCCGGCAGCTCGGCGGCGATCTTCTCGGCCATGTCCTGGTAATATTCGGGATGGCCCTTGCCGACATCGGAGCGGGTCATGTGCACCTCGGCGCCTAAAGCGCGCAGATGCTGGATCTTTTCGCGCGACATCTTGTCGGGCACGACGAGAATGATGCGGTAGCCCTTGGGGATGCCGACCTGGGCGAGGCCGAGGCCGGTGTTGCCGGCGGTCGCCTCGACGATGGTGCCGCCGGGCTTCAGCCTGCCGTCCTTCTCGGCCGCCGCGATCATCGACAGCGCGATGCGATCCTTGATCGAGCCGCCGGGGTTCTGGCTTTCCAGCTTGATGAACAGCCGGCATTTGCCGGTGTCGAATTTGGTCAGCTCGACGACCGGTGTCTGGCCGATCAGGTCGAGCACTGAGGCGTAAGGCGGCCGCAACCGCGCCAGAGTGTTTTCCGCGCCGTTCGGCGCCGCTTTCCTGTGCACGCTCATCTCGGGCCCTCCATGGAAGCAAGTTCGACGCGGGGTGACTGACAATCTCGCGCATGATGCCGGCCGGAATCCATTCCGGCTTCACGCATCATGCACGAGCGTCTTTTCCAGCCCTTTGCCTCCGGAAAGAAGATAGATCGTGCCAATCCGGGGGCGAGTGGGGGAATGGAATTTCAAGACTGGGAGGCAACCAGCCGCGCAAGGGGCGACCCGGCCATATGGCCAGATTGCAGCGTCCGGCTTTGTCGGCAAAAGCTTCATAAGGGAGAGCGAAGATGAGCGTACGCGATGCCAATCCGGTCAATGCGCGCAAGCCCAGGCGCGTGGCGATCGTCATCGCCAATCCGGCCATCTCGACCACGACCGGCTGGCCGGTCGGCTTCTGGTGGAGCGAGCTCACCCATCCCTGGTTCGCCTTCACCGAGCGCGGTTACGAGGTCGAGATCTTTTCGCCGGACGGCGGCAAATGCGAGGCCGACGCGCTGAGCGATCCGCGCGATCCGTCGGGCTATTCGGAGACCGACCTCATTTCGCTCGGCTTCATTTCTAGCCCGAAACTGGCGGCCCTGGTCGACAATACGCGACCTGTGGCCGAAATCGACGTCGAGCGCTTCGACGCGATCGTCGTCGCCGGCGGCCAGTCGCCGATGTTCACTTACGAGCGCGCGACCGGGCTCCAGCAAGTATTCGTCGCCTTCCATGATGCAGGCAAGGTGGCCGCCGCGCTTTGCCATGGCACCGCCATCCTGCGCTACGCCATGCGCGCCGACGGAACGCCGCTTGCCGCCGGCAGGACAGTGACGGGCTTTGCCAATGTCGAGGAGGATTTCGCCGACAACGCCACCTGGGAGATGGGTGCGCTCGAACGCGGCAAGCATCTGGTGCCATGGCGGATCGAGGACGAGCTCAAGGCGATCGGCGCCAACTATGTCCAGGCCGGCCTGTGGCGCGGCTTTGCCGTGCGCGACGGCAATCTTATAACCGGCCAGCAGAATTTTTCCGGCGCCGAAACCGCGCGGGTCGTCTGCGAGGCGCTTGGCGGCTGATGCCTAACCCAACAACTGCTCGCTCAGCCTGGCGCACTGGACGCGGATGTCCGGGATGGCGTCGATCTCGAAGAAGGTGCCGCGCGTCAGCGGTCCGACGGCGAGGAGCTTCGACGACACCGTGCCGTCGGCCGCGATCAGCTCGCATCTGGCGGTGACGTCGAGGCCGAGGCGCAGCGGGTCGGGACGCGCCAGGGCGCGTTCGACCAGCGAGCGCACGACGCCGTTCGAGGTCTTCGAGATGTCGCGGGCAATGCCCATGCAGTCATAGATACGGGCGACCTCGAGCGTTTCGAGCGCCTGCGTGCCGCGCTGCTGGATCGTGACGGTGAAGCCTGGCTCGATGTCCACGACCCGGCCGGCGACGAGGCGGATGCGGCCAGAGCCGACAGCTTCCGTGACACGCTCATAGACTTCCGGCGCCATGCGATGGCGATGAATGTCCCACCAGGCCTTGGTGTGCTCGACGAAGCGGCGTTTCGCCGAGGACGGCCAGTTCTGCCAGATCTTTTGGTTGAAGGGTCTGAGGCCGTCGACCACGTCGCGCCAGTCGCCCCCGGCCTTCTGGTTCTCGCGGATCAGGTTGCGGAACCAGCCGACGAAATAGGAAAGCTGGGTGCCGAGCGGAATGTCGGCGACGTCGAGCTTGATCGGATTGCCCTTGCGGTGCGGCGAGGGCAGCAGGCCGCGCCGCGACACAGCTATGATCTCGCCGCGATGGCCGCGCTGCTCAAGCGACAGGAAGGCGTCGACCATGCTGAGGCCCGTGCCGAGCACGAGGACCGTGGCCTCGGGGTCGAGCGCGGTGTCGGCCTCCGAACCCATCCGGATGGCGCGGCCCTGGAAGGCGCCCGGCTGCTCGTCATGGCCGGTGGCGAGCACGGCGAGATGGCCGACGACGCTGGTGCCGTTGGCCAAGGCCACCTCGACGCCCGACGGGGTCGGCGAGATCGACAGGCTCTCCTCGCGGATCAGCCGCAAGCGACCGCTCTCGCGCTCGCGCTCCTCGAGATCGTCGAGCAGCTCCTTCAAGTAGCGGGCATAAAGGCTGCGCGGCGCGTAGAACGGTCCACGGTCCGGCTGGGCGAGGCCGCGCTCCAGCACCCAGCGCGCGAAATTGCCCGGGTCGTCGGCATAGGCGCTCATGCCGGAAGCGTTGACATTGAGCACATGCGCGGAGAGCAGCGTCGAATAGGCCATGCCCTGGCCGAAATGCGGTCGCTTCTCGATCAGCGTGACGCGCAGATCGGGGTTCGGCGATTTCAAAAGATGCGCGGCCAGCACGACGCCGCTGGCGCCGCCGCCGACAATGATGATGGAGTTGCCGCGTCCAACCATGGCTGAAATTCAGGAGCTATCGAGGGGCCGCGACCGAGCCTAGGCGGCCAGCGCCGGCCGCCATGACGCAGCCAATGCCGCAGCCGTCAGGCTGGTGCCGCGAACGACTGGCGGTATGCGGTTCAGGTGGTCGCGCATCGTTCTCTCTCCCTAATGTTGATAAGATTACTATACTAACCCGTTCGTACACGGAACCTCGTTTCAATTCCGCCGCTATCTGGGGCACGGATTTACCTGGGAAAGCTGACGGGAGGATTTTCGTTCGCTGCGGTGCTTCATCGCGCCAACCCGACAACGTCGGATGGATTGCTCCGCCACTCTCCGAAGCTGGGTCTCAAGATCCTCAGCCCACCCAGCCATCCACGACCGTCCTTTTGCGCTTCTGCCGCCGGTACCTAGCGACACTTTTCCAACAAAAGCCGTTCGGTTGGAAGGATTTAACTCTACAAACCCGATAGAATTAACCGACGATAGAAAGGCAATCCGGTTTTCTCTTTTGGTGGGAGCCTTTCATGTCAACCATTTCACGACGCATTCTGCTTCTGTCATCCGCCGCACTCGCGGGCGCTGCTTATCTCAGCCCGGCCGCGGCGGAGGATCTCAAGATCACCATCGGCTACCAGACGGTGGTCGAACCCTCGAAAGTGCCGCAGGCCGACGGCGCCTATGAGAAAGCGACCAAGGCCGCGATCGACTGGCGCAAATTCGATTCCGGCGCCGATGTCATCGCGGCGATCGCTTCCGGTTCGGTCGATATCGGCTATGTCGGCTCGAGCCCGCTGGCCGCGGCCGCCAGCCGCGAGCTGCCGATCCAGACCATCTTCGTCGTCGGGCTGATCGGCCCGTCGGAGGCGCTGGTCGCCCGCAACGGCGCCGGCATCGAGAAGGTCGCCGACCTTGCCGGCAAGAAGGTGGCGGTGCCTTTCGTGTCGACCACGCATTACAGCCTGCTTGCGGCGCTGAAGCATGAAGGCGTCGATCCGAAGTCGGTCGAGATCCTCAACCTCAGGCCGCCGGAAATCGCTGCCGCCTTCGCGCGCGGCGACATCGACGCCGCCTATGTCTGGGATCCTGCGCTCGGCCAGATAAAGACGTCCGGCAAGGTGGTGCTCGATTCCGCGCAGGTGGCGGCCTGGGGGGCGCCGACCTTCGACGCCTGGATCGTGCGCACCGACTTTGCCGACAAGCACCCGGAAGCGGTGCGCGACTTCGTCAAGGTGACCGGCGAAGCCTACGCCAAGTTCCTGGCCAAGCCGGACGCCTGGTCGGTGTCGTCGCCAGAGGCCGGCAAGATCGCCAAGCTCACCGGCGCGAAGCTCGAAGAAGTGCCGGAACTGCTCAAGGGCTATGTCTTCCCGCCGCTCGAAGAGCAGGCCTCGGACAAGTTCCTCGGCGGCGCCACGGTCAAGGCGGTCGCGGCGACGTCCGCCTTCCTCAAGGAGCAGGGCAAGATCGACGCCGTGCTGCCCGATTACTCGAAATACGTGACGACCAGATATGCCAGCGAGGCGCTCGCCTCGAACTGAGCTTTTCTCCACGCAATTCCGGAAGGAAGACCGCCTTTCCTGGAATTGCTCGGAAGCGCGGCCCTCTTCCCTGGCCTTGCGCTTGCCTGTCCCGGGACCGCTTACGAGGAGCGGCCTCGGGGCAGGCCCCTCGTTCGACGGAGGCCTGGATCCTGATGCCGCATCTCGCCCTCGACAAGGTCAGCGTCCACTATGACGGCCAGCCGGAACCGGCGGTCGAGCGTGTCTCGCTCGACATCGGCAAGGGCGACTTCGTTGTGCTGGTCGGCCGCTCGGGCTGCGGCAAGACCTCGCTGCTCAACGTCGCCGCCGGGCTGGTCGAGCCCGCGCGCGGCCGGGC
>NZ_JHQR01000386.1 GCF_014843825.1 Mesorhizobium silamurunense
TGGCCTCGAGCGCGGCCGCGGCGGCGGCCCGTGTCGAGGAGCAGGTGGCGAGCGTCGAGAACCGCCTCGCCTACACCACCGAAACGATGGGCCAGAAGCTCAACGATCAGGTCTCCAGCGCCGAGGCGCAGCTCATCTCGCGCGCCAACGTCATCGCCGAAACCTTCACGGCGGTCGGCCAGCATATCGGCCAGAGCACCAACGAGGCGGCAAAGACCATCGGCGCCAACACCCGCGAGCTCAATACCATGCTCGCAGCGCGCTCCGCCGAAATGTCGAAGATCCTCGACGAGACGGCGCGTCCCCTGGTCGAGCGCTTCGCCCAGGGCGGCTCCGAGCTGCAAAAGAGTATGGAAGAGGTCACCGAACGGGCGACCGAGAAGCTGCGAAGCGAAAACGCGGCCCTCGTCAATGCGCTCGCCAACCGCACCGCCGAGACGCTTTCGGCGGTCGAGGGCGCGCGCTCGACGCTGGCCGACAGCGTTGCCGACCTTATCGGCCGCATGACAACCTCCAGCGCGCAACTCGGCCAGCTGATCGATCAGGCGGCCGTCAATCTCGGCCAGGTCGAGGAGCGCCTGACCGGCAGCACGCAGAGCTTTGCCTCGACAACGGAGAAGGCCGCCCAGACCTTCGCCAGCTCGGCACGCCTCGTCGATTCCAACACGACGCGGCTCACCGATCTGTCGTCGGCGACCTTGCGCGAAGTCGCTTCGATCGCGACCAAGTTCGACGAGCACAGCCGTCTGCTGTCGAGCGCCTCGGACCTGCTAAGCTCCGCGCAGAGCAATCTCGAGCACACGCTGGAGCGGCAGTCCTCGCTGGAAGACCTCGCCGTCGGCCTGGTCAAGAAGTCGGAAGACCTCGAGAAGGTCATGCGCTCGTTCGAGAGCCTTGTGGGCCAGACGATGCAGAACGCCGAGGGCCGGACGATGGAATCCGCGGAGAAGATCCGCACCGCCATCGCCGAGGTCGTCGATTCGGCGACGCGGCGCTTCGCCGACGCGACCGAGGAGATGCGGCGCACCGCCGGCTCGATCAAGAGCGAGTTGGACCTCACCCGCGCCGAGCTCAAGAAGGGCGTCATCGAGATGCCGGAGGAGGCCAAGGAATCGACCTCGGCCATCCGCCGCGCCGTATCCGAGCAGATCAACGCGCTCAAGGAACTATCTGATATCGTTGCGAAATCCGGCCGCAGCGGCAGCAGCGAGACCGGCGAGCCGCGCGGATTGCGTCC
>NZ_JHQR01000389.1 GCF_014843825.1 Mesorhizobium silamurunense
CCCTGAACAGCCGCGCGAACACCGGCATGGCCGGATTGACCGCGAAGAAGCCGTCGAGCAGCAGCGCCGGATTGGCGCCCGAGAGCGAAAGCGCGATGTCGCCATGCAGGCCGGCATAGTCGGGGTCGCCGACCGGGCCGATCGTCGACAGGCCGTCCAGCGCGCCGCGCAGCACGATGACGATCAGGCGCGGATCGCGATTGCCGGCGGCGCGCGCGAAACGCGGCAGATAGGCCCAGGCAAACAGCGCGCCGCCGATCATCAGCACAGCGCGACGGGATGGGTTCGGCGTTTCACAAAGAAGGCTCATGGCCGCTTCTCCGTTGTTGTTCACCGGCGCTGGAATTCCGGCGCCATCAGCAGCAGCGCCAGGCCCTGCTGTTTGGATTCGGCGCGCGCGATCGCCTCTCGCGTCTCGGCAGAGGCGGACGCGCCGATCATTGTGGAAAGCATGTCGTCGGGATTGCCGACATCGTCCGCCTGCTTCGCAGCCTGCCAGGCGATATCGAGGCGCGTCTTCAGGCCCTCGGCCGAAGCCCAATTGTCGGTCCGGTCGGAAAAGCCGTTCGGCCCGGGCGGTTGCCAGAGCGGCTCGCCCAAGGCCCTTAGCCAGCGAAGCGTCCGTTGCGGCTCGTTGCCGGCGGCAGGGCCGACCGCTCGCCGGACCGCCACCACATAGTCGAAGGGCGAGCGCAGCTTGGTGAGCGGCATCGACCAGGCTTCCGGCAGATCGATCAGGGAAAGCGCCAGCGCGCGCAGGTCGCCGTCCGTCTTGGTGAAGATTTCGGCAAGATGGTCGACTGCGACCGGAAGAGGATCGTCGGCGATGAAATGACGCGCGAGCTTGGTGGCAATGTGCTGCGCGGTCGCCGGGTGGCGGGCGATGTCGTTGAGCGCGGCCTCGGCTTGGTCCATGCCGCCGGACCGATAGGTCTTGCCGAGCAGCACCGCCTCGCCCGGCTGATGCGCATTGGCGTTGAAGACGAACGTGCCGGGTTCGCCCAAGCGCCCTTTCCGTCCCGCGATCGTCCAGCCGGTCAGCATGCCGGCGAAGCTGGTGACGTCGGCCTGGCTGTAGTCGCTGCCGACCCCCAGCGTGTGCAGTTCCAGGATCTCGCGGGCGAGGTTCTCGTTGAGGCCGCGGCCGCGCCTTTTGCCGGCGCGGGAGTCCGGCCCCATCGACTGCTGGTTGTCGAGATAGAACAGCATCGCCGGGTGATGCTCGACCGCCAGCAGCATGTCGGTAAAGCGGCCGAGCACGAAGGGGCGGACCGCTTCGCGTTCGAAGGCGCCGGCACAGGCCCGCACGATCTGGGCCTTGGCGACCGAGACGCAGAAATGGTTCGACCAGAAGCCGACCAGCCGTTCGACAAAGCCGGGCGCGGCACCGAGTGCCTTGTCGAAACGGGCTTGCGCCTCGTCTCTGTAGATATCGGCCTCGACCGGCGGCACGACCGGCTTCTCTTTTGCGTCTGTCGGGTTGTCCGCGGTGTCTGTTGCAGGTTGCATGACGAGCGCCGCCTTCTCGTCCCGCGCCGCCTTGCGCTCCGCGGCGGCGGCCATGCTGGCCGTGGATCACGGCGGTGCCATCCAACAACCCGGCATTCTTTGAATCGTCGGCCGAGACAAGCGCGATATCCTGCTGCTTGAGCTCGGCCCTGAGATAGCCGCGCGCGTCGGCCGCGATCTTGCCGAGATCGTCGCCGGGTCTCGCGCCGAGCCCAAATCGGTTGAGCGCAACCAGGGCTGGATCGAGCGGAGCGGCATTTGAAACGGATAGGGCCAACGCAGCCTCCGTAACGTGGGCCGGCGCAGGTCGCGTCGGCGGCATGTGCTAACGGCCGAAAGGGTCTCATGATGCCGGTGCCGGCATCATGAGACCGGCAGGCGGCTTACCAGCGGCGCCAGTAGTGATAGCGGTGCCAGGGATGCCAGGCCGGGCCGATATAGACGCGCGATCCGCCCCAATAGCCCGGATAGATCACGCGGCGATTGGGGACGCAGCGCCCCCAGCGGTTGGGATGCCATCCGGGGCCGCAGCCCAGGCCACATGCTCGACAATTGCAGGTGCTGCAACCGGCGCCATCGGCATTGCGGAAGCCGCACTTGCCGCGACCGTCCCGCCGACGGCAAGGGCGGCAGCGAGCGAATATTTCGTCAGACCGTTCATGGGATACTCCCGAAATTTCTCGAGGTTGAAACGAACCTGCCCGCATTCTCGCGGCAGGCTTGTCCCTCTTTCCCTTGAACGGAGGCGGCTTGCGGTTTCCGTCGCTGCCTATGGCGTATTTTTTGGCGGGATCGGCCGCTGCCTGCCGACATGGCGCAGCAGGGCGTCGGCCAGCAGCTTACGGTCTTCCGGCGAGCTCGACGCGGCGAATTCGACGATGCGCTGTTCCAGCCGGCTGCGGATGGTGGCGTCGGCATTGCGCGCCCGCTCCAGGGCGGCGGCCAGAGCGTTGGCGTCGAGCGTCGGCTGCTGCAGGAGGTTTGCCGCCTCGCGCCGTGCCTGCTGCCCGTCGAGTATGACCGCGCGGAATTCGCGACGAACCTCGCGCAGCGCCTGGCGGAATGCCTTGCGGTCGTTGGCGGGAAGCTGCCCGCCGGCCGATTCCAGCGAATAGCCCACGCCGGAACGGCCGATCAGCCAGCCGGCGCCGCCGGCAACAGCGCCGATCAGAAAGACGTTCAGCACCAGCGAAGCCGCGAAAAGACGAGCGTTCATAGGTCCTCCGTGTCGGCGTCGGGACCGGCATCGCCGAACGACGTTGCGTTGGCATCCATCACATAGCGGTCGGACGGGGCATCTGGAGTGACGACGGTGACCAGCGCCAGCCCGGCCACGGCACCAGCGAGACCAACGCCGGCGAGCCCGAAACCCAGCCACCAGAACCGGCGATGACGTCCTTGCCTGAGTTGCGTGGTGGCTCTCGCGACAATCTCGCCATGCAGCGCCGGGCTTGGGGCTTCGACATGATGACGGTCGAGGATGGCGTCGAGCCTGCCGGCGCTCGCTAGGATTGCGCGGCCCTCTTCGCTTTCGGCAAACAGCGCGGCGGCAGCCTGCTCGGCCCGCGGCCAGCGATGCAGGGCGCTGCCATAAGCCTCCGCCAGTGCGGCAAAGCGCTTGGCATCCATTGACCCATCTGCAGCCTTTCTTTCCTCAGCCATGTCGTTCCCCCTTCCACGGTTTTGACGTGGCCCCCCACGCCCCGAGGATCGAGAATGCCCCAGGAACCGCCAGGTGCTTCGCTGTCTCAATCATCGCCGTCACCTCCGATGAGCATAGCCTGCAGCGCGCGACGACCCCGCGCGAGCAGGCTTTCCAGCGCGTCGACGCTGACCTGCATGGCGCCGGCGGCCTCGATGTTGGACATCTCCTGATAATAGACGAGCACGATCGCCTCACGCTGGCGCGGCGCGATGCGTTGCAGCGCCTGCTGCACGCGCAGGCCTTCGTCCCCGGCGTCGGGAAGCGGCGCTTCATCGGCCACCTCCGGCAGCTCGTCCGTCGTCCACTCGCGGCGCCGC
>NZ_JHQR01000388.1 GCF_014843825.1 Mesorhizobium silamurunense
GCGAACGTGGCGGCCGCCGCAGCCGCCGCCGTGGCGGCAAGAATCGCGACCGCGCCGAGCAGAAGCGCGGCGCCGATGCTGCCGGCTCCGAGGAAAATAGCGAAAACCTCGAAGAGATCGCGGCTTCCAGCGAGGCTGCGGACGACGCTGGTGACTCTGCCGATGCTTCGATGGAGAACGTCGAAGCGATGTCCGAAACCGTCGAATCCGTGACCGAGGCGGTCACCGAAGAAGAAAACAAGGCTCCCGAAGCCAGCAGCGAGACCGCCGAAGGTGAAGCCGCCAAGCACGCGGATGACAAGCCTTCCGAGGGCGGGCCCACCTCGATGGCCGCCAGTGTCGATGCGGATGTGATTTCGGAAGCGGTATCGCAGGCCGAGCCCGCCAGCGGGGCCGCTCCGGCCGACGACGCCGCTCCGAGCGACAGTGATCGCGGCATGCTCGAAGAGGTGCAGTCCGCGCATTCGGACGAGCACGAGATCGAATCGGTCGGCGCCGAGGATGCGCTGGAAGAGGTCCGCAACCGCCGCAAGCCGGTCCGCCGCCAGTACAAGATCCAGGAGGTCATCAAGCGCCGCCAGATCCTTCTGGTCCAGGTCGTCAAGGAAGAGCGCGGCAACAAGGGCGCGGCGCTGACCACCTACCTGTCGCTCGCCGGCCGTTACTCGGTGCTGATGCCCAACACCGCGCGCGGTGGCGGCATCTCGCGCAAGATCACCAATGCCCAGGACCGCAAGCGGCTGAAGGAGGTCGTCGCCGATCTCGAGGTGCCGCAGGGCATGGGCGTCATCCTGCGCACCGCCGGCGAAAGTCGCACCAAGGCCGAGATCAAGCGCGACTACGAATATCTGATGCGGCTTTGGGAGAACGTCCGAAGCCTGACGCTGCAGTCCACGGCCCCCGCCCTGGTCTATGAGGAAGGCAGCCTGATCAAGCGCTCCGTGCGCGACCTTTACAACAAGGATATCGACGAGATCCTGGTCTCCGGCGACGACGGCTATCGCGAGGCCAAGGATTTCATGCGCATGCTGATGCCGAGCCATGCCAAGGTGGTGCAGCCTTTCCGCGACACCACCCCGATCTTCGTGCGCAACGGCATCGAGGCGCAGCTCGACCGCATGCTGCAGCCGCAGGTGACGCTGAAGAGCGGCGGCTACATCATCATCAACCAGACCGAGGCGCTGGTCTCGATCGACGTCAACTCCGGCCGCTCCACCAAAGAGCATTCGATCGAGGACACCGCGCTCCACACCAATCTGGAGGCCGCCGAGGAAGTCGCCCGGCAGTTGAGGCTGCGCGACCTTGCCGGCCTGATCGTCATCGACTTCATCGACATGGAGGAGAACCGTAACAACCGCTCCGTCGAGAAGCGGCTGAAGGATCACCTCAAGAACGACCGTGCCCGCATCCAGGTCGGCCGCATCTCGCATTTCGGCCTGATGGAGATGTCGCGCCAGCGCATCCGCGCCAGCGTGCTGGAATCGACGATGAAGCCCTGCCCGCATTGCGGCGGCACCGGCCATGTGCGCTCCGACTCTTCGGTGGCGTTGATGGTGGTGCGGGCGATCGAGGAATTCCTGCTCAAGGATTCGCGCAGCCACATCACCGTGCGCACGCCGGCGGCGACGGCGCTCTATGTGCTCAACCACAAACGGGCCAATCTGGTCGAGCTCGAGGCCCGGTTCGGCCTGACCATCACGCTCGAAGCCGACGAGACGCTGGGCGCGCAGCACTACGCGATCTTCCGCGGCGCCGTGGCGGAAAAGCCCGAAGGCTTCGTCGAGGTGCGCAGCCTGCCGACCTATGTCGAGCCGGAAGAGCCCGAGGACGAGATCGTCGTCGAGGAGGAGGAAGAGGCATCGGTCGAGGCCGAACAGCCGCGTCACCCGCAGCAGGGACAGCATCAGCAGCGGTCCGAGGACGGCGAAGGCCGAAAGCGCCGCAAGCGCCGTCGGCGGCGCGGCGGCAAGGATCGCGACCGCGAGCATGGTGCCCATGGCGATGCCGTTTCGGCCCCCGCGCCGGCGGATGCC
>NZ_JHQR01000390.1 GCF_014843825.1 Mesorhizobium silamurunense
CGCGCCGGGCGTGACGACGCCGATGCCGTGGCCGCGCGCCACCAGCGACATGCGCAGATCCGCACCCTGCGCCTCGACGCCGACATGGAAGGGCAGCCGCGCCACCTCGAAGCGGTGGCGGATGAAGGCGCGGAAACCGCAGCCGGTTTCGTTCAGCACCCAGGGGTAACGCGACAGCCCGTCGAGCTCGACCGGCTTCGGCACGCCGAGGCTGGGCGAGGCCACCAGCAAAACCTCCTGCACACCGAGATCGTCGCTGACCAATTCGGGTGGCGGCGCGACGCCCTCGGCGAGGCAGACCGCGACCGCGTCGATCTCGCTGTGCAGCACCTGCTCAACCAGGCGCGGCGACAGGCTGGAGGTGATCTTCAGCGTCAGTTGCGGGAAGGCTGCGCGCAAGCTGTCCAGCGGCTCGGAGAGCGCGCTGGTCGAGAGGTAGGGCATGATGCCGAGGCGGAATTCGCCCCTCACCTCGCCCGCCGGCGATACGCCGGCCTTCAGATCCTCCAGCGAGCGCAGCACGCGGCGGCCATGCTCATAGGCCTCGCGGCCCGAGGCGGTCGGCTTCAGCGGCTTCGACTGGCGGTCGAGCAAGGGCGTCGCCAGCCGCTCCTCGAGGTTCTGGATGCGGCGCGTGACACCTGGCTGGGTAAGGTTGAGCCTCGCCGAAGCGCCGACGATGGAGCCGGTTTCGACGACGGCGACAAAGGCTTCGAGGTCGTGAATGTTCATGCGTACCTCGCATAATCATTATCATGTCAATTCAATTGTAGCATTATGCTCGTTCGCAATAAAGTCCTCGCCGGATATGCCGACAACGAGGAAATCATGCACGGCAATGCACAACTGGCCGATCGACCAGCCGAAACCATCACCAGATCCCAGACGCTGCTGTTTGCCGCCTCGACCGGCATCATCGCCACCAACCTCTTCGCGCCGCAAACGCTGGTCGGGCTGATAAGTCATTCGCTGGGCGCCGCGACCTCGGCAAGCGGGCTCGTCTCGATGACGACTTTGCTCGGCTATGCCGCCGGGCTGTTCTTCCTGGTGCCGCTGTCGGACCTCGTCGAGAACCGGGTGCTGGTGCTGCGCATGCTAGGCGCGGGGGCGCTAGCGGCCGCCGTCGCTGCATTCGCACCTTCGGCAGGCTCGCTGCTCGCCGTGCTGTTCGTTCTCGGTGCCGCCTGCTCCTGCATCCAGGTGCTGGTGCCGGTCGCGGCCTCGATGGCGCCGCCCGGCCAGGACGGGCGCGTCATCGGCGACGTGATGAGCGGG
>NZ_JHQR01000394.1 GCF_014843825.1 Mesorhizobium silamurunense
GAGACCCGCGTCCGCGCCGAGGAGCGGCTGACCGCGGCCGACGAGCGGCGCGCCGAGGTCGAGGCGCGCATCCAGGAAGCGCTGAACACGCCGCCGCATCTCGTCATCAAGCACACCGGCCTCGAAGCCGACGATCCGATGCCCGACATGGCCGAGGTCGAGCGCCAGCTCGACCGGCTGAAGATCGAGCGCGAGCGCCTCGGCGCCGTCAATTTGCGCGCAGAGGAAGAGCAGAAGGAGCTGTCCGACAGGCTGGAAACCATCGTTTCCGAGCGCGAGGACATCATCGAGGCGATCCGCAAGCTGCGGCAGGCGATCCAGAGCCTCAACCGCGAGGGGCGCGAGCGGCTGCTGTCGGCCTTCGAGGTGGTCAACGGCCACTTCCAGCGGCTGTTCTCGCATCTCTTCGGTGGCGGCACGGCCGAATTGCAACTGATCGAGTCGGAGGATCCGCTGGAGGCGGGGCTCGAAATCCTCGCCCGCCCACCTGGCAAGAAGCCGCAGACCATGACGCTGCTTTCCGGCGGCGAGCAGGCGCTGACGGCGATGTCGCTGATCTTTGCCGTCTTCCTCACCAATCCGGCGCCGATCTGCGTGCTCGACGAGGTCGATGCGCCGCTCGACGACCACAATGTCGAGCGCTTCTGCAACCTGATGGACGAGATGTCGAAGACCACCGAGACGCGCTTCGTCATCATCACCCACAACCCGATCACCATGGCGCGCATGGACCGGCTGTTCGGCGTCACCATGGCCGAGCAGGGCGTCAGCCAGCTGGTCTCCGTCGACCTGCAGGCGGCCGAGGCGATGCGCGAGGCGAGCTGAAGCAGCTCAGCGTTCCGTTGGATTAAGCTACTTCTCTGGAGCCGTGGCTGGTGCCGTGTAGCGGCGGCGAACGGCCTCCAGCACGAGCTTGCGGCTCTCCTCCGGCAATAGACGCTTGTTCTTCTCGGCCTCGGCCGTCTCGCGCGCAAGGTCCTTGTCTCGGATCTGGTGACGGAACCATTTGGAGTAGTCGCCGGCGCGCAGGTGATATTCCCAGGTCTTGTCGTCGATGCCTTCGGCCATCCGGGCGAAGATGATCAGATTGTGGGCTCGAAGATTCATCGCCTTCTTCGGCCCGGTGAAATAGAAGCTTCCCGCCTCGTCGAGCTCGCCTTCGGCATATTTGCGGCTGTGACGTTTCAGCGATTGGTTTGGCTCGATCGCTTTGACCGTGAACGGCTTCTTGTCGTCATGCGGCCGCCAAAGCAGCACACGCTCGCCCTTTGGCGTGGGGATGTTCTTGGGCGCCTCCAGTCCGGCCTCCTTGCAGAAGGTCTTGATGACGCCCTTCGCCTTTGGGCCGAGCGCGATCACTGCTGTCACCAGGCGCAAGACACCCGTCGAGATCGCTTCCGGATGCACGGTGATCAGCACCGTGCCCGGCAGCTCCAGCGAAAGCACTGCGCGCGTGTCCTCACGCTTTTTGGGTAACAGATGATGCGCCTCGTCGATGATCAGCCAATTCGGCCTTGCCGTGCGGTAACGGACTTTGCCGAGGCCGGGCAGCAATTCGGCGAAGAAATCGGGCCGCTCGTCGACCTTCAGTGCCAGTCCGTTGACAACGATATTGGTGTCCGGTTTGTCGACCAGCTCCAGCAACTGGTCCTTGCTCGGCGCGCTCGACGCATCGCCGAGGGGCACCGCGCCCTGCAGTCCGTCATAGTCGCCTTCCGGATCGAAGATGCAGAATTGCAGACCTTTTTCTACAAGCCGCTCGGTCAGCGCCGTGGCCAATGTGGATTTGCCGATGCCGGAGCTTCCGGCGATCAGAACCGTCTCGACCGGCGACAGATAGACCTTCTTGCCGTGGGCGGTTCCCAACAGGACACCGCGCGAGCGCTTGCGCAGGATCAGGTGGTCGAGCTTGATCAGCTTGCGGATCAGGTCCTCGACGCCCTTGCCGCGCGCGCCTTTCGTGACGAGGTCGGCTGTCTCCTTCACCGACGGCAAGGCATTGGCGACGGCTACGCTCAAGCCCGCGGCCCTCAGGAAGGCGTGGTCGTTTTCGGCATCGCCGACGGCCACCACATTGTTCGGCGACAGCCTGAGATCGGCAAGCGCCGCCGCCAGTCCCGTCGCCTTGTTGATGCCCGAAGGCAGGATCATCACGGCGCCCTTGTTGAAGATGATTTCCAGCTCCAGCCCCAGCTTCTTGATGACGTCGAGTGCTGTGGCCTGGTGCGGCTCCCAGGTGGCGACGATCGAGCGGCCGACCGACAGCGGCTTCACGCCGCGCTTCTTCAGTCTGTCGACGAGATCGGCGGAAGGGGACGGTGAGATAGTGCGCTCTTCCTCGCTCGCCGGCGTGTAGATCAGCGCGCCGTTTTCCGCGACCACCTTGTCGAACAGACCGATCTCCGGAAAGACCTCCTTGAGATCGGGCAATTCGCGGCCGGTGACCAGGATGAGCTTACGGCCGGACCTCTTCAGCGTCTCCAGCGCCGAGAGCGTGCTTGCGGCAACCAGGCCGTTATGCGCCAGCGTGCCGTCATAGTCGGTGGCCAATGCCATGAAATACATCGGGTGATCCTCTCCGCTGGCGGTCGCTCGGTCCGTCTGGAACGAACAACGCCTGTCGGCGGAAAAGGTTTAGGCCGGTTGGATCACCTGTTCTTCTTCGCCGCTCTTATCCTGATGCTAGCCGTTTGCCATTGCCCTGCGGCCAGATTGGGCCGCCGATGCTCTCTCGACCGTCGCTTTACTGTCCCTGCCCGATGGAACCCGGTCGGGGCGCCCACGTTCGATCTCAAGCGTCGCTAGAAATCGTCGAAGCCGATGTCGCGGAAGCAGTCAGCCCGGAGTGCCCTTCCGATGTACGTTTTCCTGGAGATCCTCACCGTCATCCTAGTGGCGAGCGCGATAGCCATGGCGCTCGCCCATGCGCTGGAGTTGCCGGGCAAATTGCGGCTCGGCAGGCAAGAGTATTTTGTCGTCCAACAAATCTACGATCCGGGCTTCACGATCGGAGGCGGCATCGGCGGGATCGTTGCGACGTTGCGCTGATGCTGACGTCGAGCGGCGCTGTCCAATTCTGGCTGATCGCCGGCGCCTTGGTTGCGCTCCTGGCCATGCAGCTTGTCTTCTGGCTCATGACCCAGCCGATCAACAAACACTGGCTGCAAGAGGTGGAATTGAACGCGCCGGCGAAGCGCTTTTTCGCAACCGAGGGCAGCGATGGAACCACGCTCCCGCCAATGGACGAGTGGACAGCGCTTCGCAACCGGTGGGAACTCTCCCACGTTGTCCGCGCGGCGCTGGCGATGCTGAGCCTGATCCTGCTGACCACGGCAATCGCCATCCAAGGCGCCTGATGACCAACTGGGACTTTCCGATCAAACCACAGGAAGCTTCAAGCGAGGTGGCCGATCATGCGGTCGAGGCTGGCCCTCAGGGCGTTGACGGCGTCGCTCTGCCGGCCGGCGAGGTAGTTGCGGCCCTCCGGTGCTCGGCCTTCATGTGGGCGATGACGTCGGCGGGGCGCTTCTGGCCTTTAGGTCCGGTTGGCGTCGGCGCGTTGCTCCCGTGCCCTCTTACAGATATCATCCAATTTTTCGCGGACCCGGTCGTTATCAAACAGCAGCCTGGCGCGTGAGAATCCTCTGCTACGAAGCTCCCATTCAATGGCAAGCCATCCTTCATAGTCGCCAGATAACGCAAGTTTCCCGGCTTCGCGCCACATAAGCACGTCACGCTCTCGGGACACACCCTTTCTCCCCTGCTTTTGCGCTCAGCATATAGGAGGTCGGGCCGATATTGAAACGCAATATGCATCGGATATCCGTTGCCCCATAACTCACGGACGAATTTGATGGTCTCGCCAATCGTCCGGATTTCGATGATAGTTTTGCAACGACGGAACTTCTGCGCGCCGTCTCCGCTCATGCGCTGCTCCTGCGAGGCCGTTGGGTTTTCGGGGGGTAGCCGCGTTGAGACCACTGAACAGAAGCCGCGCTGAAATCGCTGCGCCACAGCATTTTCTGCGAGGGACATATTTTTAAATTTTGAGATTTTTTTTACATTTTGTGATTTGCACCATACCGCTAACGGGGCTCTGTTAGGTGCAAGCCATTTGGGCTTCAGGCGTTTGGGCAAAAAGGACGGGGGTGTGAAAGGTGGCCAAGCATGGCCTATACGAACACCATTGTCTTGAGCGGCGACTATGGCTACCGCCAATATAAAGCATCCGGTCTGCCCGCCGACACCCTTATCGATGCCACCCACGCCTCGTGGATCGTCGCCAATCAGGGAAGCCCCACCAACCTCTATCCCTTCGCGGTCGTCAACCCCGGCGACAACCTCTTGGCTTTGGGCGGCACGATCAATGGCACGGTCTCCCAAACCGGCGACTGGGAGAACATTTACGTCAACTCCGCCGCAGTCCGTATAAATTCAGCCCACAGCTTTGCCATCGACGACTTTACGATCACCCAGCCCTGGGATGGCATCCGTGTCGGCGGCACCGGCACCTTCCTCATCGAAGATTCCTATGTCGCCAACTCACGAGACGACGCGGTCGAGGACGACGACGTCATCGGCGGCACCATCCAGGATTCCCTGTTCGACCACGTGTTTTCCGGAGTGAGCCTTGGCGACGGTGACGTGGATGGGTCTCACAACACGGTCACCATGGATGGCATGCTTCTGGGCATGGGCGAGTACCTTCGCAAAGGCGTGATCACCCACGGTTCGCCATTCAAACTCGCCGATGGCACAGGCGCTAACGATATCACGCCCAGCCTGCACTTTATCGACTGCGTGGTGGCGATCACCGACGTTCACCACAACGGCCAGGCGCGGCTGCAGCATGCCTGGGACAAGACGGTCGAGTCGCACGGCAATTACTATCTCAACCTCTCTGACACGCCGCTTCCGTCGGATTATCCAATGCCGCCCGCCGGCTGGACGGTCCTTCAAGGCCAGGCGGCCCGCGATTACTGGGCCAACGCCAAGGCGGCCTGGCATGCAGCCCATGACGGGACCGACCCGATACCGTCACCTCCGATCCCACCGACCGACCCGATCCCACCGACCGACCCGACCCACGGAACGACCGGGAACGATACTTTTGTCGGCACTAGCGCGGCCGATACCTTTGATGCCCTGGCTGGCAACGACACACTGCGGGGCCTGGGTGGCAACGACGTGCTGACCGGTGGCACGGGCGAGGACACCTTCGTGTTTGACACGGCCTATGGCCCCGGCAATGTCGACACACTCACCGACTTCAATGCAGAACATGACGCGCTCTATCTCGACAATGCCGTCTTCACGACGCTCGGCTCCGGTTCCTTGTCCAGCCCGACGCAGGTGAACTCGGGGTATTTCGAGTTGCGAGAACACGCCGAACACACCAACGATCACCTGCTCTACAACCGGACCACGGGCGTTCTGTACTATGATCCCGACGGCTCGAAATCGACCCCGCAGGTGGAAATCGCCCACCTAGAGCCCGGGGCGGCCCTGACCTATCACGACGTGTTCGTCGTTTGATCGCTCATGCGATCGGACCATGGCATGGCGAAGGGCGGGCAGTTCACCCGCCGGTCTCCGGGTCCGACGATCACCGGTCAAAATGGCGGCGGAGCGCCGATGCTGCCGGCACTGGCCGAACCCCGGTTGCGTATAATCCGGCGGACGAGTTCCACTTCGGGTCGGTTGAAGGCCGCAGGAGGCAGGATTGGGCCTATCTTTCCCGAAAGGCGCGCTGGAACGAATCCACCAGCGGCTTGGTCAGATAGCTCAAAAACGTTCGCTCGCCGGTTGAAATGAAGGTTTCGACCGGCATGCCTGGGTAGATCTGTTCGGGTTTGACCTGCGGTGGCAGCTTATCAGCCATCTTAAGCCGCACGGTGTAATAGGGCTGTCCAGTGCCGGGTGTGATCAGCCGGTCCGCCGAAATGTAGAACACCTTTCCCGGCACTTTTGGTGTTGTCCGTGCGTTGAGGGCTGTCAGCATCATGTTCGCGCCTTGGCCGACTCGGATAGAATCGATGTCTTCAGGCTTGATCTTTGCCTCGATGATAAGTTCATTCGTCGGCAGAAGCTCCATTGCAACCTCGCCAGCACGGATGACGCTGCCTTCGGAATTGTAGAGCGAGCGGACAATGATCCCGTCCACCGGGGCACGAATGGTTGTTCGCACCAGGACCGATCGAGCGGCGTTGATTTGTTCCTCAAGGTCGGCCACCTCCACCCGGGCTTTGTTCAGTTCCGTGACGGCATCTTCGACCCGGCTGGTTGTAAGTCTTTCAATCTGTTGACGCGCTTCCACGATCTGGGTCGCCGAGCTGGCGATTTGCGCCTCCAGCGATCCCGCCTGACCTACCAACTCGGCGGTGCTGCGCAGAAGATCGGTGTATTCAGAACGATTTGTCAGTCCCTTTTCCAGCAAGTGCTTTTTGCGTTCCGTCTCGGCATTGACGATCGCGAGCTGATTTTCCGCAGCATCCTTCTGCGCCCTCAAGCCAGCAACGGCTTCCTGAAGGGCTGCTACCCGTTCCCTCAGAATCTCCTGATCCGCAGCATAGCGGGCTAGCCGAGCCTGGAACTCCTTGGTTTGCTCAGCAAAGACGCCACTGAATTCGGACGCGCCTGAGTAGGCGCCTAAATCGCGGGGCAGGACGATTTTTTCCATGCCGTCCCTTTCTGCCTCGAGCCGCGCGATCTCGGCTTTTTGTGCGACCCACTGTTTGAGGACTCGGTTGAGCTGGGACTGCGCCACCGTTGGATCGAGCACGATTAGGGTCTGGCCTCGTATGACTCTGTCACCCTCTCGGGCCTTGATGCTGCTGACCACGCCACCTTCGAGATGCTGGATCATGACATTCTGTCCAGCTGCTGCAACCACTCCTGGCGCGATCGTTGCTCCGCCAATCGGCGCCATTGCGCCCCAGAATCCGAAGCCAAGCAAGAAAACGGACACGCTTGCATAGCCCGCCAGCGTGATCCGATCTGTGCGTGTATCGACGTTGCGCTGCCAGCGATACGTCCTGGCGCCGATGGTTTGGCTAGGAACCGTCATTAGCGACTTTTATCTCCCCGCGAGCAGATGACGGGAAAGGCACCACTCCTTCGCGCGACTGAGAGGCTGCGGGCCGTCCCGCTTGGCCCCGTCGCTCGGCAAGTCTATCGAGCACGCCCTTGGTCAAACCGTAGATCTCGACCTGGCCATTGCGCAGCATCAATATGCGATCGCATTTGGAAGCGAGAGAGGGCCGATGGGTTATGACAAGCACGGTCGTTTTTCGTGAACGCGCCCCGATAATCGCCCGCTCGAGCGCGGCCTCGCCGTTGGAATCGAGGTTTGCATTGGGCTCGTCCAGAACCAGCACCTTGGGATCGCCGTAAAAGGCGCGAGCAAGCCCGATGCGCTGACGCTCGCCACCCGAAAGGCGAACGCCGGTTGGGCCGATCAGCGTCGAGTAGCCATCCCTCTGACCCAGGATGAGCTCATGCACTTGGGCCCGCTGGGCTGCTTGGACCAATTTCTCGCCGGGCGCATCCGGTTCGAAACGCGCGATATTTTGGGCAATGGTTCCCGGGAAGAGTTCCACATCTTGCGGCAGGTAACCAATATGGCGGCCGAGTTCTTCCGGATCCCAGTTTCGAATGTCGCCGCCGTCGATCCGGATCGCCCCCGAGCGGGGCTCGATCGCACCGACGATGAGGCGCGCCAGAGTCGATTTTCCAGCCTGGCTCGGCCCCACAATCGCGACTGTTTCGCCGGCGGCGACCTCAAAGGTCAAGCGCTTTATCAGCGGCAGCGACCCGTCGGCCGCGCCCGGAAGATGATAGACTATTTGATCCACGCTTAACGCTCCTTCAGGAGCCGGCAATGCTACGCTTTCCTGGTTGTCGGGTCCGGATCGGAGAGCCGAAAGCCTCTTCCATGCAAGATTGGCCTCGATGATCTGCCGCCAACTCCCAATGATCTGATCAAGAGGTTGCAGAGCGCGCGCCGAAATCATCGAGGATGCAAATATCATACCGGCGGTCATCTCGTTGTGCAGAACCAGATAAGCGCCGACCCCCAATATCGCGATCTGCAGTGTCGAACGAGTGGTGCGCGATACACCGCCATAAAATGAATTGATGCGAGCGAGCCCATCCGAGGCGTGCAGAGAGCCGGAAAAACGGGTCCCCCAGAACTCTATCGCGTTGGACACCATGCCAAGTGCGCGAACGGTTTCGAAGTTTCGGGCGAAGGCCTGCGCCGAATTCATTGAGGCGTTGAGACTCTCCGCCGCCTCCTTGCCAGGTCGCGAGCTCGCGACCTGGTTCAGCATGGCGATGGCGACCATGAGAACCGCCCCGACGACCGTCACAAGGAAGAGCAACGGATGGATGAAATAGAGCAGGCCCACAAAGATTGGCCCGAAAGGAAGGTCGAAGAGAAAGAAGATGGTTCTCGAGGCGATGAAACCTCGCAGGGTGGCCAAGTCGCGCAAGGCCTGGACATCGCCGAGGCCAGCGCGGGGGCCACTCATTGCAGCGAGAAAAGACGATGTGCCCAAAGAGACATCCAGTCGCGCCGCGAGCCGGCTTGCATATACACCCCGCACGACTTCGAGCACGCCGAAGAGCAAGAGCGACGAAAGCGCAAGCAATGTTAGGTAGGTGAGAGTGTCCAAATTGGCGGCGGGCAAAACCCGATCATATACCTGCAGCATGTAGAGAGGCAGAACTAGCACCAGGGTGTTCATCACCGCGGAGAACAGGCCCATTTCGACCACGCTCTTCGATAGCACCCTTCCATTCGTATAACTGGGCATCCCCGAAATCGTCTCTTTGGCTAAGCGATCATTTTAGACAATCTTTATATATCATGCCAGGCAGCCGCGCTATCGCTTCATCCATCCGAGTGGAGCCACAGCTTGTTCGTGAAGCGATGGCAGGGACCACCGGCAGGGCGTCGTGCTCCAGCGCGGTCTCGAATGCACTTTCGCATCGTTAGCTTTGCGGCGCACGCCCACATCCGATTTCAAGACCGGTGCCGTAGGCAAGGTGCCGGCCAGGCTCATTCCATGCCTTGCTCGGCGAAAACGGCCCCGGCAAGTCGACACTGGTCAAATGCATGATGGGTTTTTACCATCCAACGTCGGGCGACACGCTGGTCGACGGACGCGAGGTGACGATCGCTAGCCCCAAAGATGCCTCGGCGCTCGGCCTCGGCATGGTCCGATCGCCTTGACGTTGCCCCCAGTTTCTATCCAGCTT
>NZ_JHQR01000033.1 GCF_014843825.1 Mesorhizobium silamurunense
GGTTTTCCCGATCCCGTCTCGTTGACCGTTGCGCCATACTCTCCGTTCGACCTTCTCACGCTTTGGTAGCCCGCTCAGGGGAGCGGACTATCCCGCCAAGGCTGGTGTCCGATAGGTTCCACCCTTGGCCATCAGGGCCCACACGATGCGCGCCGTCTTGTTGGCCAGGGCGACGATCACCAGCATGGGCGGCTTGCGGCTCAGCATCCGCGAGAGCCACGGATCTGCCGTCGCGCCCTTGCGCATAGCCCAGCGCACGGTAGCGCTGGCCCCGATGATCAGCAGCCGGCGCAAGGTTCGCTCGCCCATTCGGGACGTTTCGCCGAGCTTCTGCTTTCCCCCTGAGGAATGTTGCAGCGGCGTGAGGCCGAGCCATGCCGCGAAGCCGCGCCCTCTCTTGAAGGTCTTGGCAGAAGGCGCCAACGCGGCAACAGCCGTCGCGCTAATCGGTCCTATGCCGGGGATGGTCATCAATCGCTTGGCTTCGGCATCATTCCTGGCGCGCCGGGCAATCTCGCGGTCGAGCATTGCCACCTTCTCATCCAGGGAGCGGAGCTGTTCGACGACCAGAGACAGGATCTGGCGGGCGGCTTCGGGGATGGTAGAATCCTTGTCCTCTATCTCTGCGATAAGCTTGGCTACATGGAAGAGGCCCTGCGCAGCCACCAGCCCAAACTCGGCAAGATGGCCCCGTATCGCATTGATGGTTTGCGTCCGCTGGCGAACCATCAGGTCGCGAACGCGAAACACCATAGCCGTAGCTTGCTGATCTTCGCTCTTCACCGCTACGAATCGCATGGTCGGCCGTTGCGCAGCTTCGCAGATCGCTTCGGCGTCAGCGGCATCGTTCTTCTGCCGCTTCACGAAAGGCTTCACGTATCCCGGAGCGATTAGCCGGACATCGTGCCCCAGCTTCGCAATCTCCCGCGCCCAGTAATGGCCGCCGGCGCACGCTTCCATGGCAACCGTGCAGGCCGGCTGAGCAGCAAGAAACCGAAGCACGTGATCGCGGCGAAGCTTCTTCCTGAACAACACAGCTCCCGACGCATCCGAACCGTGGGCTTGGAACACGTTCTTCGCCAGATCCAATCCGATTATGTTAACTTCCAACATGGACGCCTCCGTTCAAGTGATGATCGACGACACCACTTTGGCACAGCGATGCCGTGAGGGGGCGTCCACATGGGGTAATCGCGGGAGCGACGCACCCTGGACCAAATCATAGTCTTGGAGGG
>NZ_JHQR01000391.1 GCF_014843825.1 Mesorhizobium silamurunense
GGCCGGCGCTTTGGTGACGGTGGTCGATTGCCGGCGCGACGGCGGCGCGCAAGCGAAGACAGGTATTCGCGTCCTGGCGGGGCGCACGATTGCGGCGGCACGCGGGCGCAATGCCGTCCAGGGTGTCCTGCTCGATGACGGCACGGCGCTCGCGGCTGACTGCGTGCTCGTCTCCGGCGGCTGGACACCCACGGTGCACCTGTTCTCGCAGGCGAAGGGCGAGCTCGCCTGGAGCGATCAACTGGCGGCTTTCGCTCCGGGGGAGGCTGTGGACGGGATCGGCGTGGCCGGCGCCATGGCCGGCACGGTCTCGCTTTCCGAGACCTTGGCCAGCGGCGTGTCGGCCCTCGATGCGTTCGGTTCCTCTTCTTCGCCAGCGCCCCGCAACACAGGAGCGGAAGCAACGCTGGGCGTTGTCAGCCTGTGGCCGAAGCCCAAGGCCAAAGGCCGCGTCTGGATCGACTACCAAAGCGATGTCACCGCCAAGGACGTCGAGCTTGCGGCGCGGGAGAATTTCGTCTCCGTCGAGCACCTGAAGCGCTACACCACGCTCGGCATGGCGACGGACCAGGGTAAGACGTCGAACCTGAACGGCCTGGCGCTGCTGGCCGAAATTACCGGCCGCGCCATCCCCGAGGTCGGCACCACCACTTACCGGCCGCCATTCACGCCTGTGCCGTTTGCAAGCCTGGCGGGAACGCGCCGGGGAAGCATGCACGCCCCGGTCCGCCGCTTGCCGCTGGAGGCAAACCATCGCGCAGCGAACGGGGTGTTCCAGGAATATGGCGGCTGGCTGAGGCCAGCCTTCTATGGAAGCGGCGAAGCCGGGGCCGCGATCCAGGAGGAAGCGCGGCGCGCCCGGCAGTCCGTCGCGCTCTTCGACGGCTCGACGCTCGGCAAGATCGATGTGATCGGCCCGCGCGCGGCCGAATTGGTCGACTTCATGTACTACAACACCATGTCGACCTTGAAGCCTGGCCATTGCCGCTATGGCTTCATGCTGTCGGAAAATGGCGTCGTCTTCGATGACGGCGTTCTGGTACGTCTCGACGAGCACCGCTTCATCGTCTCCTGCTCGTCGTCGCATGTCGCCGCCGTCCATGTCCGGCTGGAAGAATGGCGGCAGGATCGTTTCGGTCGCGACGCGGTCTATATCCACAACGCCACCGCGCAATACGCCACCTTGACCGTCTCGGGTCCGAATGCGCGCGGGCTCGTGGAGGCGCTCGACCTGGGTGCCGCGCTGGACGATGCCAGCCTGCCGCACATGGCCGTCGCCACCGGCCGCTTTGCCGGCGACGAGGTGCGCATAGCCCGGGTCTCCTTCACCGGCGACCGAAGCTACGAAATCTCCATCCGCGCCGACCGGGCCGAGGCGCTATGGGAGCGGATGCGACAGGAGGGCCGCGCGTTCGATGCCGTTCTGCTCGGCCTCGAATCGCTAATGATCTTGCGCGCGGAGAAGGGGTACATCGTCATCGGCAAGGACACCGACGGCAACATCATGCCGCACGACCTGGGCGTGGCGGGGCCGCGCACCAAACGTACCGGTGAGTACGTCGGTCGGCGCTCGCTTTTCACCGAGGCGGCGAACAGGTCCGATCGCGATCAGCTTGTCGGCCTCACGGTCCGCGACGGCGAGGCGCCGCTGGCGACCGGCGCCCATGGCGTCGAGAAAAGCGGGGGCCGCCTCCGAAGCGTCGGTTTCGTCACCTCCAGCTATCATAGCCCGACCCTGGGGCGCCCGGTTGCCCTGGCGCTCATCGAACGGGGCGCCGCGCGGCACGGCGAGACGATCGACGTTCAGCATCTCGGCGTTGTGCGGCAGGCCACCATAGTCGCGCCCTGCGCCTTCGATCCGGAAGGGAGCCGCCTGCATGCGTAACCTTGCCGAAAAGTGGCTGGCGGTGCCCGACTTCGCCATCGCGACGCCGAACAAGGATGGTGTGACCGTGCGGACGGTTGGCGGGCTGAACCAGCTTCTGGTCAGCGGCGACCTGACCGCCTGGGCGCAATCATCCAGTCTCGTGGGTGAGGGCGTCGGAGCCGGCGCGGTTGCCAGCGGCGATAAATACATGGTCCGGATTGCGCGTGATCGCATTCTTGCCGTCGGCGAACGGCCATTCCCGATTGCGGCCGGCTGGCATGAGGCCGGGTTCGCGGTCTCGGTCATGGATGCGGGGTTCCATGTGTTCGAGATCGAGGGACCGAAATTGGACAATCTGATCGCGCGGGGCACAGCGCTCGATCCGAGGCCGGCAAGTCGCTCGGCCTCGATCCTTTTCGCCGGCGTCAATGTCCTTTTCTACCGGTTCGGTAACGCCGATCGTGCGCGTCTCCACGTCGACCGGGGCCTCGCGCCTTATCTGTGGGAATGGCTCGAACAATCGCCAGCATTGTAGCGGTTCGGTTTCAGGTCTATCTAGCCGCGGTTAAATTTTGTCTGGCTCGCTATGCTCTCCGATTCCAGTGTTGAAGACGTCGTGCGACGGTCCGGTCTGATCGGCAACACCAAGGTGACGCGCGAGGACTGGATGAAGCTCGCGCTGGAGACGCTGATCTCCGAGGGGGTTGAGGCGGTGCGCGTGCTCGCGCTCGGGCAGAAGCTGAACGTCTCCCGCTCGAGCTTCTACTGGTATTTCAAGAGCCGCCAGGATCTGCTGGATCAGCTTCTGGACTATTGGCGCAACAACAACACCCGTTTCATCGTCGAGCAGGCGGGCCGGCCCGCCGCGTCGATAACGCAGGCCGTGCTCAATGTCTTCGAGTGCTGGCTGGATGAATCGCTGTTCAATCCGCGCTTGGATTTCGCCGTGCGCGCCTGGTCGCGCCAGTCCGCCAAGGTCCATCGTATCGTGACCGAGGAGGACGATGCGCGGGTCGACGCCATCCGGGCGATGTTTTCGCGGCACGGTTACGCGGACACGGAAGCCTTCGTGCGGGCGCGCGTGCTGTACTTCACGCAGATCGGCTACTACTCGCTCGAGATCGTCGAGCCGGTAAGCGACCGTCTTTTCCTGACGCCGGCCTACCTGCTCACGCACACCGGCAAGGAACCTCGCGAGGGCGAGGTGGAGGCCTTCGCCGAAAAGGTACGGCTGCGAACCCGCAATTGAGCGGAACCGGACTGACACGACCCTGGGGAACGCCACGCGCCGCCGCCTTCCTTGGTTGAGGACCCGGCCGGCAGACGGCCTAAGCAGTCTTCATCGCATTGCAGATTTCTTCGACCAGCATTGCGGCCGAAACCGAGCCTGGGTCCGGATGGCCCAGCGAGCGTTCGCCGAGACGCGCGGCGCGGCCGACGGTCGCGATCATATCGCGTGTCGCCTCCGCGCCCTGGCGGGCAGCGGCGGCTATGGCATCGGCGTTCTGGCCATTGATTGCCGCGTCCGCGGCGGGAGCCCAGGCATCGAGCATTGTCTTCTGGCCGGGTTCCGCCTTGCCACGCTGGACGATGCCGTCGCGCATCGCCGCAATGACGGTCCGCAACTCGCCGCTCGGCATCGATCCGCGCGGACCCGCGGCCTTGCCGGCGCGCAGAAGCGCGGTCGCATAGAGTGGTCCGGAGGAGGCGCCGACCGCGTTGAGAAAGCCTTTGGCGGCGGCATTGAACACATCCTGCAGCGTGCCCTCGGCGGCTTGGGCTGCATCGGCCGCGGCCCTCATGCCTTGCTCCATGGCGATGCCGTGATCGGCGTCGCCGATCACACCGTCAAGCGCGCAGAGCCTGTCGCGCTCCGTCGCCATTCGCGCGGAGAAGGCGCCGAAAAGGGTTTTCAAATCCCCGGTCGTAAACTCCATCTCGCTCAGCTCCGGAACATGGCGCAGTCGCAGGGATGGTCGATCATGCGCTGCAATTCGTCATCGAGATGCATGACGGTAATCGAGGCGCCGGCCATGTCGAGCGACGTGCAGTAGGGGCCGACAAGCGTCTTGTGGACGACCAGCCCGGCAGCCTTCAGGCGTTCCGCGATCCGGGCGTTCAGGATGTAGAGTTCCATTAGCGGCGTCGCGCCGAGCGAGTTGACCAGCACCGCGACACGATCGCCGGCCGGCGCCTTCATTTCCGCCAGGATCGCGTCCATGATTTCGTCGGCGACATCGTTGGCCGAACGCAATGGTCCGCGCCGCACGCCGGGCTCGCCATGGATGCCCATGCCGATCTCCATCTCGCCAACGGGGAGGTCGAAGCTTGGCCGCCGCGTCTGCGGCAGGGAACAGGACGAGAGCGCCACGCCCATGGTGAAGGTGCGGTCGTTGGCGTGACGGGCGATCCGCTCCACCTCGTCCAGCGGCATCATCATGTCGGCGGCCGCTCCAGCGGCCTTGAAGATGAACACGTTGCCGGCCACGCCGCGGCGCTTTTGCCGTTGGTCGCGTGGCGCCGACGCGATGTCGTCGGTGGTCAGCACCGTGCGCGCCTCTATGCCTTCCATCTCCAAAAGCTCGGCGGCCATGTCGAAATTCATCACATCGCCGGCATAGTTGCCATACATGAACAGGACGCCGGCACCGCCGCTCGCGGCCATTGCCGCGTCGACCGCGGGCTGCGGCGGCGGCGAGGCGAAGACGTTGCCGATCGCTGCGGCATCCGCCAGGCCCTTGCCGACATAGCCGAGGAAGGTCGGCTCATGGCCGGAGCCGCCGCCGATTATCAGCGCCACCTTGCCGGTCCGCGGGCCATGTTTGGCGACGACGGCACGCGGCGCGTTGTCCGGACGCCAGAGATGCTCGGGATGCGCGGCGATGATGCCGACCAGCATTTCGTCGACCGCCGCATTGCCGTCATTGATCAGCTTCTGCGTCAGGCTCATTTGCGTCTCCCTGCATCGTCTTCGGCCATGAGACTAAAGCATGTCTTCCGAAAGTGGGAACCGGTTTCGGGACAAAGACATGCGTGAAATCAAAAGCTAAAGCGCATGGAGCGAATCCGAAGGATCGCGACGCGCTTTTTAGAGCGTTTCGCAGCGGCGTGGAAACGTTCTTCTTCTGGTCCAGCCAAGCTCGCGAAGCGGGAAGTATCGCGGTCAGCGAGCGTTGTACTTGGCGTCGACCCGATCGATGGCGGCGACGTTGCCGGCCGATCGCCCTTTCGGATCGAACGTCTCCTTGAGGAAGGCATCGGCGATCGACTTCGCCAGTTCAGGCCCGATCACCCGCGCTCCCATGGTGATGATTTGGGCATTGTTCGACAGCGCGGCGCGCTCGGCCGAGTAAGTGTCGTGGGTGAGCGCCGCGCGGATGCCCGGCACCTTGTTGGCCGAGATGCAGACGCCGATCCCCGTGCCGCAGATCAGAATGGCGCGGTCATATTTGCCGGCCAGCAGGTCGCTCGCGACCCGGTCGGACAGATTGGCGTAGAACGGGTCGGGGCCGGTTTCGGTGTGCGACACTTCCGACACTTCGTGCCTGTCCTTCAAATGATCGGCCAGAACCCTGGCCAGGCCTTCGCCGGCGCTGTCCCCTGCAACCGCGAGCTTCATGATCGTCTCCTCATAGTTTGGCGGCGCATCTGGACAGGATGTCGAGGTAGCCCTCGACCTGCCAGGCGGCGCGTCCGATGAACAACCCGTCGATATGCGGGCATGCGATGAGTTCGGCGCAATTGTCCTGGTTGACCGAACCGCCATAGAGGCAAGGGACGCGGCGGCCGAGCACGTCCTGTGCGGCAGCGATGATCTCCGCCTGGCGCGCGTCGGCGTAGTCCGAGGTCGCCGGAATGCCGTTGACGCCGATTGCCCAGACCGGCTCGTAGGCAAGCAGGATCGGCGCCCGCTTCTGCGGGGCGCTGAGTTTGGACAGCGCGCCGCGCACCTGCCTGTCGAGGACATCGTGGGCGAGGCCGGCCTCGCGCTCGGCCAGCGTCTCGCCGATGCAGATCAAAGGAGTCAAGCCGTGGCGTATGGCGGCCTCGGTCTTGAGGCCCACGGTCTCGTCGGTTTCGCCGAAATGCTCGCGGCGTTCGGAATGGCCGAGCTCGACGATGTCCAGATTGCAATCCTTCAGCATCACCGGCGAAATCTCGCCGGTCCATGCGCCTTCGTCGGCCCAATGCATGTTCTGGGCTCCGACCTTGACGGACGTATCCTTCAGCATCGCCTTGACCTCACGCGCCGCCGTAAAGGGCGGGATGACGAAGCGCTGGACACGCGGGTCGCCTTCCGGGTCGGCAAGCAGGCCGCTGGCGAAGGCGTGCGCCTCCGCGAGCGCCTTGTTCATTTTCCAGCTTGTGCCGATCCAGACTTGAGGCATCTGTGTCATTGGTCAGTCCCCTGGCCACAGCGAGCCGAATGCGGGTGAGTGCGGCATGGCGCTATCAACCGCCGAGACCGTCACGGATGGTCGAGAAATAGCGATCGGTACCGACCTGCCCGCCCTTCAGCGCCACCTCCAGCCCGTCGATTGCGGCGATGCTCGAATGGGCGACGCACAGCGGCGAGCCGGGCGACGCCGGCAGCGGCATCCTGACCGTCAGCGCGTCGACGCCCATCTGGCCGAGCGCGTGGCTCGACGTATCGCCGCCGGCGATAATCACGCGCTTCAACTCCTGGTCCACGGTCAATGCGCGCAGCAGTTCGCCGAGGCCGCGGCCGAGCTTGTGGCGGGCGCCCTCCTGGCGGTCGATCTCGG
>NZ_JHQR01000393.1 GCF_014843825.1 Mesorhizobium silamurunense
CGACCGCGTCGGCGGCGTCCGCTCCGGCGCGCTTGGCCGCCTCGACGAGCGCTGCGACGCGGTCGGTCAGTTTCGCTGCGTCGAGCGTGTCGGTCATGCGGTTGGTCCTGTTTGTTCAAGCTGTCCGGAGGGCGGATGCTGCCCGCACCATCTATTGTTCCACTGCCGCTTGTGCAATGGCGGATGCGGCAATCTCAAGGCAATCGCCGTGTTCGTGCGGGAAGCTTTGCCGAAGCGGCATCAAATCGACGAGAGGCTAGCCTGCCACCGGCGCCCAGATTACATCCTCAACCTTCTGTGCTCCCGTCGCCAGCATCACCAGCCGGTCGAAGCCGAGCGCCGAGCCGCTGGCTTGCGGCATGATGGCCAATGCCGAGAGGAAATCCTCGTCCAGCGGATAGCGCTCGCCATAGACGCGCTCCTTCTCGTCCATCTCGGCGACGAAGCGGCGGCGCTGCTCGGCCGGATCGGTGAGTTCACCAAAGGCATTCGCAAGCTCGACGCCGCAGCAATAAAGCTCGAAGCGCTCGGCGACGCGCGGATCCTCCGCGCTCGGCCGGGCAAGGGCTGCCTCCGACACCGGATAGCCGCAGAGGATGGTGGCCCGGCCCTGCCCCAGCGCCGGCTCGACCTTTTCGACCATCACCCGGCTGAACAAGTCGGCCCAACTGTCGTCGGGCGCGGTGCGCAGGCCGGCGCGAACCAGCGCCGCGTGGAGCGCCTCGCGGTCGGTGCTGCCGTCGACGGCGACAGTCGCCAGCAGGTCGATGCCGGCATGGCGCATGAAGGCTTCCGCCACGCTCAATCGCTCCGGTTCGGCGAAAGGATCGGCCTCGCGGCCGCGGAAGCGGAAGCTTTTGGCGCCGGCCCTTTCGGCGGCGAGCGCCAGGAATTCGACGCAGTCGGCCATCAGGCGCTCATAAGTTTCGCCGACGCGGTACCATTCGAGCATGGTGAATTCGGGATGGTGGAGCGGCCCGCGCTCGCGGTTGCGGTAAACAGCGCCCAGGCTGAAGATGCGCTTCTCGCCGGCGGCAAGCAGCTTCTTGCAGGCGAATTCCGGCGATGTATGGAGATAGAGCGGCTGTCCTATCCCATCCGGTCCGATTGCCTCGGTGGCAAAAGCGGCAAGATGCGCCTCGTTGCCGGGCGAGACCTGCAGCGCGGCCGTCGTCACCTCGACGAAGTCACGGTCGGCGAACCAGCCGCGCAAGGCGGCGGCGATGGCATTGCGCGCCATGAGCCTTGGCCGGCGGTCGGCATGAATATGCGGCGTCCACCAGGGCGAAGCGCCGGTCATGAGCGGGAAAATCGCCGAGAAGACTGGCGGTTCGGCGCAAGATGCGCTAGGGCGCACGCGAAGGCCGCCGTCGCCGCTTCGCGGCAATCGACGCTTGCAGGCCGAAAAACTCGATTGGGATTGAATATCGTGGTCAAGGTCATCGCCAGTTCCTTACGCAAAGGCAACGTCGTCGATAAGGACGGCAAGCTCTATGTCATCCTCTTTGCCGAAAACATCCACCCTGGCAAGGGCACGCCGGTGACCCAGCTCGACATGCGCCGCATCGGCGACGGGGTGAAGGTTTCGGAGCGGTACCGCACGACCGAGATGGTCGAGCGCGCTTATGTCGAGGAGCGCGAGCACACCTTCCTCTATTCCGACGGCGAAGGCTTCCATTTCATGAACCCGGAAAGCTACGACCAGGTCGTGGCTACGGAAGGCGTGGTCGGCGACATGGCTCCCTATCTCCAGGAAGGCATGGCAGTGCAGCTGGCGCAGTTCAACGGCGTGCCGATCTCGCTGGTGCTGCCACAACGCGCCACTTTCGAGGTCGTGGAGACAGAGCCGGTCACCAAGGGCCAGACCGCGTCTTCCTCCTACAAGCCGGCCGTGCTTTCCAACGGCGTGCGCACCGCCGTGCCGCCGCATATCAGCGCCGGCACGCGCGTGGTGGTGATGACAGCCGACGGCTCCTATGTCGAGCGCGCCAAGGACTGACGTTTCCGCAGCGCTCCAGCTGCCACGGCTCGCCTGCGACCAGGCGGGCCGACCAACGGCATGTTTTGCCGGTCTGCTTTGCGGCTAACTTCGGCCGTATGGATCAGCTTTGGCGTTGCCTGAATGCTGATGTGAAGCAAAACCAGGAGTTGCTACCTGACCTTGACGACGACCTTGCCCTTGGCGCGCCCTGTTTCGACATAAGCCAGAGCCTCGTTGGCCGCTTCGAATGGAAAAACCCGATCGACAACCGGGTGGATCGCTCCGGATTCGATGAGAGCAGTGATCTTGCTCAGTTGATCACCCTGCGCCCACATGAAAAGGAACGAAAAACTCACGCCACGGCGCCTGGCTTTGGCCCGGATACCCCGGCTTAACAGGCGCAGTAACAGCCTCAGCACCGGGTTCAGTCCCTTCGCTCGGGCAAATTCGGGGTCAGGCGGACCGGAGATGGATATGAGCTTCCCACCCGGTTTCAGCACGTTCAGGGATTTTTCGAGCGTCTTGGCGTCCTGACTGTTTAGGACGACGTCGTAGCCCGACAGGACTTTGTCGAAATCGTCTTTCCTGTAGTCGACGACGACATCGGCGCCGAGCCCCTTGACCAGATCGGCACTCGCCGCGCTCGCAGTTGTTGCAACGGCCGCGCCGAGGTGCTTTGCCAGTTGGATGGCGAACGTCCCCACGCCGCCGGAGCCGGCCTGAATGAAGACCTTCTGCCCCTTCCTTAAACCTGCCCTTTCAACGAGCGTCTGCCAGGCGGTCAGGCCGACCAGCGGGATTGAGGCCGCCTCTTCCATGCTGAGGTTCTTGGGCTTCAAAGCCACGTCGGCTTCATCCATGGCAATGAACTCGGCGAATGTGCCAACCCGTCCATCGCGCGGCCGCGCGTAGACATCGTCGCCGGGTTTGAACTTGCGGACTTTCGATCCCACGCGGATAACCGTCCCAGCCACGTCGTGGCCCAGGATGAAGGGCCGGCGATAAGGCAGGATCAGCTTGAACTCTCCGGTTCTGACCTTGGAATCCAGAAGGTTCACGGCTGCTGCATGGATCTCGACCAGGACATCATTATCCCCGACGTTCGGCACTGGCATCTCGGCCAATCGCAAAATGCCCTCCTTGTTATATTTATCGACGACGAATGCTTTCATGGCAGTGACTTTCTGAAAAGTGTTTCTTGAAACAGTCGGCTCGGGAGAAGGCGTCAGGCATGGCGGAACGCCTTGGTTGCCAGTCGCATGTGCGTAAAATCCTTGGCCGAATTTGTTGTTCAGACCGGAAGGCGGAACTGCTTGCGCAAGCTCTTGTCGAATATGTCCGCAGGGGCAAAGCGGCGCAGCAGGCTGACCTGGCGCGCTGCCTTGCCGGCGGTGTAGCGCCGTCGCGGACGGGCATCGGTCGCTGCCTTGACGACCACCTTGGCCACTACTTCCGGCCGATCGGCTACAGGCATCACGTCGCGGAGGAGCGCTTCGAGCCCGGCTCTAGCCCGATCGTATTCCTTCAACAGGGAGTCCGGCTGGATTCCGTTCTGGTCGAAGACGGTGCGCACGAACGCCGGTTCGATGACCGAGACGCGGACATTGAAGGCACGAACCTCGTGGTCGAGCGATTCCGAATAGCCTTCGAGCGCGTGCTTGACCGCCGAGTAATGCGCTGAATACGGCGCCGGCACGAGTCCCAGCACTGAGCCGATGTTGACGATGCGCCCTTCGCCGCGCCGCCGCATCGACGGCAACACCGCATTGGTCATGCGGATGACACCGAACAGATTAACGTCGAACAGGGCCTGCACCTGTGGAACCGAGAATTCCTCGGCGCCTCCAAGCAGGCCGACGCCCGCATTGTTGACCAGGAGATCGATCCGGCCGGTTTGCGACAGCACCGTCGAAACGAGCGCGGTAACGGCCTCACCATCGGTCACGTCGCATGCCAGCATCGTCACCCCGTCCGGGCCATTGCCGGCTTTGCGGCGGCTTGTCCCGAAGACAGTAAACCCCGCCCGCGCCAATGCCTCGGCGCTGGCGCGGCCGATGCCCGAGGAGGCTCCGGTCACGATTGCAGTTCTTCCGGAATTCGCATTCATTTCGTTCTCCAAAATCATGAGGGCTAGCATTTTCACGTCGGTTGAATTACACTCATAATATCCAATTATGATCATAATGCAATAGCGAAAGGAATGGCTGCCATGCGCTACGAAAAGGGCCGGAAGGATGCCTCACGCGGCCGGATCATGGAGGTCGCCGCCGACCGCTTTCGTAGCGACGGCATCGCGGCGTCCGGCCTTGCGACCATCATGAGCGAGGCCGGGCTGACGAACGGGGCCTTCTATCCGCACTTTCAGTCCAAGGCGGAGCTCGTCCGTGAAAGCGTGGCGGCGGCCCTGGACGCGCAGTCGCATCAATTGCAGGAAGCACTGGCCACTGGCGGCCCGGAAATGGCCATAGATGTGTATCTATCGGCTGACCACCGGGACAATCCTGGAAAGGGCTGCGCTTCTGCCGCGCTGTTGCCGGAAATTGCACGGCAGCCGGCTGAAACGCGGGCCCTTTATGCCGAGCGCGTTCAATCCTTGATGCGACAGATAGCTGAAGCTCTGCCGCCGACGGAGGATCCGGAGGCCGTTGCGCTGGGCGTGTTTTCGACCCTCATCGGCGCGCTTCAACTGGCCCGCGCCATGGAAGGAACGGAATTGTCGGACCGCATCCTTTCGGCAGGGAAAGCTGCGGCACGGACGCTGATCCAACCGCTTCAGGAACAACTGGCGCCTTGAAGGTGGTGAGCCGGGCCAGTCATAGATCTGCTTTGGGCGCAAAGCGGTCCGCATCGCAGTGGCGGCTCAGTGGCCTTCCGCTCGCGGGCATCCACGCAGTCTAATTGGCCACACCATCAGGCGGCCATCTCCACCGGCAGGCCGGCGGCCTTCCATTCCGGCATGCCGTCCTCGAGACGGCGCGCGGAATGGCCGAGCGAGCGCAGCGCGGACACTGCTTCGAAGGACATCACGCACCATGGACCGCGGCAGTAGGCGACGACTTCGCGGTCGGCAGCGGCTCCCACAGACCAGACCTTGATTTCGCTGAGCGGGACATTGATCGCGCCGGGCACATGGCCGAGCGCGAATTCATCCGGCGGACGGACGTCGATCAGTGTCACCAGCCCGTCGCGCATGAGGGCCTGAAGTTCGTCCCGGCTTACGGGCAGCATCTGGTCTCGCGCGTCGAAATAGCCGCGCACGATACGGTCGACCTCGGCAACGTGCCGCTCGGCAACGGCACGCACCGACGCGAAGGCATCGAGCACGCTCTCATCCGCGAGCGCGTAGTGCACGAATTTGCCATCCCGCTCGGCCGAGACAATACCGGCACGGCGCAGCGCCTGCAGATGCTGTGAGATGTTGGCGACGGGTTGGCCGAGCTTTGCGGCAAGCGCTTCGACGCTGCGCGCGCCTTGCGCGAGGTGCTCGATCATCTCCAGGCGCAGCGGATGGCCGAGCGCCTTGGCGACGATCGCGAACTGCTCGTAAAGCGCCTGCTTCGGATTGCGGATTGACATCGACCTTTCAGCGACGCATCGTCATTCAATGAAATGATTGAATGACAGTTTCGACTTGCTGTCAAGCCGCGCGGCTCGCCCGCCGCGGCCGGCAGTGCGGAGGAAAAGCGATGATTCTCAGGCAGTTCCTGCATACCGATCCGGTCGCCGCCTCCTATCTGTTCGGCTGCGGCGGCAAGGCTTGCGCGGCCGTCGTCGATCCGGTCGGCGACATCGCGCCCTATGTCGAGGCGGCGCGCGCGACCGGCATGCGCATCCTCTATGTCGTCGACACACATATCCATGCCGACCATGTCTCGGCTGGACGGGCGCTCGCCGAGGCGACCGGCGCCGAATACGTGCTGTTCGAGGGCGCCGAGGCAGGCTTCCCGTTCCGTCGGGTGAAGGACGGCGAGGTGCTGGAGCTCGGCAACGTCACGGCCACCGTGATGCATACGCCGGGCCACACGCCGGAGCATTTGAGCCTGCTCGTCACTGACCGGACGCGGTCGGCCGAGCCCTGGTTCGTGCTCACCGGGCACACGCTGATGGTCGGCGATCTCGGCCGCACCGAGCTCGCCTCGAGCGCCGAGGACGGTGCCCGCGCGCTTTATGCCAGCGTGCGGCGCCTCAAGGAGCTGGCCGATCACATCGAGGTGCTGCCGGGCGCCTATTCCGGCTCGGTCTGCGGCCGCTCGCTGAGCGGCAAGCCGACATCGACGATCGGCTTCGAGCGGCGCTTCAACAAGGCCTTCCGTATCGAGGACGAGGACCAGTTCGTCGCCGCGATGACCGCCGACATCCCTCCCCCGCCGCCGGATGCCGCCCGCACCCGGGCCGCGAACGCTGGAGCCAAATCGTGAGCGCAGCGGCGCCGGCCGTTGCGCTCGGCCTCAAGGCCAACTGGAAGCAGTTCGCGCTCTTGGTGCTGATCAACGCCTTCGTCGGCGGCATGGTCGGCATCGAGCGGACCGTGGTGCCGCTGATCGGCGCGGAGGAATTCGGCGTCGCTTCCACCACGCTCGTCGTCTCCTTCATCGTCAGCTTCGGCGTGGTCAAGGCCTGCGCCAATCTCGTCTCCGGCCAGCTCGCCGACACATGGGGCCGCAAGCGCGTGCTGGTCCTCGGCTGGCTGTTCGGCCTGCCGGTGCCCTTCATCATCATCTGGGCGCCAAGCTGGGGCTGGATCGTCGCCGCCAACGCGCTTCTCGGCATCAACCAGGGGCTTGCCTGGTCGATGACGGTCATCATGAAGGTCGACCTCGTCGGGCCGAAATCACGCGGCCTCGCTGTCGGTCTCAACGAGTTCGCCGGCTATCTCGCGGTCGGCGTCACCGCCTTCCTCACCGGTTATCTGGCCAGCCGCTACGGGCTGCGCCCGGTGCCGATCTATCTCGGCGTCGGCTACGCGATGCTCGGGGCCGCGCTGTCGATCCTGCTCGTGCGCGACACGCGCGCGCATGTGCGGCTGGAACTCGCCAACGACGCGAAACAGGCATCTCCGCTCAGCTTCCGCGAGATCTTCATGCTGACCTCGCTCCGTGACCGCAATTTGTTCGCCGCCTCGCAGGCGGGCCTGGTGAACAATCTGAACGACGGCATGAGCTGGGGGCTTTTTCCGCTCTTCTTCGCCGCCAACGGGCTCGGCGTCGAGCGGATCGGCATCCTCAAGGCAGTTTATCCTGCCGTCTGGGGCGTCTTCCAGGTCGCGACCGGGCCGCTCAGCGACCGGTGGGGCCGCAAGGGCCTGATCGTCACCGGCATGTGGGTGCAGGCCGCAGGGCTTCTCACTACCGCCATGACGCGCGATTTCGGCTGGTGGCTGCTGGCGAGCCTGCTGCTCGGCCTCGGCACGGCGATGGTCTATCCGAGCCTGATCGCGGCGGTATCGGACGCCTCGCATCCCTCCTGGCGGGCGCGCTCGCTCAGCGTCTACCGTTTCTGGCGCGATCTCGGCTATGCGGTGGGCGCGCTGTCGGCAGGTCTCATCGCCGACTTCTTCGGCTTCGTCGCGGCGATCGGATCAATCGCGGCGCTTACCTTCCTGTCGGGCGTGATCGTGGCGGTGGCGATGCAACAGACGACAGCGCTAACGCCGGCACGAAGCGACGGCTAGCCGCTGCAAGAAAACCCGCGTTTACGATATCCGAAGCTTCATGCTGCTAGGGGTGAGCCTGTCCGGTACTATGGGGCAGGTGAATTTTCCTCGAGATCGTTCATGAGCAGCCCGATGCGCATGCCGTGGGTGGACACGGCAAAAGGTCTTTCCATCATCCTGGTGGTGATGATGTATTCCGCCTACAACACCGGTGAATATACTGGCGGCGTCGGCTTTCTCAACTATGTCATCGGCTTCGCGACGCCGTTCCGCATGCCGGAATTCTTTCTCATCTCTGGCCTGTTCCTGTCGCAGGTGATCGACCGGCCGTGGCGGCGCTATATCGACCGGCGCGTCGTCCACTATCTCTATTTCTACGTGTTGTGGGCAATCATCTCGATCGGGCTGAAGATCGGCATCTTCAGCCGCGATCCTGCCGGTATGCTGCATGATCTCGCAATGGCTGTCGTCCAACCCTACGGCGTGCTGTGGTTCATCTACATGCTGGCGGTGTTCGGCCTCGTCGCGCGCGTCTTGCGCGAGCTTAACACGCCGCACTGGATTGTCATCCCGGCCGCCGCGGCGCTCCAGATGTGGGCGCCGCATTCGGACAGCTATGCCCTCACGCAATTCGCCGCCTATTTCGTGTTCTTCTATCTCGGCTTCGTCATGGCGCCGCTGGTGTTCCGGCTCGTGGCATGGACGCAAGACCGTCCGGCGATCGCCGTTGCGGGCCTGGTCGGGTGGGCGGTCGTCAACGGCCTGCTCGTCTATTCACCGGGCTATGCCGTCGAGCCCGTCGGCATGCAGATGGGCCTGGCGGCATGGCCGCCGCTGCATCTTACGCTGGCCGTCGCGGGCGCGGTGGCGCTCTGCGTCGCCGGCGGCTTCCTGTCGAAATTCGCCTCGATGGAATTGCTGCGGTGGCTCGGCGAGCATTCGCTTGTCGTCTATGTCGCCTTCACCATCCCGATGTCGATCTTCCGCGGTGCAGCACTTGCAAGCGGCCTTCTGACCGATACCGGCATGCTCAGCCTCGCGGTGCTGCTCGTCTCGGTCGTCAGCCCGGTCATTCTCTATTTCATCGTCAAGCGCACCGGCTTCGGCACGTTCCTGTTCGAGCGGCCGGCCTGGGCGCATATCGACAGACCGAATGCCGGCCAGATCTCAAACAAGAGCGTTGCCCGGCCGGCGCGCGAGGCGGCCTGATCCAGAAGTAGGCCTAGCTTGCGATCATCATAGCCTGTAGCTGTTTCCGGTCCTCTTGGGACCATTGGCTGGGGTCTTCACCATGCGCGGACCTGGCGTGAAGCTCAACGTGCTTCATCACCTCTTCCGCGTTTTCTGCCGTGAAGCTCCCGGGACAGGCTTCCATTCCCGGATAGTCCTTGCACCGATACGTGTACGCCATCGCTGCCTCCCTTTTTAGGAAGACCTAATGGAGCGACGGGGCGCGACCTTTGTCAATGGAACTGAGGCGGTGTCATTCTAACCGTCATAGGGCCGAGATCCCGCTTGGTGAGCGTAACTTCCCGTCAGCGCCGGATTGGCAGCTCGGCCTACCGGCTATTTGCTGACGGTCGAGTCCTGGTTGTATCCGGGATGGCGCACGGCCTTGATCTTGCCGCTGCTGCCGCCTCCGCAGAAGAAGCAGCCGCCACCATCGGATTCCAGTCCCGACACGCCAGACGGCATCGTCACCTCCTGCAGCACGTCGCCTGTCTCGGGATCAATGCGCAGCAGATCGCCCTCCTCGCCTTCCCAAGTGGCATGCCAGAGCTCGCCATCGACCCAGGTGACGCCGGTGACGACGCGTTTCGACTCGATGGTGCGGATCACCTTGCCCGTTTCAGGATCGATCTGATGGATCTTGTGCGCCCTGTATTCGCCGACCCAGAGCGAACCTTCGGCCCAGGCCATGCCCGAGTCACCGCCATTGCCGGGGGCCGGAATGGTGGCGACGACCTTGCCGGTCTTCGGGTCGACCTTGTGGATGCGATCCTCAGCGATCTGGTAGAGGTGCTCGCCGTCGAAGGCGGTCCCGGCATGCGAGGCGACGTCGATCGATCGCACGATCGCGCCGCTCTCCGGGTCAAGCGCCTTCAGCTTGTCGCCGGTGGCGAACCAGACATTCTTGCCGTCATAGGTGACGCCATTGACGCGCTCGGCGTCCGGAAAGGGTCCATATTCCCGTAGGATCTCAGCAGCGGCTCGTTTCATTTTGATCTCCATTTGAACAATGGCCGCAGACTAGTCGCTCGGCAGCGGCCCCGGGAGTAACAAGACGGTCGGGAATCCAGTCATCGGTGGCGTCATCCAGCGGCGCGCCCTGCCGCGCCCGACCGCTTGCACCTTGTCCTGCGTGGAGAGCTCCTCCAGCGCCCGCTGCACGGTGCGCGCGCTGGCGCCGAGCGCGATCGCCAGCG
>NZ_JHQR01000392.1 GCF_014843825.1 Mesorhizobium silamurunense
CCGCACGCCGCCTTGCGCCAACGCGCTGGTCAATGTGGGCATCGCGCGCGTTGTGGGCGCGGCGAGCGACCCCGATCCGCGCGTCTCCGGCAAGGGCTACGCCATCCTGCGCGCCGCCGGCGTCGAGGTGGCGGAGAAGGTGCTCGCCACCGAAGCTGCCGAGCAGATGGCCGGCTATTTGATCCGGTCATTGAAGAAACGCCCGGAAGTGACTTTGAAGCTCGCACTTTCGAGCGACGGCAAGATCGGCAGGAAAGGCGCCGGCCAAGTCGCCATCACCGGCGAGATCGCCAGACGCGAGGTCTATCTGATGCGCGCCGAGGCCGATGCCATCCTGGTCGGCATCGGTACCGCACTTGAGGACGATCCGGCGCTGACCGTGCGCCTGCCGGGACTGGAGAACCGCTCGCCGGCGCGCATCATTCTCGACCGCCAGATCCGGCTGCCGGAGACATCGAAGCTGGTGTCCGGCCTCGACCGAGTGCCGCTCTATGTCGCGGCATGCCTCGAAGCCGATCCGCATCGGCGAGCGGCTCTCGAACGCGCCGGCGTGCGCTTCATCGGCACGGAAACCTATGAAAGCGAGATAGCCTTGCCGGAGTTGCTGGAGGACGTGGCAGCACTCGGCATGGCGAGCGTGCTGGTCGAAGGCGGCGCGCAGGTGGCCAGGGCCTTCCTGGAAGAAGACCTTGTTGACCGCATTGTGCTGTTTCAGGGGCCGGAAGCGATCGGCGAGGACGGCATTGCATCGCCGATCGACGCCGACCATATCCCCGCAGGTTTCCGCAAATTGCGCGAGATGCGCTTCGGCGAAGATGCCTACGCCGAATGGGTACGACCGTGATCCCAAAAAGTGGGAACCGGTTTTTGGATAGGATCATGGTCAAGCTGGAAGACGCGATCTGATGTTTACAGGAATTGTCACGGACGTCGGCACTGTCGCGAGTGTGAAGCCGCTCAGCGAAGGTGTCGGTCTGCGCATCGATACGGCCTACGACCCCGAAACGATCGCGATCGGCGCTTCGATTTCCTGCGGCGGCGTCTGCCTGACCGTCACCGCACTACCCGAGCAAGGCTCGAACGCGCGCTGGTTCGAGGTCGAAGCATGGGAAGAAGCGCTCAGGCTGACCAGCGCTTCGAGCTGGAAATCCGGCACCAGGATCAATCTCGAACGGGCGCTGAAGATCGGTGACGAACTCGGCGGCCACATCGTGTCCGGTCATGTAGACGGCACGGCCGAGCTGGTCGAGCGCAAGGAGGAGGGCGATGCCGTGCGCTTCACCCTCGAAGCGCCCCGGCATTTGGCGAAGTTCATCGCGCCGAAGGGCTCGGTCGCGCTCGACGGCACCTCGCTCACCGTCAACAAGGTCGAAGGCACCCGTTTCGACGTGCTTTTGATCCAGCATTCGCTGAGCGTCACCACCTGGGGCGAGCGCCAGACCGGCGACCGCGTCAACCTCGAGATCGACACCATGGCCCGCTACGCCGCGCGCCTGGCGGAGGCGGCGAAAGAGGGGCTTTGAGCACAGCCGTGCGGTTTCCGGCGAGGCGGCGGCCCGGATTGCTGACACCGGACGGGCAAATCCGCCGTTCTGCAGGGCTTCACTTCTGTTCGCACCCCACATAAGCTCTCTCCTTGGCCGGAGGGGAAAACCGTGAGCAGCCCGTCGCAACAAGTCGTGAGACTTGGTTTCGGATTTGCTGTGTCACAGGCGCTGCGCGTCGTTATCGAACTCGGAATTCCCGATCTTCTAGTCTCCGGCGAGCAGTCGGTTGAAGACTTGGCAGCCGCCACGAAGGTGGATGCGGAACCCCTCTACCGCGTGATGCGGCTTCTGGCGCCGGAGGGGGTGTTCACTGAAAATCGCCCTCGTCATTTTGCGTTGACGGAAGTTGGCGCGGTGCTGCGTTCCGATCGGCCCGGACCGCGTGATTTCATCCGGATGATCAACAGTGAGGCCTACCTTGCATTCGAGCAGCTTCTGCATTCCGTCCGCACGGGAAAGCCCGCCTTCGACAAGGTATTCGGGAGCCCGAGGTTCGATTGGCTCTCGGCCCACCCGGAGCAGGCTGCCCTGTTTCAGAAAGCCATGGTCGCCTTGAGCCAAGGCGGCAACGAGGCAGTGGCCGACGCCTATGATTTCGGCCGATATACGCGGATTGTCGATGTCGGCGGCGGGCATGGACAGCTTCTCTCGGCCATCCTTGCCCGCAATCCTCATTTGAGCGGCATTCTATTCGATCTGCCCTCCGGCGTGGCGGCGGCGCGCCGGGGCGCCGGTGGCGATCTGCCGCGCACCGACTTCGTCGCAGGCGACTTCTTCGAGAGTGTCCCGGTTGGCGACATCTACGTGATCAAAAAGGTCATCCACGACTGGAACGACGAACGTGCCGGGTTGATCCTGCGGCGTTGCCGCGAGGCCATGCCACGGCATGGCAGGGTGCTCCTGGCTGAGACGCTCGTGCCTCCGGGCGATGAGCCGGATCAGATCAAGGCCATCGATGTAGTCATGCTCGCGGTCACCGGCGGCCTGGAACGGACGGAGACACAATACGCCCGCCTGTTCGAAAGCGCCGGACTGAAGCTCGAGCGGGTGATCGGCACCCGGGCGCCGATCTCGATCCTCGAGGCTTCGCCTGTCTAGCAAAAGAACGTTCTGAAAGATCGCGCCGCGCGGGACCCGAAACCGTCGAGAGATGCTGGCCGGTGTCGGTTCGGCAATCTTGTGCTTGCGATCAACCCGGCTTCGGCCTAAGTCACCGGCAACCCCCCGGAGACTTTTATGGCAGGCATATCCCAACACGGCAAAGCGTTCATTCGTCCGAAGGCGAAGGCGCATCTGCTTATTGTCGAGGCGCGTTTCCACGACGACCTCGCCGACGCGCTGCTCGAAGGCGCGACTTGCGCGCTGGACGAGGCCGGCGCCACCTATGACGTCGTCACCGTTCCCGGCTCGCTGGAAATCCCGGCCGTCATCACCTTCGCGCTGGACGGCGCCGCCGAAGGCGGCACGCATTATGACGGCTTCGTCGCGCTCGGCACCGTCGTCCGCGGCGACACCTATCATTTCGACATCGTCGCCAATGAATCGAGCCGCGCGCTCATGGACCTCTCAGTGCAGGAAGCGATCGCGATCGGCAACGGCATCCTGACCACCGAGAACGATGCGCAGGCCTGGACGCGGGCCAGGCGAACGGAAGGCGACAAGGGCGGTTTCGCCGCGCGCGCGGCGCTGACCATGATCGCGCTGAAAGAGAAATTCGGAGCCCAATCGTGAGCGAGCCTGCCCACACCGGTGCGGTGCGCCACGCCAACAAGCGCGGCGCCGCCCGTCTTGCCGCCGTCCAGGCGCTCTACCAGATGGATGTGGCCGGCAGCGGCGTCTTCGAGATCACCGCCGAGTACGAAGCCTTCCGCCTTGGCAAGGAAGTCGACGGCGCGCTCTATCGCGAAGCGGATGCGCAGTGGTTCCGCGCCATCCTGACCGGCGTCGTCGAGAACCAGAAGACCATCGATCCTGTCATTCGCCAGGCACTCACCGATGACTGGCCGCTATCGCGGCTGGATTCGACGCTGCGCGCCATCCTGCGTGCCGGCGTCTACGAGCTGATGAAGCGCGACGACGTGCCGGTGGCCGTCATCGTCTCGGAATATGTCGATATCGCCAAGGCCTTCTACGAGGAAGACGAGCCGAAGCTGGTGAACGCAGTGCTCGATCGCGTCTCGCGCCGGGTGCGCGGCGAAGGACGCGGCAAGGACGCATCGTGACCGCCATAGCGGTCGTCGCTGGCGCCGGCAGGGAAGCGCGCCGCACGGCAGTGCTCCTCGCGGCCGCCC
>NZ_JHQR01000395.1 GCF_014843825.1 Mesorhizobium silamurunense
CCCGTGGCGCTGCCTTCCAGCGTGGCGCCCTGCATGAAGGACTGGCCGGGGCGCAGCGCGGCCAACAGGCCGGCGAGCAGGCCGCCCGCGTTCAGCCCGCCGTCGACGATGACGGTGTCTCGCGACCGGATCAGGTCGAGCGACAGGTCGACCATTAACGCAACGTAGAGCAGCGCCACGGCCGCACGTTCCTCGGCCTCGGAAACGCGGCCGACGATTTCGCCTGTCCGGCCTGGCATCGGCCCGCCGGGCGCGAAACTCGGCAGCGCCATGACGCCGGCATCGATCGCGCGTTGTATCGAGGCCGGAGCAATCGTGCCCTGCCAGTTGCCGCTGATGGTCGCGAATTCGCGCCCGCCCATGAAACGGATGGTCGGCACCGGACCGCCATCGACATCGACGTTGACCAGCATGTCGCGGTCGCGGTCGAGCGCGTCGAGCGGGCAGTCCGGATTGAGCACGATCACCCAGGTGCCCGTCGACACCACGGTGAGCGGTCCGAGTTCCTGCCGCCGATAGGCATGGAGCGCGGCGTTGCTGTCATGGACGCCGTTGTGGATGGCGACCGGCAGGCCGGATCTGCCGAAGCGCCGCTCGCCGATGACGGCGCCGGCGCGCGCGAAGGCGGGCATGCGGCCGCGCCAGCCTTCGGCGTCGACCAGCGAGGAGAAGTCGCGCCGGCGCGGCGCCCACAGATGCGAATGACAGCCGAGATAGGACACTTCCGAAACGGCCCGGCCGCCGAAGCGCCAGCTCCAATACTGCGGATAACCGAGGATCGCCTTCGCGGCGGCGAAGGCGCCGGGCTCCACTTGCTCAAGCCACAGCATGTGGCGGCCGTAGTTGAAGCCAAGCGGGAGGCGCGGCGAAAAGGTCTCGGCGAAATCGGGAATGCGGCGATCGATCCGCGCTGCGATCTCGGCCGACGGTTCCTGCTCATAGTCGAGAATGGGATGCGTCAGCGCCGCCTCATCGACCAGGGCGAAGGTGCAGCCATGGCCGGACACCATCAGGCCTTCGATGCCATGACCGTCGACGGCCTCGTTGACGGCATCGAGCGCCCAGTCATACACGGTCGCCTCGTCAAGCACGCTGAGGCCGCCCCTGCGAATCCAGTCAGGACTGGTGCGCCGCTCGTCGACGATGCGCCCGTCCTGACCGAAGACGAACAGCTTCGAGTTGGTCTTGCCGAAGTCGAGCACCGCCACCTTCACGGGAGGGCTCCCGAGGCCGGGGCGATGCGCACGCTGACACCGGCGTCCTCCAGCATGCGCGCATCGGCATCGGAGAGGCCGTCATCGGTCACCAGCGTGCCGATGCGCGACAGCGGCATGGCGACGTTGCGGGCGTGGATCGACAGCTTGCGGCTGTCGGCCAGCACCACGATTTGATCGGCGCAGAGGCTGAGATCGACGATCGAGCGCACCAGCAGCGGATGCGATTCCAGAACGCCTTCATGGCTGAGGCCTTGCGCGCCGAGAAAGAATTTCGAGGCGTAGAACGGAACGGCCTGGGTGAGCGAATGGATGATGCCGGGCTCGCGGTGCAGGTCGCCGCCGGCGATGGTCAGGCTGCAGTGGCCATGATCGCTGAGATAGGCCGCGAGCGGCATGGAATTGGTGAAGAGGCGGATGTTACGGTCGGCAAGCCTCACGCCGAGATGGAAGCAGGTCGAGCCGCCGTGGACGATAACGGCGTCGCCATCGCGCACCATGGTCGCGGCGACGGCGGCGATCTGCCGCTTGGCGTCCACCGCCAGGTCGCGGTTCTCGTCATAGGGCCTGGCATAGGCGACCCCCGCATGGGCAGCGCCATCAAGGGCGGATATGCCGCCATAGACCTTCCGCGCCTCGCCAGCCTCGTCGATCTTGTCGATGTCGCGCCTGACCGTCGCAGCCGAAACGCCGAGCCGCTCCTGCAGTTCGCGCACCGATGCAAAGGGGCGATCGCGCAAGAGCTCGACGATCTGACGCTGGCGGCCGGAATCGCTCAACTCTCTCCTCCTCACATGCCATTTTCCACGGCAATTGGCGCAACTTACTCAACATTAGTCAGATTGCAAGCCAGTTTTGACGATACTAGATCACTGTTGACGTATATCGCTCGCATCTGCGATATCACACCAAATGCTCCCGACGACGGGAGATCATGCGAGAACCAGGCCCGAGAACCAGGGCAAGCCGTTGGAGGAGAAGCGCCATGGCGACCCAAGCTGATGCGCAGGAACTGGCCGCCTTGCGGGCGCTTTCGGCCAGGATCGGCAGCAACCCGCACCTGACCCAGGCGGCCGGCGGCAACACGTCGCTGAAGGCCGGCGACACGCTGTGGATCAAGGCCTCCGGCACCTGGCTGAAGGATGCGCTGTCCGACGACATCATGGTGCCGGTGGCGATGGTGCCGCTGATCGAGGCCGTCGAACGGCGCGATCCGGCTGCCGATAAGCCGCAGGCATTTGCCATCGGCGCCCTCAATCCACGCGGCTTGCGCCCGTCGATCGAGACCACCGTGCACGCGCTGATGCCGCAGCGGGTCGTGCTGCATGTCCATTGCGTCGATACGATCTCGCTCGCGGTCCAGGCCGATTGCGAGATCAAGGCCGCGCGGCGACTAGAGGGCGTCGAATGGGCCTATGTTCCCTATCGCCGGCCGGGCCTGCCGCTTGCCCAGGGCATTGCCGAACGGCTGCGGCCCGGGGTCGACGTGCTGATCCTCGGCAATCACGGGCTGGTCGTCGCCGCCGAAACCGTGACCGATGCGGAGCGCCTGCTGCATCGGGTCAGATCGCTCCTGGCGCGGACGGCGCGGACGGCGGCGAATGCCGATG
>NZ_JHQR01000397.1 GCF_014843825.1 Mesorhizobium silamurunense
GGGGCCGGCGGACTCGACATGGGAATGGCCGCGCTGGCTGCTGGTGCAGGTGCTGCCGCTGGTGCCGCTGGCGGCAATCGTCGCCGCCTGCTCCACCGGCCTCGGCGGCACGCTCGGCAAGCTGGCCGAACTCCCCCCGCTGCTCGGGCTTGGCCGCATCAGCTACGGCGTCTACCTCTACCACCCGATCCTTCTCGCCTATGCCGTCAAGGCGCAGCCATGGATCCCGCTCAACGTCTCGGAACAGGGACCGGGGCGATTCCTGGTCGCGGGCGCCGCCACGCTGATCGTCGCCTCGCTTTCCTGGGCGCTGTTCGAAAAGCCGCTCAACGGCCTCAAGCGCTATTTTCCTTATGTCGTGCGACCAAGCGCTCGCGTGGCGAGCGACGACAGATGGACCAGCGGTGTGGCCGGCAGTCGCGCACTCGACCTGCAGAGAACGGAGGCGAGACGATAATGGCGAGCGTCGCGCTGCCCCTCCCCTGCCTGCCGGCATCCTCTCCCCGTAGAACGGGGAGAGGGGCGCTCTCGTCGCCGGTTTCGCCAATCGCCGGCGTCGCAGAAAAGCGCCGGCATGGCGGCCAGCTTCTTTCTCCCCGTTTACGGGGCAGCGCCAACATCGGCAATTGGCCGACACCAATACGATACCACCTGCAACCGTGGGGATATCGATGACCGCCGCTCCCCTCATCTCCGTGCTGCTGCCGGTCTACAATGCCGAGCCCTACCTCGCCGCGGCGATCGGCTCGATCCTGCGGCAGGACTACCGCCGGCTGGAGGTCATCGCCATCGACGACGGATCGACCGACAGGTCGCTCGAGATCCTCGAGCGCTTCCGCCAGGACGACAGCCGCGTCTCGATCATCTCGCGCGAGAATCGCGGCCTCGTCGCCAGCCTTAATGAGGGGCTGCAGATAGCGCGGGGCGAACTCGTCGCGCGCATGGACGCCGACGACTTCGCCTATCCCTGGCGGCTGTCGCGGCAGGCGGCGCTCTTTGCCGCGCGGCCCGAGCTTGGCTTTTGCGGCGCGCTCGTCGATCCACTGCTCCACGGCCGCATCGCGCGAGGCAGACTCGATCCGGTGTTCCGCCTCGGCCTTCCCGTGCTGTCGAAATTCTTCACCATCTTCATGCACCCAACGGTGGTCTACAACCGCAACGTCATTGCGGATGCCGACCTCTATTACGACGGCTTCTATCGGCATGCCGAGGATTTCGACCTCTTCCGGCGGCTCGCCGACCGCTATCCGGCGGCGCTGATGGAGGAAAGCCTGCTCGTCTACCGGGTGCACGCCGGCAGCGTGACCAGCCGGCACACCCGAGAGATGCGGCGCACGCATCTCAAAATCGTGGCAGAGAATCTTGAACGCGAGGGCTTGGCTGACGATAGCGCGGACCTGCGCGCCATCGGCGATCGCGTCTCCTTCGAGACCGTACGCCGGGCGGCGGAATTCGTCCGAGCAATGGAAGCGCGTATCGCCGAGCTGCCCGATACGACGCGGCCGAGTTTCGAGGCCGGAGCGCTGAACCTGTTCTATTTCCTCTACCAACTCGTCAACGATGAGGAGCGGCCGGTGCTGACGCATGAATTGCTGACGCTGACGGTGAAATGGAACGCGATCCGCCGTCGCGAGCAATATGCGTTGCGCCCCGGCGCCTGGGCGCCCTGGCTGAGCCAGGCCTCGATGTGGGCAGGCAAGAAGGCCGACCGGATGGCCTACCGCCTCAAATCCGCGCCGGCGGCATCCGTGCTTGCGCCTTATAGGATGGGGGCGGCATGAGCTGGTTGGGCGAATTTGTTTTGCAAGGTGGCAGCGGTCGACGTTGGCAGGACAGAGGGGGGTGGGAAGGATCGCGGCGCAACGGATTTATCCGTCGGCCTGACGCGGGCGCAAAGGCCTCGCCATGAACGCTGAGCACCATCCGCTGCTGCGAGGCTTCCGCCCGGCCCTGCCCGCGCCGCCCTGGCCCAGGCAGCGGCCGCAGGTTTCCTTCATCGTCTGCACGCGCGACCGCGCGGCGGTG
>NZ_JHQR01000398.1 GCF_014843825.1 Mesorhizobium silamurunense
CGCGCCCATCCCGCGCAGCGGGTTCGTTCGCCGGCCCATACACGACGTTGGGGACCTTGATGCCAGGCGACCGCGGCGGCGGCTCCCAGCCTCACCCCCCCGCCAATCTCGGCAACAGAAAAATCTCCGCCCCCTCAGGCAGTTCCTTCGACCAGGTATCGCGGTAGATCGTCCCGTCGATCGCGACCGCGATGCCGCGATCGATCAGGGGCTCGAAGGCGGGATACTGTTCCGAAAGTTTCCGGAACAGCTCCCTGATGTCCTTGGCCTCGATGTCGAGCTTGCTCTGGCCTCCGGCGGCAGCGCCAAGCGAGCCCCAGAGCGTCACTTCGACCATTAGCGCGAAAACCTCTCCCGTTCGGCCTCGAGCGCCGCAAGAATCCGCGGTGGTGACATCGGGATGTGGCTCATGCGCACGCCCACCGCGTTCGACACCGCGTTGGCGATCGCCGCCAGCGGCGGCACGATTGAGGTCTCGCCGACGCCGCGCACCCCGTAGGGGTGGTTGGGGTTGGGGATCTCGAGGATCTGCGTGTCGATCATCGGCAGGTCCGAGCACACCGGGATGCGGTAGTCGAGGAAGCCCGGATTCTGCAGCCGCCCGTCCTTGCCGTAGATATACTCCTCGTTGAGCGCCCAGCCGATGCCTTGCGCGGCACCGCCCTGGTACTGGCCCTCGACATAGGTCGGGTGCACCGCCTTGCCGGCGTCCTGCACCACCGTGTAGCGGATGACCCTGGTCGAGCCGGTCTCGGGGTCGACCTCGATGTCGCAGATATGGGTGGCGAAGGAGACGCCGGCGCCGTCGGCGACGAGCTCGCTGTGGCCGGCGATCGGCCCGCCGGTCTTGCCGGATTGCGCCGCGATCTCCTTCAGCGACAGTTTGCCGAGATTGCCGTGCGTCTCGCCCTTGGCGACCGCATGGCCTTTTTCCCAGGCAACGTCGTCGACCGAAATGTCCCACATCTGCGCCGCGCGCTCGCGCAGGATTTTTATCGCGTTGCGGGCGGCCGAGATGGTCGCCATGGAGGAGGAGAAGGTGCCGCGGCTGCCGTCGGTCATGTCGTTGTAGCCAAGGCTCGACGTGTCGGCGACGATCGCCTTCACATGGCTGTAGTCGATGCCGAGCTCCTCCGCCGCCACCAGCGACAGCGAGGCGCGGGACCCGCCCACATCCACCGTTCCGACAGCGAGCGACACCGTGCCGTCCATGCCGATGTTGAGATCGGTGCAGGTCTGGCCGCCGAAGTTGAACCAGAAGCCGCAGGCCATGCCGCGCCCCTGGTTTGCTTTTAGCGGCGCCTTCATGTGCGGATGGTTCTTCACCGCTTCAAGCGTCGGGCCGATGCCGATCGGGCCGTAGACTGGGCCGTAGGAGGCGCGCGTGCCTTCCTGCGCCGCGTTCTTGATGCGGAAGTCGACCGGGTCGATGCCGATCTCCTTGGCGAGCTCGTCGACTGCGCTTTCCACCGCGAAGGCCGCCATCGGCGCCGAGGGCGCGCGATAGGCCGCGGTCTTCGGCCGGTTGACCAGCACCTCGTAGCCGACGGTCTTGACGTTCTCGAGCTTGTAGCAGGCGAACGCCGTCATGGCGCCGATCTCGGCCCACATGCCGGCATAGGGGCCGCAGCTGTAGCGCAGCGTCGCTTCCGCCGCGGTGATCGTGCCGTCCTTCCTGGCGCCGATCTTGACGTCGATCGAGGTGGCGCTGGTCGGGCCCGAGGCGCGAAACACCTCGTCGCGGGTCATCACGAGCTTCACCGGCCGGCCTGCCTTGCGCGACAGCGCGAGCGCCACCGGCTCGGCCCAGACATGGGTCTTGCCGCCGAAGCCGCCGCCGATCTCGGAGGAGGTGACGCGCAGCTTCGAGGCTTCGAGCCCAAGCAACTGGGCGCAGTGCTGGCGGTAGACGAAATGGCCTTGCGTGCACACCCACAAGTCCGCCGTGCCGTCGGGGTTGACGCTCGCCACGCAGGCGTGGGGCTCGATATAGCCCTGGTGCGTCTGCTCGGTCTTGAAGGAGCGCTGGACGATCGTGTCGGCCTGGGCAAAACCCTGATGGACATCGCCATGGCCGTATTGCGTGCGCTTGGAGACGTTGGAGGGCTTGACCGGCTTTTCCTCGAGGCCCTCGGTGAAGATGGCGTCGTTGATGAGGGGCGCCGTATGCTTCATCGCCTCGTCGACATCGGTCACATGCGGCAGCACCTCGTAGTCGACCTCGATCAGCTTCAGCGCCTGCCTGGCGGTGCGGGCGTCGATCGCGGCGACCGCGGCCACCGCATGCCCGTCATAGAGCGCCTTGGTGCGCGCCATGCAGTTGTCGAGGATGTCGTACATGGCGGCATCGCCGTCGGTGAGGTCGGGCAGGTCTGCCGCCGTGATCACCGCCTTCACGCCGGCCAGTTTTTCGGCCTTCGAGGTGTCGATCTTCTTGATGATCGCATGGGCATGCGGGCTGCGCAGGATGCGCCCGACCAGCTGTCCGGCCATGTTGAAGTCGGCGCCGTAGCGGGCGCGTCCCGTCACCTTGTCGACGCCGTCGGGGCGGATGGGGCGCGTGCCGACGGAAGAGAAATTGCGTCCCGAGTAGCGCGGATCGAAATTCATCTCAGGCTCCCTTCATCACGTTTGCCGCGTCCTGGACGGCGCGCACGATCTTGTCATAGCCGGTGCAGCGGCAGAGGTTCCCCGCGAGACCGAAGCGAATTTCCTCCTCGGTCGGGGAGGGGTTTTTCGCCAGAAGGTCCTTTGCCGCGATCAAAAAACCCGGCGTGCAGATGCCGCATTGCAATGCCGCGTGCTCGAGGAATTTCTGCTGCAGGGGATGCAATTGATCGCCATGAGCCATGCCTTCGATGGTCTCGATCTGGCGGCCTTCGGCTTCCGCGCCCAGCACCAGGCAGGAGCACACCAGCCGGTTGTCGACGATGACGCTGCAGGCGCCGCAGTCGCCGGTGCCGCAGCCTTCCTTGGCGCCCGTAAGGCCGAGCCGGTCACGCAGCACGTCGAGCAGCGTCTCGTCCGGCTGGCAAAGGTACTCGACGTGATCGCCGTTGATTGTCGTTGAAACTGCTACACCGGCCATCACTTGCCTCCTGCACGCTCATAAGCGGTGGTGGCGACACGTTTCGCCAGCACGCCCGCAACTTTCCGTCTGAATTCGATGGAGCCGCGCTTGTCGTCGATCGGGCGGCAGGCGCCCGCGCAGACCTTGGCGAGCCGCTCGAGCGTCGCTTCGTCGAGCTTCGAGCCGATGAGAAGTTGCGCCGCCTCCTCGACCAGCAGCACCGTCGGCGCCGCGGCGCCCAGCGCCACGCGGGCCGACTTGACGACGCCCTTGTCATCGAGCGTCAGGTTCACCCCGGCGCTGACCACCGCGATATCCATTTCGGTGCGCGGAATGAAGCGCTGATAGGCATCGCCCGCATTTGGCGCGCGCTTGTCGAGCAGGATCGCCTCGATGATCTCGCCCTTGGCGAGAGACGTCCTGCCCGGTCCGGTCGGCACGCTTTCCACAGCAATGGTGCGCTTGCCCGAAGGCCCGGCTACCACTGCCTTGGCACCGGCCGCGACCAGCGCGGGCACGCTGTCGGCGGCCGGCGAGGCGTTGCAGAGATTGCCGACGATGGTGCAGCGTCCCTGCACCTGCTTCGAGCCGATCAGCTTGGCCGCCTCGACGACGCCGGGCCAGGCCTTCTGCAGCGCCGCGTTCTCGCCCAGCACCGCGCAGGGCACCGCGGCGCCGATGCTGAAGCCGTCTGCCGTCTCCTTGATTTCGCCTAAACCCTCGATCGCCTTGATGTCGACGATCAGCTCTGGCTCGATGAAGCCGCCCTTCATCCTGACCAGGAGGTCGCTGCCTCCGGCGAGAACGGCGGCCGGGCCGGCCGCGCCGGCCAGCAGGCCCACGGCATCTTCCATTGATTGCGGACGTATGTAGCGCATCGTCTCCCCTTGGTGGTCATGATCAGATCGACCGTTATAAAGAGTCTCCTTATAATGACCATCCGCTTCCTGCATTGCACCATCCAAGTCAGGCGCATTGCCCTAATTCCTACCCCTAAATTTTCTAAGCCTAGCCGCTAGAACTACTCGTTTGCGCCCGGCCGGCCAAGCCTCCACCATGCCCTAATTAATCCGGACATCGCATCCGGCAATGTGGAGGCTTCAATGACCGCTCTTGCCCGTAGGCCCTGGGTTCCCGCGCATTGCGAGGATTTTATCCAGGCGCTGGCCAAGGCCGCAAGCGGACAGGGGAGCGACGCCGTGCTCGCTGCGATAGAGGGAGGCATCGCGCTCAATAGGCAGATCCACGAGGCCGACGCCATCAACCTCAATGCGGCGACCAATGTTATGAACCCGAAGGCGGAGGCCGCGCTTGCTTCCGGGCTCGGCTCGCGCCCGTCGCTCGGCTACCCCGGCGACAAATACGAGATGGGGCTGGAGGGCGTCGAGCGCATCGAGGTCATCGCCGCCGAGCTCGCGGCGCAAGTCTTCGGCGCGAAATATGCCGAAATCCGCGTGCCGTCCGGCGCCATCGCCAATCTCTATGCCTTCATGGCCGCGGCGCGGCCGGGCGACGCCATCATCGCGCCGCCGCCGGCCATCGGCGGCCATGTCACGCATCATATGACGGGCTGCGCCGGCCTGTACGGGCTGGAGATCCATTCCGCGCCCGTCGATGCCGACGGCTATACGGTCGATGTGGACAAGCTCCGCGCGCTTGCCCGGCAGGTCAGGCCGAAGATGATCACCATCGGCAGCAGCCTCAATCTCCTGCCGCATCCCATCAGCGAGATCAGGGCGATCGCCGACGAGGTCGGCGCGCTGGTGCTCTTCGATGCGGCACATCTTTGCGGCATGATCGCCGGCCACGCCTGGCAGCAGCCGCTGGAGGAGGGCGCCCATCTGATGACGATGAGCGCCTACAAGAGCCTCGGCGGGCCGCCTTCGGGTCTGATCGTCACCAATGACGCCGTCATCGCCGAAAAACTCGACCGCATCGCCTTTCCCGGCATGACGGCGAATTTCGACGCCGCAAAGTCGGCGGCGCTCGCCATCACGCTGCTCGACTGGAAGGAGCATGGCCACGCCTATGCCGCCGCCATGGCAGGCACCGCCAAGACGCTGGCAAGCGAGCTGGCGCAGCGCGGCCTGCCGGTGTTCTCGACCGCGAAAGGCCACACCACCTCGCACCAGTTCGCCATTGAAGCCGCCGAATTCGGCGGCGGGCAGGCGGCGGCGAAGCGGCTGCGGCGCGCCAATATCCTCGCTTGCGGTATCGGCTTGCCGGTCGGCGCGGTCGAGGGCGACATGAACGGCTTGCGCCTCGGTACCCCGGAAATCGTTCGCTGGGGCATGACCGAGAAGGATATGCCCGAGCTTGCCGCCCTCATCGCCAGGGGGCTGCGCGGCAACGATGCCGCGGAGGAAGTGGCTGCGGATGTCAGCGAATTCCGGCGCCGGTTCACGAAGCTTCATTTCGTAAGCTGAGCGCCTGAACCCGCGGGCAGGGAGCCCGCTTCTTCAAAAACAAGGGGAATGACCATGCGCATGATTCTGCGATTGATGACTGCTGCTCTGATGACGGCCGCCGCCGCCGGCGTCGCCAGGGCGGATATCGTGCTGGGCGTCGCGGGGCCGATGTCGGGGCCGAACGCCGCCTATGGCGAGCAGTACCGCGTCGGCGTCGAGACGGCGATCCAGCGCATCAATGCCAATGGCGGTGTGCTCGGCCAAAAACTCAGCGTCTCGGTCGGCGACGATGTCTCCGACCCGAAGCAGGGGGTGTCGGTCGCCAACAAGTTCGTCGCGGACGGCGTGCACTATGTCGTCGGCCACTACAATTCCGGCGTCACCATTCCGGCCTCGGAGGTCTATGCCGAGAACGGCGTGCTCTTCGTCACGCCCAGGGCCACCAACCCGATGGTGACGGAGCGCGGCCTGTGGGATGCCTTCCGAGCCTGCGGCCGCGATGACGAGCAGGGCATCATCGCCGCGAAATTCGTGCTCGAGCGTTTTGAGGACAAGAAGGTCGCGATTGTCGACGACAAGTCGACGGCCGGCAAGGGCCTCGCCGACGAGATGGCCAAGGCCTACAATGCCGGCGGCGGCAAGGAAGTGCTGCACGAGGAGATCAACCCGGGCGAGAAGGACTACAGCGCGCTTGTCGCCAAGATCAAGGAGTCGGGCGTCGACCTTGTCTATTATGGCGGCCAGCACACAGAGGCCGGCCTCATCGTGCGTCAGATGCACGACCAGGGCGTCAAGACGATCCTGATGGGCGGCGACGGCATTTCCAACAGCGAGTTCGGCGCCATCGCCGGCGAGGGCGCGGCCGGGACGCTGATGACGTCCTTTCCCGATCCGGCGACCTTTCCCGAGGCCAAAGACGCGGTGGCCGACCTGAAGGCGAAGAATGTGCCCACCGAAGCCGTCACGCTCTATGCCTATGCCGCGACCCAGATCCTCGCCGAGGCGATCGCCAGAGCCAAGGCCGACGACCCGAAAGCGGCGTCCGACTATCTCCATTCAGGAGCGGCTATCCCGACAGTGCTTGGCACCATTTCCTATGACGACAAAGGGGATATCAAGCAGCCGGGCTTCGTCGTATTTGAGTGGCGGAAGGTCGACGGCAAGCTGACTCCGGTGGCCCTCAAATAGACTTGAGGCGCTGGAGGCGGACGCAGGCTGCCGCCGCTTCTTCGCTCGAAGCATACCGCGCCGCCATGGCTGGCGTCGCGGCGTTGGGAAAGCCGCAGATGGCCGTCAATCCGCCGCGACCCCGCATGCCGCCGCTCAACGCCCTCCGGGCCTTTGAGGCGGCGGCACGGCATGAAAGCTTCGCCAAGGCGGCGGACGAACTCGGCGTGACGCCTGCCGCTGTGTCGCATCAGGTGAAGGCACTGGAGGCTTGGCTAGGCTCGCCGCTCTTCGTGCGCCACGCGCAGGGCCTGCACCTCACCGAGGCTGGGCGTTCGGCGCTACCCTCCTTTTCCACCGCCTTCGACGCTTTGGGGCTCGCCGTCCAGGAATTGCGCATTTCGGCGCCCAGGCCGCAGGTTAGCATCGCAGCACTGCCTTCGATCGCCCAGCTGTGGCTGGCGCCCCGCCTGCCTGCCTTACGCTCGGCGCATCCCGCGCTTCGCCCCTCCATCCACGCGCTGGAAGAGCCGCCGGATTTTCGGCGCGAGCCCTTCGACCTCGCCATTTTCTTCACCCGGCACGCGCCGCCCGGCAGCCGTGCCTTCAAACTCTGCGACGATATCATCTTCCCGGTTTGCGCGCCGGCGCTGGCCCGGCAGCTTAAGACACCGGCCGATCTCGCCTCGCAGCCTCTCTTGTGGGACACGACTTGGACCAGCGACTGGAGCCTGTGGTTCGAAGCGACCGACGTGAAGGGGCCGCCGATCGAAACCGGCTCCGAATTCTCGCTCTACAGCATGGCGCTACAGGCGGCGGTCGACGGCGCCGGCGTGCTGATGGGGCACGAGGCGCTGGTTTCGCGCGCCTTAGCCGCCGGCTTGCTGGTGGCGCCGTTCCCGCGGCGTGTGCCGTCCGGCCTCAGCCTGTCGATCCTGGCGCCCGACCGGCCACCCGCCCACGCCGTCGAGATTGTCGACTGGTTGCTGGCGCAGCCGCCACTTCCATCCTCACCTTGACCAGCGTCGCGGCGGCGTGACCGGCGGCCGTGATGTAGTCCGGATCGTGGTGGATCAGCATGCTGGAAAAGGCGCCATCCATTAGAAGCACGATCTCGCGCGCCAGCATCTTCGGCTCGCGCACGCCATGGCTTGAAAGCGCCTCCGCCAGCCATTTCTCGAAGTTGCTCTTATGGCGGGAGCCGGCCTTCACCGCCGGATGGCCGGGCATCGCGGCGAGCTCGGCGGCCGTGCGCAGGAAGCCGCAGCCCTTCCATTTGACGTGCCGCGCCACGCGCGCCAGGTGGGTGAAGATCGCCACGACCTTCTTGTCCGCGCCGCCTTCCGCGGCCTCGAACCAGCCGGCCATTTGCTTGAGGTTCGGCTGGTCGCGGCTGTCGAGATAGGCCGTGATCAACTCGTCCTTGCTCTTGAAGTGATAGTAGAGCGTGCGCTTGGTCAGCCCCGCCTTTTCCGCCACGGCATCGACGCTGACGCGGCCGATACCTTCGGCATAGAAGAGTTTTGCCGCCGCATCGACGAGGCGCTTTCTGGTGTGATTGACCTTTTCGCTCATCCGTTAGGTATACCGACTAGTGAATATACATACAAGCTGAAAGCTGATCCCTTGGGGCAGTTCCATGCCGGAAAGGAAAATGACATGACTGAGCTTGTGCTTTGCGAGATCCGCGACCGCGTCGCGGTGCTGACGTTGAACCGCCCCGAAAAACTCAATGCCCTGAATTACGCCCTGATCGACCGCCTGCTTGCGATCCTGGACAGTATAGAGACCGATGATGCGGTTCGTGCAATCATCCTCACCGGGGCAGGGGAGCGCGCCTTCTCGGCCGGCGCCGACATCCACGAGTTCTCGGCAAGCGTGGCCGAAGGCACGGATGTGGGGCTGCGTGATTTCGTCATGCGCGGCCAGCGGCTGACGGCACGGCTGGAATCCTATCGCAAGCCGGTCATCGCCGCCGTCAACGGGCTTGCCTTCGGCGGCGGCTGCGAGATCACCGAAGCGGTGCCGTTGGCGATCGCCAGCGACCGGGCGCTGTTCGCCAAGCCCGAAATCAAGCTCGCCATGCCGCCAACCTTCGGCGGCACACAGCGCCTGCCGAGGCTGGTCGGGCGCAAGCGAGCGCTGGAGCTGCTTCTGACCGGCGATCCGTTTTCGCCCGCGCGGGCGCTGGAGCTCGGCCTCGTCAACCGGTTGGTGCCGCATGAAGAGCTGATGCCGGCCGCCTTCGATCTCGCGAGCCGCATCGTCCGTCATTCACGGGCGGCGGTGGCCAGTATCCTCACCGCCGTGGCGCGCGGTATCAATCTCAGCATCGCCGAAGGCCTGCTGGTCGAGGCCGAGCAGTTCGCCCGCATGGCTCCGACCGCAGATCTCAACGAAGGGCTCGCCGCCTGGATCGAGCGGCGAGAAGCGGTCTATGACGGCTCGTGGAGGCATATCGCCCGGCCGAGCAACGCGCGGCGCGCCTTGCCTGGCCAGGCGACGGTTCAGGGCGAAACCTCCAGGTGACCCTTCATGTTGGGGTGGAAGCGGCAGAAATAGTCGACCGCACCCGCTTCCTTGAGCGTGACCTTGCCCTTCGACTTCGGCGGGATCGTCACCTCCCAGCCGCCTTTCACAGTCGCGGTGTGGGCGATCAAGTCCTTGTTCGTCCATTCGATCGTGTCGCCGACCTTGGCCTCGACGCTTGCCGGCGAGAACACCAGCTTGTCGATCGTCACCTCGATCGTGGCGGCGAGCGCCGGCGCAGCTAAGAGCGCCAGCGCCAGCGCGACCGGGAGCGATAGCAGGCCCGCCCTCATTTCAGCATGCCGGCGACATGTTCGGCGTGCTGCTCATGCCCCTGGAATATCTTGAGACCCGTTTCCAGCAGGCTCTTCAGCTCGGCATTGCTGGCCGACGGGATGAGCAGCGTTTCGAGCGCGCCGTTGACCTGCTTGTGATAAGCCACCTCGTTTTCGATATAGGCCTTGTCGAAGGCCGCGCCCTTGAGCTTCGCCAGCTTGGCGCGCTCCTCCTTCGCCGCCTTGGTCAGTGCCTGGCTGGTGGCGTTGTCTTGCGGAGTCACCTTCAGCTTCTTCACGAGATCAAGCGCCTGCTTGTTCACCGCCTCATGGTCGACCTCCTTGGTCTTGGATTTCTTGATCGCCAGCTTGGCCGCCTCGATGTCGAGCGTGCCGGCCGTGTAGGCGATATGGGCGATCTGCGGGTCGGTGGGCTTTTCGGCGGCCTCAGCCAGCGGCGCGGCGCTGACGAGGAGGAAGGCGGCGAGTGCTGCGGTCGGTCGGATAAACATGGCATCTCCTTTGCCCGGCGTATCGGCAGCGGGCTCATCTAGGGTTGACGGCCATTGGATGCGGGGAGAGGCCAAACGTTCCCGATTTTTCACATTCGAATGTGGAGCGAGCACTGCTACGCCGAGTTCCGTCACCCCCCTCTGCCTCGATCAGTTGCGCCCGAAGACGAAGCGCCTTAGCCCTCGAGCCCCAGCCTCTTCATCACCGCCTGCGTCAGCCGCTCGCAGCGGCGGCCGGCGAAGGGGAAGGCATCGAGCAGCACCGGGCCGATCTCGTCGTCCAGCGCCTTGCGCACCAAGCTACGCGCCCGGTGCAGCCTGGTCTTTACCGTTTCCGGCCTGATGCCGAGCAGATCGGCCGTCTCCTCGATGCTCAGGCCCTCGATGACGCGGGCGACGAAGACGGTGCGATAGACATCGGGAAGGCTGTCGGTCGCCCGTTCGACAAGCCCGAGGATCTGCCGCTGCGCCATCGTTCGCTCCGGATCGTCGCCAGGGTTCAAGTCGCTTGGGTTCAGGGGAAACCGGATGATCTGCGCTTCCGGATTTTCAGGCATCGCCACGATGCGCTTTTTCTTGCGCAGCCGGCCGAGCGCCTCGTTGATGACGATGCGCGTGAGCCAGGTTGCCAAGGAGGCGTCGCCGCGAAAGGCGTCGAGGCTGGCGAAGGCGCGCATATAGGCTTCCTGCACGACGTCCTCGGCCTCGGCGTCGTTGCGCACCACGCCGCGCGCGATGCGGTAGAGCCGCTGGTTGTGCGTCTTGATGATCAAGCGGAAGGCACCCGCTTCCCGTGCAAGCGCGCGGCGCACCAGCGCCATGTCGCCGGCGATAGCGTCCGCCGAAATCGCGGCGGCCTGCAGTGCGGACTTTCTCATCGTCCCGATCTCCCGACAGGCGTTGCATCCGATAGTTGGACGCGCCTGCCGGCAAAAGGTTCCCGGACTTTCCGGACCCAGCCGGCGCTATGCTACAGCTTTCAGCTGCGGCCTGTCTGCAGCCTGCGCGCGGGCGGCGGCGGCCAGCAGGTCCGTCTGGGTGATCAGGCCGAGAATGTGCCGCCCGGCATCGACGATCACCACCGCGTGGCTGTGCCCGTCGGTCAGCACTGGCAGCAGGCTCATCGCCGGCGTCTCGGGCGAGGCCGTGCCGGCCTTCGACATCACGCCCTTTACCGTGTCGGTCGTTCTCGTCAGCTCGCGCAGGCCGACGGCGCCGACCAGCTTCGCTTCGGCGTCCACCACCGGCAAGGTACGGATATTGTGGTCGAGCAACTGCTTGCGCGCCTCCTCGGCGGTGGCGTTCTCCGGTACCGAGATCACGTCGCGGGACATGATGTCCTGGCAGAGCAGCGTGCGGTGCGCGCGCACCATCGCCTGCAGCTCGACCTGGCGCAGCAGTCTTTCGATGTCGTCGCGGTCGATATCGAAGGTTTCGTCGAGCGCCGCAAGCGCGGCATCAACATCCTCGGGCCGGAAGCCAACCCGCCCCGCCGGCGGTAGGTCGGCGGTGCCGTGGCTGTTGGCCATGGGCACATGCACATGCGGATAGTTGCGCCGCGACAGCTTGTGGAACAGGAAACCGAGCGTGACCAATATGATTGAGTTCAGCGCCACGGGCACGAAGGGAAACAGGAAGCCGGCGCTGATCACGGCCGGTCCGCCGAGCACGCCGGTGAGCGCCGCGGCACCGCCCGGCGGATGCAGCGAGCGCGTGAACGACATGGCCGCGATCGCCAGCGCCACCGCCAGCCCGGAGGCGATCACCGGGTTGTGCACGAAATGCGCCACCG
>NZ_JHQR01000401.1 GCF_014843825.1 Mesorhizobium silamurunense
TCGATCAGGCGCTCGGCCGTCTCGACGAGGCCGTGTCGCCGCGCCTTCCCGTGGCGCCGCTCTCGGTCGAGCGCCATCTTGCCGAACCGATCGTGCTCACCGACGACATCGAGCGGCTGGTGAGCCGGCTTGCCATCGCTCTAAAGGCCGATCTCGAACGCCGCGGCGAGGGTGCCAGGGCGCTCGCCCTTCTCCTCTTCCGCGTCGACGGCGCCGTCAGCCGCATCGCGGTCGGCACCTCGCGCCCGATGCGCGAGCCGCAGCTGATCCGAAAACTGTTCCACGAACGGCTCGCAGCCCTTGAACAAAACATCGATGCCGGCTTCGGCTTCGACCTCGTGCGGCTATCCGTGCTTTCGGTCGCCGCCTTCGACATGCTGCAGGGCGTCCTTGCCGGCAAGATCGCCGACGATGATGCCGACATCGCTTTATTCGCCGACCGCATCCGCGCCCGCCTCGGCGAGGCCGCCGTGCTGAAGCCGGTCGTCGTCGAAAGCCACCTGCCGGAGCGCGCCGTCACCACGGTTCCCTTCGCGGAAGCGCCGCAAAGGCGCATGCCGCCGAAACAGTCCGACCGGGCAGCCCCGCCGATGACCATCTTATCTATCCGCCGGAGCGGCCGGTGCGGCTGTTCCGCTCGCCCGAGCCGATCGAGGTTCCGGCGACGGAGATCCCCGAGGGCCCGCCGATGAATTTCCGCTGGCGGCGCGCGCTTTACCGCGTCGCCCGCGCCGAAGGGCCGGAGCGCATCGCCGCGGAATGGTGGCGGCAGCTGCCCGGCGAGGAGGAGGCGCCGACCCGCGACTATTACCGCATCGAGGACAGCGAGGGGCGCCGCTACTGGCTCTACCGCCAGGGCCTCTATAGCAGCGCCTCGCAAGCCGCGCCGCGCTGGTTCATGCACGGGGTCTTCGCATGAACGCGCTGACCGTCATCCCCTATGCCGAGCTCGGCATCCAGTCGAACTTTTCCTTCCTGCGCGGCGCCTCCAAACCGGAGGAACTGGTGGTGACGGCGAAATTCTACGGTTTTTCCTCGATCGGCCTTGCCGACAGGAACACGGTCGCCGGCGTCGTGCGCGCCTGGCAGCAGGCCAAGGTCGAGAAGCTCGCCTATCATCCCGGCTGCCGCCTGGTTTTCCGCGACGGCACGCCGGACATCCTCGCCTATCCCCGCGACCGCAAGGGCTGGGGACACCTCTGCCGCATGCTGACGCAAGCCAACCTGCGCGACGAGAACGAGAAGGGCGCGACGCTGCTCGAGCTCGGCGACCTTCTCGAATGGGGCGATCTGATGTCGCTGGCGATGCTGCCCAACCTGTCGGGAGACGCGGAAGACAATCTGGCGCTCATTAGCCGGCTTAATGATCGCTTCGGCTCGGCGCTCCGGCTGGCCGTGGCGCCGGACTACGGCGGCAACGACCGCTTCCGTATCGAGCAGGCGGCGGCGATGGCCGAACATGCCGGCGTCCCGCTGATGGCGACCAACGACGTGCTCTATCATGCCGCCGATCGCCGTCCGCTGCAGGACGTGCTCACCGCGATCCGCCTCAACACGCCGGTTTCCGAGGTCGGGCTGGAGCTCACGGCCAATGCCGAGCGCCACCTGAAGCCGCCGCTGGAAATGGCGCGCCTTTTCCGCCGCCACCCTGAAGCGCTGGCGGAAACGCTGCGCTTCGCTGATGAGTTGACCTTCTCGCTCAGCGACCTCGAATACAATTATCCGGACGAGCCGACCGAATCCGGCCTCGGGCCGCAGGCCGAGCTCGAACGCCTGGCGCGGGAAGGGGCTGTAAGACGCTATCCGGCCGGCGTTCCCGTCCACGTCACGCGGCGCATCGAGGAAGAGCTCGCGCTCATCGAGCGCCTGAACTACGCGCGCTATTTCCTCACCGTCCACGACATCGTCAAATTCGCCCGCAGCCAGAACATCCTTTGCCAGGGCCGCGGCTCCGCCGCCAATTCCGTCATCTGTTTCTGCATCGGCATCACCGAGGTCGGACCCGACCGGATCGATGCGCTGTTCGAGCGCTTCATCTCCGAGGAGCGCAATGAACCGCCCGATATCGACGTCGATTTCGAGCATGAGCGACGTGACGAAGTCATCGCCTATATCTACGAGAAATACAGCGCCAAGCGCACCGCTTTAGCCGCCGCCGTCATCAGCTATCGCGGCCGCTCCGCCCTGCGCGAGGTGGCGAAGGCCATGGGCCTTTCGGAGGACGTCAGGAGCGCCCTGTCGAGCACCATCTGGGGCTGGTCGGCCTCCGAGCTCGGCGAAAGGGAAGCCAATGCCGGCGGCCTTGATCGCACCGACCCGCTGTCACGGCAGGTGCTGGAGCGCGCCAACGAGATCATGGGCTTTCCCCGCCACCTTTCCCAGCATGTCGGCGGCTTCGTCATCACCAGGGACCGGCTCGACGAGGTCGTGCCCATCGTCAAGACGGCGATGGAGGAGCGCAAGATGGTCGAGTGGGACAAGGACGATCTCGACGCGGTGAAGATCCTTAAAGTGGACGTGCTGGCGCTCGGCATGCTGACCTGCCTGAAGCGCGCCCTGACCCTGCTCACGGATCATTATCCGCAGGCGCGGGACAGGTATGGACAACCCTACGTGCTCGCCACCCTTCCGGAAGAGGACAGGCGCGTCTACGCCATGATCGAGCGGGCCGACACGCTCGGCGTCTTCCAGATCGAATCCCGCGCCCAGATGTCGATGCTGCCGCGGCTTAAGCCCCGCGAATTCTATGATCTCGTCATCGAGGTGGCGATCGTGCGGCCCGGCCCGATCCAGGGCGACATGGTGCACCCCTATCTGCGCCGCCGGCAGGGCAAGGAAAAGGCCGAATATCCCAAGCCCGAGCTGGAAGAGATTCTCGGCAAGACGCTTGGCGTGCCGCTGTTCCAGGAACAGGCGATGAAGATCGCCATCGTCGCCGGCGGCTTCAGGCCGGGCGAGGCCGACGAGCTGCGGCGCGCCATGGCGACCTTCAAGCGCACCGGCACGATCGGCAATTACCGCCAGCGGATGATCGACGGCATGGTCGGCAGGGGTTACGAGAAGGAGTTCGCCGAGCGCTGCTTCAAGCAGATCGAAGGTTTTGGCGAATATGGCTTTCCCGAAAGCCATGCCGCGTCCTTCGCGCTGCTGGTCTATGCCTCCTGCTGGTTCAAGACCTTCTATCCCGACGTTTTCTGCGCCGCGATCCTGAACGCGCAGCCGATGGGGTTCTACCAGCCGGCCCAGCTCGTCCGCGACGCGCGCGACCATGGCGTCGAGGTGCGCGAGGTCGACATCAACCATTCCGTCTGGGATTGCGCATTGGAAGAATCCGCCTTCGATCCCTCGCGTGTCCTCGAACGTCATGCCTCGATGCGCGGCGTCATCGAGACGGCTCATGCCGTGCGGCTCGGTTTCCGCCAGATCAAGGGGTTATCCGAGGAGCGCATGGATGCCGCCGTCGTCCGTCGCGGCGCTGGCTACCGATCGGTCAGGGACCTCTGGCTGCGCTCCGGCCTCGATGTCGGCGAGATTGAAAGGCTCGCCGAGGCCGACGCCTTTCGCTCGCTCGGCCTCGACCGCCGCGCGGCGCTCTGGGAAGTGCGCGCGCTCGACGGCAGGAGTGCCGCCGAAAAACTGCCGCTGTTCGACCAGCCGTCGCTCAGCCTGCGCGAGCTGGAGCCCGAGACGAAGCTGCCGAAAATGCCGCTCGGCGAGCATGTCGTCCACGACTACCGCTCGCTCGGCCTGTCGCTGAAGGAACACCCGGTCGCCTTCCTGCGCGAGCGGCTCACCCGCGCCGGCATCACGCCCAATGCCAGCCTGCCGTCGGTGCGCGACGGCAGACTGGTCTCCGTCGCCGGTCTGGTGCTGGTGCGCCAGCGCCCGGGCAAGGGCAATGCGATCTTCCTCACGCTGGAGGATGAAAAGGCGATCGCCAATGTCATCATCTGGCCGCGCGTCTTCGACCGCTTCCGCTCTGTCGTGATGGGCGCGCGCTTCATCCGCGTCACCGGCAAGCTGCAGCAGGAATCGGATGTCATCCATATCGTCGCCGACAGAATCGAGGACCTGACGTCCTGGCTGAGCGTGCTTTTGCGGCCGCCCGCCATCGAGCATCAGTCTGTCGGCGACACCCGGCCGGATGAGTCGGAACGCCACGCAAGCCGTGGACTTCCTGTCCGGCAGGACATCGCCACACTGTCGAGCAGCGCGCAGCAGGTCATGCCGAAGGGCAGGAACTTTCAGTAGCGAGGTCGGTTCAAGACGGCCCGCTCAGCCGTGGCGGTGGCGTGAGCACATCTTCGGCCGAGATCGTGCGCGCTTCCGAAGGCAGCATGATCGGGATGCCGTCGCGTACCGGATAGGCGAGCTTGGCCACGCGCGAGACAAGCTCGCTGCGCTCCGCGTCCCAGGTCAGCGGCCCTTTGGTCAGCGGGCAGGCGAGCAGTTCCAGCAGCTTTGGGTCGACCGTGGCTTTCCGCGCATCACGTCCATCCGTCACCGGTTGTCCTCCTGCAGCCTCAGGCGCAGCTTACTGTATACTGGAGCCAAAATCCTCGTCCTCGCGCGCCAGCGTTATTTCGGTGATGGCGATCAGCGTCTCGGCGCGCGTCTTCAAATCCGCCGCTTCGAGCAACGCCTGCTTCTCGGCCGGCCCATAGGGCGCCATCATCGACAGCGCATTGACCAGCATGGCGTTCTCGGCGCGGCTGACGCTTTCCCAGTCGGCCTCGAGGTCATTGGCCTGCAGATAGGCGCGAAACGCCTTGAGCAGCGCCGGCCGGTCGACCTCGGCGGCGGCCTGGTCCTCCTCGAGATCGGCAAGGAAGGGCGCGATCCGGCATTGCCGGAACGGCGTCTTGACCGTCAGCTCCTGCGTGACGCGGAAGCGGCAGACGCCTTGCAGCGAGATCAGGTAGCGCCCGTCGCCGGTCTCGGCAAGCGAGATGATGCGCCCGGCGCAGCCGACGCTGCAAAGCTCCGGCTCGCCATCGTCACGCAGCGCGCCGTCGAGGCTGGGCTGGATCATGCCGATCAGCCGGGACCCGGCCATCGCCTGGTCGATCATCTGCAGGTAACGCGGCTCGAAAATATTGAGCGGCATGCGGCCGCCCGGCAAGAGCAGCGCTCCGGCGAGCGGAAACACCGGGATCGTCGACGGCAGATCCTTCGCTAGCCGGTAGCGGGCGTTTCCGACCTGCACTTCAACCCTCCGCCTGCACTTCAACCCTCCGAAGCGGCGTCGCCGGCCAGCGTGTCAAACCTGCGATCTCCTCTGACGCAGCCCGGCTTGTCCAATCCGTTCGCCGGCAGAGCAAGCCACTGCCCCTATCTGGCGCAGTTGCCGCCTTGCGCAAGCCCCTTATCCGGCAAAAGGGGCCGGCAACAAAGCCGGCAAGACGCTCAGGAGAACAACAGCGACGACAGCTTGCGCCGCGCCGCGAGCGTCGCCTCGTCGGTCATCCCCCACGCCTCGAAGAACTTCAGCAGCTGCGCCCGGGCGCCGTCGTCGTTCCACGTCCGATCGGCCTTGACGATGGCCAGCAAATTGTCGGCGGCCTGCATCCGCTCGCCGCGCGCATTCTGCACCATCGCCAGGTCGAACCGCGCCTGATGATCGTTCGGATTGGCGGCGAGCCGGCGCTCGAACTCGGCCGGATTGCCGAGCGCGGCCGCTTCCGCCGCGAGTGTCATCTTGGCGCGCAGCGCCGCGAGCGCCGG
>NZ_JHQR01000403.1 GCF_014843825.1 Mesorhizobium silamurunense
TGGAGCGGGCGCTTGCCAGGGGGCGTGTCTTTTCCGTGCTGCAGCGCGCCGCCGCGGCGGCCGTGCTGGTGGCGGCAGGCTGGCTTTCGGACGGGTTGCGAACGGCATCTTCCGGCCGATCACTGTCACTAAGGGGGTCGCCTCGACGCAACCGCCCGCCTATGTCGAGGAAGCGGTGAGCGCGCACCGTACGACGCTGGTGCGCGAGACGATGCCATCGCAGCCGGAAGCGCCGGGCTACAATGCCGACGAAATCCGCGCCGCGACGGCGATCGTCATGCCCTCATTGCCCGACGACTGGAGGATCCGCGATGTCCAGATCTATCCGTCGCGGTACGGACCGAGCGTCGAGATGGCACTCGAAACGAAGGATCTCGGACTGGTCTCGCTGTTTGCGATCAGGCCAGGCACGTTCGATGTGGTGAAGCCCACCGTCGCGCCGTCGGGAGATATCTCGTCCGCCTATTTCCAGATCGGCGAGGTTGCCTACGCCGTCGTCGGACGAGGCGATGCGGGTGATCTCGATCGTGCCGCCGAGAAGCTGGCCCGGACGCTTTACTGACACTCAACCCAACCAATCCAACCAAGGAGAACCCAAATGAACAGCCCCAATCTGGGATACCGAATGGGCACCGGCGCCCAGGCCGGAGCGGTCTATGACGAAGGCCTGCGCCGGCACATGCTGCGCGTCTACAACTATATGGGCCTGGGCTTGGTCGTCACCGGTCTGATCGCCTTTGCGGTGGCCTCGACGCCGGCGCTTTATGTGCCGATCTTCTCCAGCCCGCTGAAATGGGTGGTGATGCTGGCGCCGCTTGCCTTCGTTATGCTCTTCTCCTTCAAGATGCAGACGATGTCGGCGGCTAGCGCCCAAGCCATGTTCTGGGCGTTCTGCGCCGTCATGGGCCTGTCGCTGGCTTCGGTGTTCCTGGTCTTCACCGGCACCAGCATCGCGCGCACCTTCTTCATCGCAGCCACCATGTTCGGCGCCACCAGCCTCTACGGCTACACGACCAGGCGCGACCTGACGCAGTTCTCGTCCTTCCTGATCATGGGCCTGATCGGCGTCGTGATCGCGAGCCTCGTCAACCTGTTCCTCGGCTCAACCGCGCTGCAGTTCGCCATTTCGGTGATCGGCATCGCCGTCTTCATCGGCCTGACCGCCTGGGACACGCAGACGATCAAGGAGCAGTATGCCGAGAATTTCGACGCTGAATCTCAGCAGAAGCTCGCCGTCTTCGGCGCCTTCTCGCTCTATCTGAACTTCATCAACATCTTCCAGTTGCTGCTGAATTTCACCGGCGAGCGCGAATAATCTGGATCGTAGCAGGCAACACTGCTGAACAAAAAAGTGGCTGGAGGGCAACCTCCGGCCACTTTTTTCGGGTAGGGCGGGGCTCATGGATCGTTCGTCTTGAAAGCGTGAAGCGCGGCTTAGTCCGCCGCCCTTGAGTTCACGCGCGGCCTTTTGCTAGCCTGCCGGACATACGAGCCCAGCCGCGAGGACGCATGGAACAGGTGACGCTTCAGGCTGACGGCATCTCGGCGGCGATCGTCGGGCAGGGGGCCGAGCTGGTCTCGTTGCGAGACGCCGACGGCATGGAGCTTTTGTGGCAGGCTGGCCCCGCCTGGCGTCGCCACTCTCCGGTTCTGTTTCCGATCGTCGGCCGGCTCAAGGGCGACCAGTTGCGTCATCGCGGGCAAAACTACCCGATGAAGCAGCACGGCTTCGCCCGCGACAGGCGCTTTGCCTGGGCGGAGCAGGGGACTTCCTCCTGCACGCTGGTCCTGAGCGACGATGCCGAAACCCGCATCCATTACCCATTCGCCTTCAGGCTGGCGATAAGCTACAGCCTTGCACCTCGCCAGCTCGGCGTGACCTTCGAGGTCACCAACACAGGCGATGAGGTGCTGCCGGCCTCGATAGGCGCCCATCCGGCCTTCAACTGGCCGCTGCTGCCGGACCTGCCCAAGGAAGCCTACCGGCTGACTTTTGCCAGCGATGAGTCCGCGCCGATCCTTCGCCTGAAAGACGGGCTTTTGCTCCCAACACCGCTGCCAACGCCCATCGATGGCAAGACGCTTGCGCTCTCCGAGCGGCTGTTCGACGACGACGCCGTCATTCTGGACAGGCCGGCCAGCACCAGCGTGCGCTATGCCGCCGACCGCGGTCCGGCGATCGAGATGTCCTGGCAGGGATTCAACGAGCTCGGCATCTGGTCCCAGCCGGGCGGAGCGCCGTTCCTGTGCATCGAGCCCTGGCACGGCATCGCAAGCCCGGTCGATTTCGATGGCGAATTTGCCGACAAGCCGGGCGTGATGCTGATCGAGCCGGGCGCGAAGCGCACGCTGATCTACCGGATCGCCCTCGGCCGGGAGCCGTAACGCGTGGCCTTTGCGATCAAGGCCGAGGTCAAGGAACCGCTGGCGGAGACCTTCTCATTCGCCGCCTACAAAACCATGTTTGGCGGCAAGCATATCGCCGAAGGCGACACGATCTTCGTATTCGCCAGCGAGAATGAAGGTGGGCAAGGGCTTGTCGCGCGCGGCGTGGTCACGTCTTGCGAGGCCATTCCCAGAAGGCCTGACCTCGAACGGCAGACGCCGCGTGTCAGCGTTTCCATCCGCCGTACCGCGCTGGTCGCGCGGCGATTGGGTCGAGACGAGCTCAAGCGGTTCAAGGACTGGAAGGACGGTCGGCCCGAGACCGAGCTCAACTTCAAATTCTATCGCCAGGCGACCAACAAGATCATCGGCATCTCTGGCGAGGCGGCAGCGTTTCTCGGCGGATTTTTCTAGGACGGCAAGCCACGGAACAAGTCGATCTCCTTCAATGGATCGCCGCCGTCAATGAAGAGCCTGCCATGTGGCCTCAAGGCCGCCTTGATGCGCGCCAATGCCGCCCGGCCAGCCTCGGGGTGACGCCCGTCGAGCGCGCCGACCCGCATGGCAAAGGCGATATCGAAGAGGGCATCGCCGGACCTCAATGCGAAGTCCTCGATTGCTACACGCCTGAAATCCAGGCTGCCGAAAGCCATCTCATCGGCCGATCCCGCACGCGCCAATCGGATTGCCTTTTCCGAGCGGTCGATGGCCAGAATGAAGCCGTGACCGATACGGCAAGCGACAGCGCGAGCGGCAACGCCCGGGCCGCATCCGATCTCCAGGACGCGAAGTCCCGGTTTCAACGGAAGAGCTTCGACGAAAGCGGATATCCGCTCAGAGATTCCTGCAGCCATGACACGAGTTATGCAATTCGGTTCGTGGGCCACGCAAGCGAGGCGGTGCCGAGCGGGATAGCTGGCAGGGCAGGGCATGAGTTCATGGACGCTCCAGCGCGTTCGTTGCTAACGTTCAGCGCCACGACTTTAGAGGAGATGCAACATGGACCGGTTCACGGGCGGTTGCCTGTGCGGCAATATCCGACTTGTGGCGTCGGGCCGCCCTTACCGGGTCGGCATCTGTCACTGCCTCGACTGCCGCAAGCACCATGGCGCGCTCTTTTATGCTGCCGCGGTATTCCCTCAGGACGCGGTGACGATCGATGGCGAGACCAGCGACTATGCCGGACGATTTTTCTGTCCGCGTTGCGGCTCCTCCGTTTTCGCGCGCACCGCGGACGAGATCGAAGTGCATCTGGGTTCCCTGGATGAACCTGACCAACTGGTGCCGACCTACGAACTCTGGACCGTCCGTCGCGAGTCCTGGCTGCCGCCGTTTCCGCTCACGAGACAATACGAACGCGATCGTGACGCCACGGGTCGCTCTGGAGAATAGGGGCGACCGGCAGCTTTCGGGTCGAATGACCGTCTGCGAGGTCAAGCCGGCCGTCACTCCGGAAGACCGGCCTTGCGAAAGCCGTCGACGAAATGCTCAAGCGTCGCGTCGTCGCGGAACGGCTCGGTCCAGACCCAGTGGCGGGTCGTGAAATGCGGGTTGGCGATGAGGAACATCTCGACCTCGGCGTGCGCCTCGTCGAGCCGGCCGAGCTGGGCAAGGCTTGCCGCCAGGAAGCGGCGTGAGCTCGTGCGATAGGTCTCGTCCCTGCGCAGCGTCTCGACGGCGGCTTCGTATTCGCCGGCCCCATATTGCGCCTGGCCGAGCGTCAGATAGTACCAACTCGGCGGAAACGGGTTCAGCCGGAACGCCTTGCGAATGTGTTCAAGGCTTTCCTCGATCCGCCCGGCCAGAACCTCAATGTCGGATATCGTCGCCCAGGCGTCGGCCTCGTTCGGGTCGAGCTCGAACGCCCTGGCGAATTCAGCGTCCGCCTCGTCGAAGCGCCGCTCATAGGCGAGCAGGTTGGCGAGTACCCATCGGCAGCCGGCATCGTTGGGGTCGATCGCGACGGCCTTGCGCGCCAGTTCCAGGGCAACGCTACGGTTAGGCTCGATCGGCTCGCCCCAATGCACCCATCCCATCCAGTGGTTCATGGCAAGCCAGCGATAGGCCTCGGCGTATTCGGGGTCGAGCGAAATCGCGCGCGTCAGCATCAGATGCGCTTCCCGTGCCGTCTGCGGCGAATCGTCGATCAGCTTGCGCGCCCGCACGCACAGATCGTAGGCGTCGAGATTCTTGGGCCGGTTGCGCGGCGGCGATGCGCGCAGCCTGCCGAGCAACGCCTCCACGATCTTGGCCGTCACCTCGTCCTGGACGGCAAAGATATCTTCCACGCTGCGATCGAAGCGTTCCGCCCACAGATGTTCGCCGCTTGCTGCGTCGACCAACTGCGCGTTGATGCGCACGCGCCCTGCGGCGCGCCTTGCGCTCCCTTCAAGCAGGTAGCACACGCCGAGATCCTCGGCGATCGCGCGCACATCCATCGCCTTGCCCTTGTAGGCGAAGACCGAGTTGCGCGCGATGACGAACAGGCCGGCGTTTCTGGACAGGTCGGTGATCAGGTCTTCGGTCAACCCGTCCGCGAAGGAGTCCTGCTCGGGATCGTTGCTGAAGTTGACGAAGGGCAGCACGGCTATCGACGGCTTGCCGGGCAATGGCAAAGGTTTTCGCCTCACGTCACCGAGCTGTTCGATGACGCCGGTGAAGCGGTAGCCGACGCGCGGAACCGTGGCGATCCATTCACCGCCGTCGGCGGCCGGTCCGAGTAGCTTCCTGAGCTGCGCGATCTGGACGGTGAGGTTGCCTTCCTCGACGGCCGTGCCCGGCCATGCCGCGTCCATCAGCTCGGCCTTGGCCAGGATTTCGCCGGGGCGTTCGACGAGCGCCGCAAGCAGCTTCAGCCCGCGATAGCCGGCGGCGACGGGCACATCGTTTCGAAGCAGCGTTCCCGCAGCCGAATCAAGTACGTACGGGCCAAAGGCAAAGCGCGATCCCTGCATGCGGCGCATCTATAGAGCAATTCCAGGAAAAGTGTGAGACGGTAGAGCGGTTCGTCGTGTCCGTGAAACGATGAACCGCTCAAGCCCATTTTGGAAGTTTTGAGAACTATTTGGACGGGCTTAATTACGGCGCTGCCGGCATCCTGCAGAATTCAACCTCATTCAGGTCGAAGGCCTCCAACTCCCAAGCCGTATGGGGCCTCAAACCACAGGAGGTTGCCATGAACGATACCTTTGCATCAGTCCCGCATCGGGCAGCGCGGTCGGAAATGCTGGTCGGGCAGGCATCGCGTTGGCGCTACAGCCTGGCGGCCCTGCAAAGCATGATCGCGGCCCGGCGCGAGCAGAACCGCTTTCGCTGGGATCTCAAGCGAATCTCGGAAGCCAACCCGCATCTGATCGACGATATCGGCCTGACGAAACGGCAGGCCGAGGAAGAGATCGCCAAGCTGCCTTTCTGGCAACGCTAGGGGAAGGTTGCGCGGCCGCTATCCGCGGGCCCGAGCGCGGCGACATTCCTACTTTGCATTGTCAAAGCGATTTAGAGACGCGACGCTGCCAGCAAGTTAGAAATGCGACAGTGATGCGCTTCTTGGCGTCGACGTGAGCGCCCGATCGGGCGTTAGCTGGTCGGGGTTGCGCAGCCCGATCGGGGGCGTTCCAGCTACCTCGGCTTTAGCTTTGAGCTTTGAGAGCCCGCACAACACTTCGTTTAGGTGCAAAGGTCGTCATTTCTGCGTAGATATAACGCTATGACGCACGAGACTGACGCCTCCACATCATCTCAGAAACTGCCGATGGCCTTCGGAGGTGGTGCCATCATTGGCGCCCTCGGCGGCCTCATTGGCCTTGGGGGCGCGGAGTTCCGACTACCGCTGCTGATTGGTATGTTCAACTTCGCTGCACTGGAGGCAGTGATCCTAAACAAAGCGATGAGCCTGGTCGTGGTGGCCACAGCTTTACCGTTCAGGGCGCAGACAGTGCCCTTTGCCGACGTGGTGGCCCATTGGCCGGTCATCCTCAATCTGCTTGCTGGTAGCCTCTTGGGTGCCTGGTTTGGAGCAGGGTGGGCGACACGCCTCAAATCGGAAACTCTCTACAAGGTGATAGCCTTGCTCCTGGTCGTCATCGCGGTCGTGCTGTTGTTCGGTCACGATGCCACGGCAGGTCAGGCGCTGGTCACCGGCACAGCCCGGCTGGTAGCGGGGGTCATTGCTGGCTTCATCATCGGCATCGTCGCCTCGCTCCTAGGAGTCGCCGGCGGAGAGCTGCTGATCCCGACACTGGTTCTGCTGTTCGGCGCCGACATCAAGCTGGCTGGCAGCCTGTCGCTTGCCGTGAGTCTGCCGACGATGCTCGTCGGGTTCACGCGCTACAGCCGAGATCAGAGCTTCTCGGTCATCGGCCGCAACAAGAAGTTCCTTCTGATCATGGCCGCCGGATCACTCATAGGGACATTCATCGGTGGCCAGTTGCTCGGCCTGGTGCCGAGTTACGCGCTGCTTCCGGCACTCGCGCTGATCCTAGTAATATCGGCCGTAAAGGTCTGGCAGCATAAGTAGTCACTCGGCTGCCTCCAGTCGCTCCGCCGCCTCCATCCGAGCCATCGCCTGCTCCCGCCGGGCAATGACGGCCGGATCGTTCATGAAATCCGTTCTCTTGCCGGGCTTGCGGCCGCGCTTGACGTAACCGTTGCTCTGGCTGCCATCGGGAATGCCGAACATGTGGTTCGCCTGGCCCGTGCGGCGCGGGCCGTGCTGGCTGCGCTTCAACTCGCGACTGGCCTGCATCTCGGCAACCATTGCAAGCGCTTCGTCCAGGCGCTTGTTCTCGACAATCTGCGGTCTGTGAACCGAGCGCAGCTTGTCGAAAGTTCTGTAGGGCAGCGATGTGCTGCCTTCCATGATCTCGAGCCGGCCATCAGGATAATCGCAGACGACCACCTTCTTGCCGGCCAGGCTCTTCGCGAAGTCGCTTGGGTCGAGGATGAACAGCACCTTGTCGTAGCGCAGCGTCAACGCTTGCGACGGAACTCCTTGCGGCACATAGCGCCGTCCAGGTTCTCGTGATCGGCGAGGGGACGGTGCATGTTCTTCGGATTGCGTGGCTCCTTGCCGAAGCGGACATTGAAGTCAGCTGCGAACTCGGCCGCGTAGGCGTTCGCCGCCTCGATCGTGCTGATGTTGCGCAGGCGCAGCTCCTTCACAAGTCGGTCCTGGAGAGTCTGGTTGGCACGCTCGACACGGCCCTTGGCCTGCGGGGTGTTGGCGCAGATGATGTCGATGTTCAGCTCGTAGAGCGCACGTCCGAATTGCGTCAGGCCGCTCGTCCGATCCTTCTCGGACCCATGCGTCGTGCGGAAGATGCCATGCTTGTCGCTGTAGAATGAAATCGGCTTTCCCCACTCCTGCAGATATGCCTTCGTGGCGATCAGGTAGTCGAACGTATTCTCCGAACCTGCAAATCGAAGATGCAGCAGCTTGCCCGTCGCATCGTCGATGTAGACGAGAAGGGCGCATTTGGGACCGCGGTTCTCGAACCACCAGTGGTGCGAGCCATCGATCTGCACCAACTCGCCGAGGCAGTCGCGCCGGCCCCGTGGCTGGTGAAGCTGCTTCTTGCGCTCCCGGCGCGATGTCCAGATGCCGGCCTCCGTCATCCATTTGCGTAGCGTCTCGGTGCTGACGGCGATCTGGTGCCATTCAAGCAGCTTCTCGCGGGCAAGCGTCGGGCCGAAGTCCCGGTAGCGATCGCGCACTAGATCCAATGCGCCGTTGCGGAAGTCCTCATCATGGCGTCGATTGCTCGGCCGGCCGCGCTTCTTCGACGCCAGCCCGCCGGTGCCGTCCTGGTCATAGGCCTGCAATAGCCGGTGAACCTGACTGCGGCTGAGATGAAGGAGCTCCGCCGCCTGGACGACGCTTAGTCGTCGGTCTCGGATCTTCTGGACGACTTCGAGACGATGCAGCTCTTTTTGCGACAAGGTGACCAAAGGCATGACGGCTCCGCAATAGGCCCGGTCTCACGCCAGGCTCTGTGAAGTCGCCAGCCTTCCTTTCCAGCTTCATGTTGACCAGCCTCGGAAGCGGGAAGTGTCGCATCTCTAACTGGGGCAACTGTCGCATTACTAAATGGCTGCTACATGCATAAGTCGCATAAGATAGATTATGGAACTGAGGTGCAGGCAGAGATCCGGGAATTGCTGCAGTTTTCAGCCAGTCCACACCCACGCCAAATGTCATATTGAACGCTGTGGCACGGCGCTGCTGTTGAGAAACGCCGCGGATATAGGACGCGGCTTCAATGGTGCTGACAGCGATGATGCTCGGAGCCGAGAACAGTGTCGCGATGAGAAAGCGCGTCTATTGCTCTGACTCATAAGGGATTTCGATCGCCATGCCGTCATAGGCCGGCACCACGTGGTCCGGCGTCTCGGCCATCACGGCGGCATAATCCAGCGGCACGTGCATATGCGTCAGCACGGCGTTTTTCGGCGAAAGCTTCTCGATCCAGCCCAACGCCTCGCCGAGCGACAGATGGCTCGGATGGGTATTGTACTGCAGCGCGTCGATCACCAGCGTGTCGAGGCCGCGCAACCGCTCGGCCGTGGCAGCCGGGAAGTCGCTGATATCGGGGCAATAGGCGATCCCGCCGATGCGGAAGCCCAGCGAGATGATATCGCCATGGATCTGCGGCAGCGGCTCAAGGGCGAGGGAACCCCCCTCGCCTTCGATCGTCACCGGTCTGCCATGATCGATGGGATGCGGCTTGACGATCGGCGGATAGGAGCTACCGGGCGGCGTCTGGAAACAGTAGCCGAACGCCTGCCTAAGGCGCTGCATCGTCGGCTCATCGGCATGGATATCGATGCGGTGCCGCTGCTCGTGCACATAGCCGCGCAGGTCGTCGATGCCATGGATATGGTCGGCGTGCGGATGGGTATAGACCACCGCGTCGATGCGCCTGACCGAGGCGAGCAGCATTTGCTCGCGGAAATCCGGCCCGGTATCGATGACGACCGTGGTGCGGCCGCCGTTGGTCGCGATCCGCTCGACGAGGGCCGCCGTGCGCATGCGCCGGTTTCTCGGATTGGTCGGATCGCAATTGCCCCAGTCACCTGTGATGCGCGGCGTGCCGGGCGACGAGCCGCAGCCGAGAATGGTGAGGCGCAGCCGGTCGCTCATGTCAGCTAGCCGCCACGTCCGGGCGCGGCATCTTGGTGAACAGCCGGAAGACGTTTTCGGTGGTTATGTCGGCGATCTCCGTCTGGCTGACGCCGATGGTTTCAGCCAGCACCTTCGCCGTGTTCGCCACATAGGCGGGCTCGTTGCGCTTGCCACGATGCGGGACAGGCGCAAGGTAGGGCGCGTCGGTCTCGACCAGCAATCGATCGCGTGGAACATCGGCGGCGATGGCGCGCAGTTCGGTCGAGTTCTTGAACGTCAGGATGCCCGAGAAGGAGACATAACCGCCCAGCGCCACGCCGACCTCAGCCAGCCTGCGCCCGGACGAAAAGCAATGCAGAATGAAGGGGAAGGCGCCCTTCCCTGTCTCGTCCTCGAGGATCGCCGCCATGTCGTTGTCGGCATCACGCGAATGGATGACCAGCGGCAGACCGGTCCGGCGCGCAGCGGCGATGTGGGTGCGGAAGCTTTGCGCCTGCGCCTCGCGCGGCGCGCGGTCATAGAAATAGTCCAGTCCGGCTTCGCCGATCGCCACCACCTTGGGGTGGCTGGAAAGCTGCACCAGTTCGTCAGCGGTCACATCGAGTTCTTCCGCCGCGTTGTGCGGATGGGTGCCGACCGAGCAATATACGTCGTCAAAAGTCTCAGCGATTTCAAGGATCTGCTGAAACCGCTTCACGCGCGTCGAGATCGTCACCATGCGGCCGATCCCGGCGGCAAGAGCGCGGGCGACGATGGCCGCCCGCCCCTCGGCGAAGTCCGGAAAGTCGAGATGGCAGTGACTGTCGACAAGCATCAGGCTTTTGCGTCCTGCTCGACGTAACGCGGAAACACGCCCTCAGGCGCCGGCAAGGCGGTGCCGGGCACGAGCGCATGTTCCGCATGGACGTGCTCGAAATTGCGCTTGTCCGCAGGCACGGCCAAAAGGTCGAGCAGCTTCGCGGCCGACCCCGGAATGAAGGGCTGGCTGAGCACCGTCACCCGCCGCACGACCTCGGCCGTCGTCCACAGCACCGTTTCCATGCGCTCGGGATCGGTCTTGCGCAGCGCCCATGGTTCCTGGGACGCGAAGTAGCGGTCGGCTTCGGCCACCACGCCGAAGATCGCCGCCAGCGCCAGATGGATGCCCTGCTCCGCCATTGCCCTGCGCGCCACAGCAAGCGCCTCGACGGCCTGGTCGAGGATCGCTGTATCGGCCTCGATAAGGTCGCTGCGCTTCGGCACCGCGCCGCCGCAGTTCTTGGCGATCATCGACAGCGAACGCTGCGCCAGATTGCCAAGGCCGTTGGCGAGATCGGCGTTGGTGCGGTTGACGATCGCCTCGTGGCTGTAGTTGCCGTCCTGGCCGAACGGCACCTCGCGCAGGAAGAAATAGCGCACCTGGTCGACGCCGTAATGCTCGACCATGGTGAACGGGTCGATGACGTTGCCGACCGACTTCGACATTTTCTCGCCGCGGTTGAACAGGAAGCCGTGGCCGAAGACGCGCTTGGGCAGCGGGATCCCCGCCGACATCAGGAAGGCAGGCCAGTAGATGGCGTGGAAGCGCACGATGTCCTTGCCGATGATATGTGCGTCGGCTGGCCAGAAGCGCCATTTCTCAGCATTTTCATCGGGATAGCCGACACCGGTAATGTAGTTGGTCAAGGCGTCGACCCACACATACATCACATGCTTCTCGTCGCCCGGCACCGGCACGCCCCAGTCGAAGGTGGTGCGCGAGACCGACAGGTCCTTCAGCCCCGACTTGACGAACCTCATTACCTCGTTGCGGCGCTCGGCCGGGCCGATGAAATCGGGTTGGCTCTCGTAGAGCGCGAGGAGCTTGTCCTGATAGGCCGAAAGTCGGAAGAAGTAACTCTCCTCCTCGACCCATTCGACCGGCGTTCCCTGCGGCCCATAGCGGACGTTATCTGCTCGGACTTCGGTCTCCTCCTCGCCGTAATAGGCTTCGTCGCGCACCGAATACCAGCCGGCATAGCCGCCCTTGTAGATGTCGCCATTGGCGGCCATCGCCTTCCAGATCGCCTGCGAGGACGCATAGTGCCGCTCCTCGGTGGTGCGGATGAAATCGTCGTTCGAGGCGTTGAGCGCGCTCGCCATGCTCTTGAACTCGGCCGCGTTGCGGTCGGCGAGCTCGCGCGGCGAAATGCCTTCCTTGCGCGCCGTCTGCAGCATCTTGATGCCGTGCTCGTCGGTGCCGGTCAGGAAGTAGACCTCCTTCCCGTCGAGCCGCTGGAAGCGGGCGAGCGCATCGGTGGCGATCAGTTCGTAGGCATGGCCGATATGCGGCTTGCCGTTCGGGTAGGAGATCGCAGTCGTGATGTAGAATGTGTCGCGTGACATGAATGAACCGTCATGAATGTCTGAATGTCAGTTGTGGCGATAAACTATCGGCATGGCGATTGCCATCCCGTAGGGCCGTCACATTCGCATCACAGAATTCAGGCGGTCGATCATGGTCAGGGCGTGCTGCTTCTTGTCGAGATTGTAGGTCTCTGTCTCAGATATCGTGTTCAACGCCTCGTGCCAAGCCTCGGACAGCGTTTTGGCTCTGGCGAGATCGCCGGCCAAAGCCGCTTCGCTGGCCGCCGCCGACAAAAGATCGAGCGCGCGGCGGTTGAAGATATCGAACTGGATCGCCTGGTCGCGGCCGGCGACGGCTTCGGCAAGACGGTGCGCTCCGGCAATGTCGGGCTTTTGCGCGGCCACCAGGGCATCGAGCGCGCCGGCGATTTCCAGCCCGCCATATTGGGTAAGCAGGATCGCGTTGCGGGCACTGCCCCCTGCCCGCTCGGCCAGTGCCGCGCGCGCCGCCGGATCCCTCGGCGGCGGCGGCTCGACGTTTTCCAGCACGGTCATTAGTTCGTCCGGCGCAAGAGGCGTCAGCCGCACCATCTGGCAACGTGACCGTATCGTCGGCAATAGGCTGCCCGGCGCATGCACGATGAGGACGAACAGGGTGCGCGCCGGCGGCTCCTCGAGATTCTTGAGCAAGGCATTGGCGGCATTGGTGTTCATGTCGTCGGCCGGGTCGACGATGACGACGCGGTAGCTGCCGTCATGCGAGGTCATCGACAGGAAGCGGCTGACCTTGCGGATCTCGTCGACGGTGAGCACCGTCTTGAAGCTCTTGGTCTTGTCGTTGGCCGGACGCGTCAGATGCAGCACCGAAGGATGGGCGCCGGTGGCTATCTGGCGAAACAACGACGACGCCGGATCGGGGACTGCGAGCGTCTCGGGCGCACCCCGAAAATCCGGATGTTTGAGAAGGTGATGCGCCAGGTGGAAGGCAAGCGTCGCCTTGCCGATGCCGTGCGGTCCGGCCAGGATCAACGCGTGCGGCAGCTTGCCGGCACGATAGGCTGCAGCAAGCATGCCGGCTGCCTGAGCATGGCCGATAAGCCGAGGTGTCTCCGACGGCTCGGGGACGCCGTCCAGCGTGTCGTGCTGTTCGGGGGCGATGCGTTCGAAGATCATACCGGCGCCGTCTGCTTCCTTTGCGCAGGCATCTGTTTTTCCAGCTCCGCGAACACGGCCGCGGTGACGACGTTTTCCACTGTTTCGGGATCGGCCGACGCATCGATGACGATGCAGCGATCCGGTTCCGCCTCGGCGATGGCCAGGAAAGCCTCGCGCCGGCGCTGGTGGATGGCTAAAGTCTCCTTCTCGAAGCGATCGGCGCTGTCGCCGGCGCCACGGCGCGCCGCGGCGCGTTTCAGGCCTTCGGCCGGATCGATGTCGAAGATCAGCGTCATGTCGGGAACCATGCCGTTGATGGCGACCGCTTCCAGCGCTTCCATGAAATCGGGATCGAGTCCGCCGGTGACGCCCTGATAGACGCGCGAGGAATCGATGAACCGATCGCAGAGCACGATCGTGCCGCGTTCGACCGCCGGCCGGATCACCTGCTCGACATGATCGGAGCGCGCGGCGGCGAAGAGGATCGCCTCCATCTTCGGGCCGAAGGGCTCGGCAGCGCCGGACAGAAGCACATGTCTCACCGCCTCGGCGCCCGGCGAGCCGCCCGGCTCGCGCGTCACCAGAACCTCATACTTCTTGGCGCGCATGCGTCGCGCCAGCCGCTCGATCTGCGTCGACTTGCCGGCTCCTTCGCCGCCTTCGAAGGTGATGAAAAATCCGCTCGCCAATCGAGGATGCCTTCGCCCGTGCTGGCCGCTGTCATAGCTCCCGTCCGACAAAAGGTCCACGAGCCGGCCCGATCACAAATGTTTCTGACGCAGCCAGCCGACAGCCAGTTCCTTGGCGGCGTCGAGCGCACGCTGCGGCAGCGTGCCGACCTTCACCGGCTCGGCGGCGAAAAGCGGCGTTCGCTGACTGAGCGTGTCGCCTATCCAAACGCGCAGCTCTCCGACCGGTTGCCCCTCCTCCACCGGCGCCGCCACCGGACCGTCATAGACGATCCTGGCGGTCAGCTTGTCGCGGTTGGCTATCGGCAGAAAGATGTCCACCGGCCCCTTGGCTTTCAAGGCCACGCCGGATTTGGCGCCTCCAAAAACCTCGGCTTCGCCGACAATCTCGTCCTTGGCGAAAATCTCCGTCTTCTGGAAGGAGCGCGACCCCCAGTCCAACAGCTTGCGCGCCTCCTCGGAGCGCTCCCGGTCGCTCGCCAGCCCGCTGAGCGCCGCGATCACGCGGATGCCGTTGTGGCTGACCGTGCCGACAATGCCGAAGCCGGCAGACTCGCTCGCCCCGGCCACGAAGCCGTCGGCATCGATGCCCATGCCCAAGAGCGGATTGCGGTTCCTCTGGGAGATCTTGTTCCAGGTGAAATCCGGCTGGCCGTAATAGTGGAAGAACTCGGGATAGTCGCGCCAGATGTGGAGCGCCAGCATCGTGAGTTCCCGCACCGTCGTCTGCTGGCCATCTGCCGGCAGCCCGGTCGAATTGACGAAGGTCGATTTCGAGAGACCGATCTCGCGGGCGCGCTCCGTCATTTGCGCAGCGAAATTTGCCTCCGAGCCCGCCATGCCTTCGGCGAGCACGATGCAGCCGTCATTGGCGGCCTGCACGGTCACGCCCTGGATCAGATCCTCGACGCGGACCGCCGATTTGAGCTTGGCGAACATGGTCGAGGTTCCGGACGGCGCGCCACCGGTGCGCCAGGCGTTTTCGCTGACCACGAAAGTATCGTCGAGCGTGATCCGCTTCGATTTGATGGCGTTGAAGACCACCTCCATCGTCATCAGCTTGGCCATGGAAGCCGGGGGAATCGGTTTGTCGGCATCCTTGGCAAACAGCACCGTGCCGGTATCGGCATCTATCATGAAGGCTTGGGCCGCCTTGGTCTCGAAAAGCTGCGCACTCGCCGGGACGACGCCAAGCAGCACTAGCACCAATCCCAGGAATCCGGCGAAAGGCGGAAAAATGCGGAACTGCATGAAGTATCGACCCATTAGCCGGACTGGCCCGGCCAAGCTATCAGGGTTCGTTCCGCCGGATCAACGGCGCTCGCGAAATTGATCAGTTTCGCACAACCAATGCGTCCGGCGCCCCGTGCGACCAGGCCGCCTGCAGCAGCTCGTCGATGCTGCCATGGCCATCCGGATAGACGTTGACCGCGTACCAATCGTTGCCGTCGAGCTCGGTGCGCTGGATTTCGGTCCTGCCGAACGGCTCGAGAGCCGCCGCCACGCGCTTTGCCTGGGCGGCATCGTCGAAGGAGCCTGCCGCGACGTAGACCGCAGCCGGCGCCTGTTCCTGGCGGTTCGATTTCTTCCACGACTGCAGGATGTCGGCCGGCGACATGCCGCTGCCGTCGAGGGCCGCGAAGACGTCGGCGCGATTGACGCGCTCATCCGCGTAGGAAAGCGAGGCCATGGCAAAGGGTGAATTCGGCGGCAACCTGAACTCCGGCCGCTCCGGCACGATCGGCCCGAAATCGGGCAGTGTGACATCGCTGGCGCCCGGTGCCTGCGCCGACATCGCCGGTTGCGCGGTCGGCTGCTCCGATAGCCCGGGCTGCGCGGCGAAAGCCTGACCTGAATCGGTCAACTGGCCTGGGAACGGCACGGCGGCCGGCGGCGCGTCCACCTGAATGCTTGGCGACGGACCATTCATGGCTACCATCACACCGGTCGGCAGGCCGTCGGACGGATCCGGCCGTCTGTTGCCGGGATGGTAGGAGGCCATCAGATACTGGTCGTCATTGCCGTCGAGCGGCGCCCGGCCGACATATTCGACCTTCACTCTTGCTGTGCCGACCTTGCCATAGTCGAGCATTTGCGCGGCACGCTCCGAGACGTCGATGATACGGCCCTCATGGTATGGGCCGCGGTCGTTGACGCGCACGATGACAGAGCTGCCGGTGTCGAGATTGGTGACGCGGGCATAGCTCGGCAGCGGCATGGTCGGATGCGCCGCCGTCAGCTGCGCCGTGTCGTAGACTTCGCCATTTGCGGTCAGCCGGCCATGGAAGGCGTCGCCATACCAGGAAGCCAGACCTACCTTGGCGTAGCGCCTGTCTTCCTTGGGATAGTACCACTTGCCGCGTACCTGATAGGGCTTGCCGAGCTGGTCGCGGCCGCCGCCGCGGCGCATGTAGTTGACGCGTGGGCTCGCCTTCACGCCATATTCGGATTCGGCGAAATATTCCTTGGAGCGCGGCCGCTTGTCGATCATCGACTTCGGCTGCGGCGTTGAGGTGCAGGCGGCAAGCAGCACCGCCGACAGGGCGCACAGCGCGAAAGCAGGAGCGCGACGAAGACGCGGGCGCGCCGAAGTCTGCATGTTTCGATTGTCCCCTACAGTCTCGCCGCCATCAGTCGGAGCCAAGCGCCCGCGAATGCCAGCAACACCTTGATCCCCAATCCCTTTGTGCGCAGGAATTGCTTATCACGATGTTAATCGATTATGGCCGGAACCAGGCGAGATTATGGCGAGAACTGCCAGGGAGGGGCCTTGCATAGATGAGCGCCGGATGGAGGGGCAGCTTTTTGGAGGGGGGACTTCCATTTCCAACCGGCGCTCACAGCGCTGGAACTCCCTGCGCCAACCAGGAGTCTAGCATGGGCGTCGTCAAGGGCTTTCTAACCGAACGGACGACTCGGTTCATCTATATTAGCTATCGGATGATGGACCTTGGCCGCGACCGTCGGAGACGCTTTCGATCCCTGCCGGAGGCGTTGCCCGTCGGGCTCGCCTTCGCGGGATAAGAAAACGCCCACCACGTTTTCCGTAGCGGGCGCTAGTTCGGGAGGAAATGAGACGCGTTGCGGTCAGGGGCGTCCCCTTTACCCACCGACGACGGTACGCCTCGCTTGGCTGGATAATAAGCGCGCACCGGTTGAAGCGCTGCATATTCAAGCTGCGTGACTTTTCCGCCACAGATGTAAGACACCCGGCCGACTAAGCAGCCGGATATGCGCATCTTCTGCCTGACAGCGGGAAGGCATCGCCGCGGTGGTTGACGCAGCCCCGACCACCGCACTACAGGAGAAGCGCGAACCGGTCGGGAACGCCTCCGGCGCCAATCTGGCGCCGACCATTTGAAAATCGACCGATAGCGATGATCCCAAGTGGTTGAAATACCACGATGGAGGGATGGCCGAGCGGTTTAAGGCACCGGTCTTGAAAACCGGCGTGGGCGCAAGTTCACCGTGGGTTCGAATCCCACTCCCTCCGCCACAGAGCCAATAAAAACAGCTAGTTAACTACCGAAAGCGTAACCGGGGCAAAACCGGTGGCGG
>NZ_JHQR01000400.1 GCF_014843825.1 Mesorhizobium silamurunense
AGCGCGGCAGCGGCAAGGAGCGTCCCGAGGCGGGCGCAGGCGCGCCATGGCAGACCGCCGCCCGTCGCGGCGGAGCCGGCCGAGATCGAATCCTCGTGGCCGCCGGAAACGGCCTTTCCCGCGCGTGGCGGGTTATCCCCCGGCATGTCTTGGTCCTCTTCGCCGCTTGAATGCAAGACCGCCCTGAATGCGTCCCGGCCCTTACATCCCCGGACCGCGAATCACAACAATAGCGCCTGCTGGAATCGGCGTGAAGAATCACCGGCGCAAAAAATAAGCTGGGCGGAAAGTCAACGCCCGGCTTTCAATATGTTGTAGAAATCTTCGCTTTGGTTAATAGCGGTAGTGTTCCGGCTTGTACGGACCCTGCGGCGTCACGCCGATATAGGCGGCCTGTTCGCCGGACAGCTCGGTGAGCTTGGCGCCGAGCTTGTCGAGATGCAGCCGCGCCACCTTCTCGTCGAGGTGCTTGGGCAGCACATAGACCTGGTTCTGGTACTGGCCGTGCTTGGTGAAAAGCTCGATCTGCGCCAGCACCTGGTTGGTGAACGAGGCCGACATGACGAAGCTCGGATGACCGGTGGCGTTGCCGAGGTTGAGCAGGCGGCCTTCGGACAGAAGGATCATCCGCTTGCCGTCCGGGAAGGTGATGAGGTCGACCTGCGGCTTGACGTTGGTCCATTTCAGGTTGCGCAAAGCCGCCACCTGGATCTCGTTGTCGAAGTGGCCGATGTTGCCGACGATCACCATGTCCTTCATCGCCCGCATATGGTCGAGCGTGACGACGTCCTTGTTGCCGGTGGTCGTGATGACGATGTCGGCGGTTGGGGCTGCGTCTTCCAGCGTGACCACTTCGAAGCCGTCCATCGCCGCCTGCAGCGCGCAGATCGGGTCGACCTCGGTCACCTTGACGCGGGCGCCGGCGCCGCGCAGCGAGGCCGACGAGCCCTTGCCGACGTCGCCGTAGCCGCAGACCACCGCGACCTTGCCGGCCATCATGGTGTCGGTGCCGCGGCGGATGCCGTCGACCAGCGATTCCTTGCAGCCGTATTTGTTGTCGAACTTCGACTTGGTGACGGAGTCGTTGACGTTGATCGCCGGGAAGGGCAGCAGGCCCTTCTTCTGCAGCTGGTAGAGCCGGTTGACGCCGGTCGTCGTCTCCTCGGTGACGCCGCGGATCGCTTCCTTCTGTTTGCTGAAGAAGCCCGGCGAGGCCTTCATGCGCTTCTTGATCTGCGCGAACAGGATCTCTTCCTCTTCACTGCCGGGATTGGACAGCACGTCCTCGCCCGCCTCGGCGCGGGCGCCGAGCAGAATATACATGGTAGCGTCGCCGCCGTCGTCGAGGATCATGTTGGAGGTGCCGCCATCGGCCCACTGGAAGATCCGGTCGGTGTAGTCCCAATAATCCTCCAGCGACTCGCCCTTGATGGCGAACACCGGAATGCCGGCTTCGGCGATCGCCGCAGCGGCATGATCCTGCGTCGAGAAGATGTTGCAGGAGGCCCAGCGGATATCGGCGCCCAGCGCCTTCAGGGTCTCGATCAACACCGCCGTCTGGATCGTCATATGCAGCGAGCCGGTGATGCGCGCGCCCTTGAGCGGCTTCTTGTCGCCGAATTCCTCGCGGCAGGCCATCAGGCCCGGCATTTCGGTTTCGGCGATTTCGATCTCCTTGCGGCCCCAGCCGGCAAGCGAGATGTCGGCGACCACATAGTCCTTGCTACCCGTCATGGCAGTGCTCCGGTGTGATTGTCTTCAAAAGCGCGCCGGCGCCGGGACGGCGCATGGAGGGCGCGAATTGCCGGCCTGACTAGCAGATCGGTCGCCAAACGACAATGGGATATAAAGAAATCTTTATTCGTGCATGTCTTCGAGGCAATGCGCGTTAGAGCAATTCCAGGAAAAGTGTGTAACGGTTTTCCGTCCGGAATTGCGTCAAAACCAAAGAGATAGAGCGGTCGGCGTTTCCGTGAAACGGTGAACGCTCCAGAGATCGCGGCGCTTCAGATTTCCTCGCCGAAGCGCGAGGCGACCAGCTGCTCCAGCGCGTCCATGGCCGGGCCGGCTTGCGGGCCGGTCGCGGTGACGCGGATCGAATAGCCGGGGCTTGCCGCCAGCATCATCAGGCCCATGATCGAGGTGCCGCCGACCTTCACGCCGTCCTTCTCGACATGGATGGTGGCGTCGAAGCCGCTGGCGACCTGGACGAACTTGGCCGAAGCGCGGGCATGCAGGCCGCGCTGGTTGACGATCGGGAACTCTCGCACCACCTCGTCCCTTTCCGGCGCATGGGCGTTCATTTGCTGCTCAGAAGCTGGCTGGCGACGTTGATGTATTTGCGTCCTGCGGCCTGCGCCTCGTCGAGCGCGGCGGCCATGTTGTCGCCCTTGCGCACCGAGGAGAGCTTGATCAGCATCGGCAGGTTCATGCCGGCGATGACCTCGGTGCGGCCCGAGTCCATCACCGAGATGGCGAGGTTGGAAGGCGTGCCGCCGAACATGTCGGTAAGCACGATGACGCCGGCCCCGGTGTCGACGCGCGCCACCGCGTCGACGATGTCGGCCCGGCGCTTCTCCATGTCGTCGTCGGCGCCGATCGCGACCGTTTCGAAATTGTCCTGTGGCCCCACCACATGTTCTACGGCATGCCGGAACTCGGTGGCGAGTTGACCGTGCGTCACGAGCACGAGTCCGATCATTCTTTGGTGGCTCCCGTCATCGCCGCTTCACAGGCGTATTTTATGTTCGCCAGCCATTCCAGGCGGCGGGAGCGCTATCTTGTCGACGCACGGCCGGTTGACAAGCCCAAAATTGCGACGGCCCGGGCCATTTTGACGCATTGCAGCAAAAAACCCGGACCGGATCATGAAAAAGGCGGTATCGACAGCCGCGCCATCACGGCCGGCAGGGCCGTGGCGGCATTGCGCTCGGCAAGATCGATGCGCGGCACCGGGCAGCCCGCGACCGGCTCGCGGATCTCTTCCTGAAAACGGGCCATCTCCGGTTTCGGAACCAGCCGGACATGGAGATCGATCACGCCGCCCGGCTCGAACGGCAGCGGGCGCGGCATGAAGCCCGGCACTTCGGCGAGACCGGCGATGGTGGCCGGCGCGCGGCAGACCAGCCGCCCGCCATGCGCGGCGGCAAGCAGCCTGTCGTCGCCGATCAGCCGCGAAAACAGGCCCCGGATCCGGCAATGGTCGATGAGCGTCAGCGCCAGCGTCGTCTTGCCGGCGCCGGACGGTCCGGTGATGAGGACGCCGCGCTCGCCGACGAGGATCGCCGTACCATGGATGTTTTCAGGCTTCACCGCAGGATCGGACATGACTGTGTCTTGGTATCGTGTCTGGGACCGGACATCAGCCTTCGGCCGGCAGCGTCACCACGAAACGCGCGCCCTTGATCTCGCCGGGCTTGGTGCCGGGGATGTTTTCCGCCGTCAGCGTGCCGCCATGCGCTTCGACGATCTGGCGGCTGATCGACAGGCCAAGGCCGGAATTCTGGCCAAAGGCCTCGCCAGCGGGCCGGTCCGTGTAGAAGCGCTCGAAAATGCGGTCGATCTTTTCGGCCCTGATGCCCGGACCGTTGTCGTCGACGGTGACGATGTTGAACTTGCCGGCGCGCGCCAGCGAGATGGTGATGTGGCCGTGCTCCTCGGGAACGAAGGAACGCGCGTTCTCGATCAGGTTGGTGATGACCTGGCCGATCCTGAGATCATGACCGACGACGACATAGCCTTTGACGCCTTGCGGCAGCTTGGCGACCTTGAGCTCGATCTCGACCGTCTTCTTGTTGCGCGTCGTCTCGCGCGAGACCGCGACGAGATCGGTGATGAACTTCTTCAGGTCGACCGTTGAGGCATCCTCGCGCGCCAATTCGGCGTCGAGGCGCGACGCATCGGAAATGTCGGTGATCAGCCGGTCGAGCCGCTTCACGTCATGCTGGATGATCTCCATCAGACGCGCGCGTGAGATGTCGTTCTTGGCCAGCGGCAGTGTTTCGACCGCGCTGCGCAGCGAGGTCAGCGGGTTCTTGAGCTCGTGCGAGACGTCGGCGGCAAAGCTTTCGATCGCCTCGATGCGCGCATAGAGCGCGTTTGTCATGTCGCGCACCGCGATCGACAGGTTGCCGATCTCGTCCTGGCGGTCGGAGAAGTCCGGGATCTCCTCGCGGTTCTTGACGCCGCGCCGCACCCGCACGGCTGCGGCGGAAAGCCGCCGCAGCGGATTGGCGATGGTGGAGGCCAGCAGCAGCGAGAGGATCGCGGTGACGAGCGCCGCGATGCCGAACACGCGCAGGATCGCCTTGCGCTCGGCCGCGACGATCTTGTCGATGTCGCCGCCCTCGGTGGACAGCATCAAGACGCCGAGCACGGCGCGGAAGCGCTGGATCGGCACCGCGACCGAGACGATCTGCTCGCCCTGCTCGCTCACCCGAACGATGGTCGAGGGGCCGCCGGTCAGCGCCTTGACCACTTCGGGGAAGGCCGCGCCGTTGCCGCCGGGCTGCTCGTGATAGACGGGCAGGTCCTTGTTGCGGAAGAAGTCGAAGACGAATTTCTCGACGCGCTCCAAAAGGTCCGGCTGCTCGTCGTCGACAGGCGGCAGGTCGTAGCGCAGGATCTGGCCGCGCGAATAGAGATGCCGCGAATCGAGCAGAAGGTTCGCGTCGCGATCATAGATGCGCGCGCGTGTGCGGGTCGGCGAGATCAGCCTTCTCAGCACCGGCGCCACGCGTTCGGGATTGATCGGGAAGTCGAGGTTGTCGAGCTGGTCGGAACCCGGCCCCAGGCTTTCGCCGGCCTGCAGCTCGAGCAGCTTTTCCGGATCGATGCTGATCGAGTCGGTCTCGACCGTCGCCGAGGCCGCGATGGCGCCGGCAATGATTTCGCCTTGCGTCATCAGGCTTTCGACCCGGGCGTCGATCAGCCCGTCGCGGAAGGTGTTGAGGTAGAGAATGCCGGTGACCAGCACGGCAAGGCCGGCCAGGTTGAGGAACAGGATGCGCCGCGTCAGGCTGGAGAAGATGTGGTGGCCGAGAAACCGGCGCATCGGCACGGTGATCTTCGACAGGAATGCGGGCACGATCCGCGACGGGCGCTTCGCCGCGCCCGCCCGCCTGCCTCGCTCTATCTCAACTGCCATCGACTAGCAGTCCCTAGTGAATGGTGAATGGTAAATGGCGAATGGAAAATGAGCGCTTGAGATGGAGCCCATGTCATGAAGTGGCCCGCTCGCACCATTTTACCATTCACCATTCACAATCTCATGCTTCGCGGAACCGGTACCCGACTCCGTAAAGGGTCTCGATCATCTCGAAGTCGTCGTCGACGGCCTTGAACTTCTTGCGCAGCCGCTTGATGTGGCTGTCGATGGTGCGGTCGTCGACATAGACCTGCTCATCATAGGCCGAATCCATCAGCGCATCACGGCTTTTTACCACGCCGGGGCGCTGCGCCAGCGAATGCAGGATCAGAAACTCGGTCACCGTCAGCGTCACCGGCTCGCCCTTCCAGGTGCAGGTGTGCCGCTCCTGGTCCATCACCAACTGGCCGCGCTCGAGCGAGCGCGCCTGCTGGCTGGGCGCCTTGGCGGCCGCCTCGCGGGCGCTGGTGCGGCGCAGCACCGCGCGTACCCGCTCGACAAGCAAGCGCTGCGAGAACGGTTTGCGGATGAAGTCGTCGGCGCCCATCTTGAGGCCGAACAATTCGTCGATCTCGTCGTCCTTCGAAGTCAGGAAGATCACCGGCAGATCGGATTTCTGCCGCATCCGGCGCAACAGCTCCATGCCGTCCATGCGCGGCATCTTGATGTCGAGGATGGCGAGGTTCGGCGGCCGCGCCGCCAGGCCTTCCAGCGCCGACGCGCCGTCGGTGTAGGTTTCGACGCGGTAGCCCTCGGATTCGAGCGCGATCGACACCGAAGTCAAAATATTGCGGTCGTCGTCGACAAGCGCGATTGTTGCCATTTCAAGCGGCTCCCTCATGAGCTGTCCCTTCTGTCGTCGAGAAAGGGCTTTTGCAGGACAAATTGGGTACAAAATGTGGCACGGGCCCTGTCCGAAGTCACGGGCGGCCTGCCGCTACACACGATCGCACCCGTAACGGGATTGGACGAACGAAGCCTGCCAATCCTTTGGGCAACCTCTGTGATTTTTTGCACATATAAACGATTTAAACAACTTTCAAATTTTTTAAATCGATTAATGATTTGATATCATTCGCCTTTTCTGGTTCTGAACCTATCTAGCCCCTTGCGCGTTCCGGCAATTCACCGGTCAGACGCGGCCAAAATCCAGAGAGGAAACTTGATGTCGGAAGCCGGCAAACGCAACCCCGACTGCGCCATTGACGCGATCGGCCTGAAGACCACGGGCACGGTGCGATATAATTTCGGCGCCGCCGAGCTCTATGAGGAAGCGATCCGCCGCGGCGAGGCGAAATTGACGGCGCAGGGCGCGCTGGTTGCCGAGACCGGCCAGCACACCGGCCGCTCACCGAAGGACAAGTTCGTCGTGCGCGACGACAGCACCGGGCCGCACGTCTGGTGGGACAACAACAAGGCGATCTCGCCGGCGCAGTTCGAGGCGCTCCATGCCGATTTCCGCGCCCATGCTGCGGCTAAGGATCTCTACGTGCAGGACCTCGTCGGCGGCGCCGACACCGAGTTCCGGCTGCCGGTTCGGGTCGTCACCGAATTCGCCTGGCATTCGCTGTTCATCCGCAATCTTCTGATCCGCCCGGAAGCTTCGGAACTCGACCGCTTCCTGCCGCAGATGACGATCATCGACCTGCCGTCCTTCCGCGCCGATCCCGCCCGTCACGGCACCCGCGCCGAGACGGTGATCGCGGTCGATCTGACCCGCAAGATCGTGCTGATCGGCGGCACGTCGTATGCCGGCGAGATGAAGAAGTCGGTGTTCACCATGCTGAACTACCTGCTGCCTGAGAAGTGCGTGATGCCGATGCATTGCTCGGCCAATGAGGGGCCCGGCGGCGACGCGGCCGTCTTCTTCGGCCTGTCCGGAACCGGCAAGACGACGCTGTCGGCCGACCCGTCGCGCACGCTGATCGGCGACGACGAGCACGGCTGGGGTCCGCGCGGCATCTTCAACTTCGAGGGCGGCTGCTACGCCAAGACCATCAGGCTCTCGGCCGAGGCGGAACCAGAGATCTTCGCCACCACGCAGCGCTTCGGCACGGTGCTGGAGAATGTGGTTCTGGACGCTGGCCGCGTGCCGGATTTCGACGACGGCAGCCTCACCGAAAACACCCGCTGCGCCTATCCGCTGGATTACATTCCCAATGCCTCGAGGACCGGCCGCGCCGGCCATCCGAAGAACATCATCATGCTGACGGCCGATGCCTTCGGCGTCATGCCGCCGATCGCCAGACTGACGCCGGCGCAGGCGATGTATCACTTCCTCTCCGGCTACACCGCCAAGGTCGCCGGGACGGAAAAGGGCGTCACCGAGCCCGAAGCGACGTTCTCGACCTGCTTCGGTGCCCCGTTCATGCCGCGCCATCCGTCCGAATACGGCAATCTGCTGCGCGAGCTGATCGCCGGCCACGGCGTCGATTGCTGGCTGGTCAATACTGGCTGGACCGGCGGCGCCTACGGCACCGGCCGCCGCATGCCGATCAAGGTGACGCGCGCCCTGCTGGGTGCTGCGCTCGATGGCTCGCTCAACGCCGCCGAATTCCGCACCGACGCCAATTTCGGCTTCGAGGTGCCGGTAGCGGTTCCGGGCGTCGACGGCGCAATCCTCGATCCGCGCTCGACCTGGGCCGACAAGCCGGCCTACGACCGTCAGGCCGCGAAGCTGGTCGGCATGTTCGCGGTCAACTTCGAGAAGTTCGAGAAGCATGTCGACGCGACCATCATGGGCGCTGCGCCCCGTCTGCAGGAGGCGGCCGAATAGCCGCTCCTTGCATCCTTTCCTTCGGGGCCCGACTTCTGCCGGGCCTTTTCTTTTTCCCGCCGCCGCGCCATGACTGCGCGCATGAGTGCCGACGACAGGATCATCATCGCCAGCGACGCGGTCATCCATCCGGGCGACCTGCACGAGGATTTCATCCGCTCTTCCGGTCCGGGGGGCCAGAACGTCAACAAGGTGGCGACCGCGGTGCAGTTGCGCTTCGACGCCGCGAATGCGTCGGGCCTGTCGGAGCGGGTGCGGGAGCGAGCCATCAGGCTTGCCGGCCAGCGTGCCACCAAGGATGGCGTCATCGTCATCGAAGCCGGGCGTTTCCGCACCCAGGAGCAGAATCGCGCCGACGCGCGGGCACGGCTGACGACACTGGTCGCCAAGGCGGCCGAGCCGCCGCCGCCGCCGCGCAAGAAGACGAAGCCTTCGAAGGGCGCCGTCGAGCGTCGCCTCAAGACCAAGGCCGGGCGCGCGACGGTGAAGAAGCTGCGCGGACGGGTGGAGAACGACTGAGGCCCGAGTTCCGATCGGCGGCCGCTTTCGGGTCGCGAAGCCGCTCCATCGGTGGCATGCTCGGACGAATTGATCGGATCGAATCCCATGCTCGTTCTGCCCAAGGGCGTTCGCCACATGCCGGGCTATCTGCCGCGCGCGGCGCAGGAAGCGCTGGTCGAGGAGATCAGGCGCGTCGTGCAGGCCGCGCCGCTTTACGTGCCGGCCATGCCGCGCACCGGCAAGGAGATGAGCGTGCGCATGACCAATTGCGGCACGCTCGGCTGGGTGACGGACCGCGAGCGCGGCTATCGCTACCAGCCGACGCATCCGGTGACGGGTGAGCCATGGCCGCCGATCCCCGAAGCCTTGCTAAACGTATGGCGCGAGGTGTCGGCCTATCCGCATCCGCCGGAGGCCTGCCTCGTCAATTTCTATTCGGCGGACGCCAAGATGGGCCTGCACCAGGACCGCGACGAGCAGGATTTCGCCGCGCCCGTCGTTTCGGTGTCGCTGGGCGACGACTGCCTGTTCCGGGTCGGCCAGACCACGCGCGAAGGCGGCACGAAGTCGTTCAGGCTGAAGAGCGGCGATGTCGTCGTGCTCGGCGGCGAGGGGCGTCTCTGTTTCCACGGCGTCGACCGCATCTACCCCGCGACCTCGGCGCTGCTGAAGAATGGCGGCCGTATCAATCTGACGCTGCGGCGGGTGACGGCGCCCGCAAGCTAACCAAATCTATAACTTTCTCTCATAAAGACAGTCAGCTATTGCAGCCTGGGGTAAGGCAATGACGGAAAGCTATTCGGTCCTCCGCTGCCTGTGGGCGATCGTCAGGGAGGCAGCCCAACTCGTTCGCAGGGATTCGGGCCTCTATCTGGCCATCGTCATCTATGTTTTGGCTGGGCTGATCTTTCTGAACGCGATAGGCGCCGCCGACCGCCTCGCGTTCTCGATATATTTCGGGTCCTGGATTTCTCTCAACGGCTTCGTATTGCCCACAATAGCCATTCTTGCCGACACAATTTTCATTATACATCGTTTCAATTCCCGGCGGCGCGTGGTTGCGAAACGAGTGTTTTCCACCGAGCGTTTGGCATACTCGCTATCGGGATTGTGCCTTCTCATGGCGCTCATGATCTTTCAAGGCAACTTCACGTCCATGAAAAACGGGATGTCGGTCTGGCAAGGCGGTTTTCGATTCGATGTCGTGCAGGCCAACATCGATGCTTTCCTCCATTTTGGCACCGATCCATGGCGCTGGCTCTACTCCGTGGCCGAAAGCGATCGGGTGCGAGACATAGTAGAGTGGAACTACAACGTCTTCTGGTTTCTACTGAATTTCGGCGCCTTGTTCTTCGTCGCGACATCGCCAATGGTGGCATCGGTCCGAACGCGCTATCTCGCCTGCTTTATGGCAGTCTGGATTCTCGTCGGCAACATCCTGGCGGCGCTGTTCCTGTCGGCAGGTCCGGCATTTTACGGCGCGGTCACGGGGGACACGGCGCGGTTTGGCGAACAGCTTGCATTCCTCGCCCGCGGGGCTGCGTCAAGCAACTCCGCTGCCGCTTATCAGCAATATCTATGGTCGCTGTATGAGGCCAAGCGGACTGGTTTTGCCACAGGTATCTCGGCGTTCCCCAGTGTTCACGTCGGCCTTGCGATGCTCAACGCATTGTTCGTGCGCGAATACAGCCGCCCGCTCGGCGCCTTCGCTTTGCTCTACGTGGCCGTTGTTGCGGTCAGTTCGGTCTATCTGGCGTGGCACTATGCAATTGACGGCTATGTCGCCGCCATCGTCGTGTTTGCGATTTACGTCGTGGCTCGCAAACTGATCCCTGCGGACCGTCGGCCAGTGCCGAGCATGCCGACCCGAACCGTCGATCGTCCTGCGGCGGCCGCTCCGGTTTTCTGAGGCTCGCCTCGAAGCTGCCTCCGTTTTGGGGCGACCTGTATAAAAACAATGAGTTAATGGATGTCGCCCGTAACCGGGG
>NZ_JHQR01000405.1 GCF_014843825.1 Mesorhizobium silamurunense
GCCGGCATCCGCGAAGCGTTGCGCGCCGCCGAGCAGGCTCGGCGCCAGCGCAAGGCCGAAGGCGACCGTCTTGCCGGAGCCGGTCTGGGCCGAAACAAGCGCGTCGGCCACGCCGAGCTCTGGAGCCAGCACCGCTTTCTGCACCGCCGTCAACTCGACATAGCCGCGATTTTGCAACGCCTCTGCAAGCGCAGGCACGATCGTTTCGAAACTGGACATCTTTATCTTTCGAAATTCGGAATCTTCTGCAGCCCGACACCGGGCTTTTTGCCGGCGGGCGCAGATGCGCCGCATGAGCCGAACGGTTGCGGCGTTCCTACTTCGCCGCGCCACCGATGTACAGGCAGGCGCCAATTGACTCTTTACGCAAAGTGCGTAAAAGCCGGCACCGAACGGGATCATCCTCGATGCGCGGCCTTCTGATGGCTCTTCTTGCATTCGGTGCCTCCGGCCACGATGCAGCGCATCGGGCCGGGCGCTTCGGCGCGTCCGTCCGTTCCCGCAAAACTATGGCCAAAACCACCACCAAAACGGTGTGATTCCCTTGGCTTAACCACCCTCTCCCGGGTTCGGCCCGGGGGACGGAACCTGCATGAGGCCGGCGGGTTTTCCTTTTCTCCAACAACCAAGCGGAGAGGGACAGGAGATTTCGATGAGTTTCAAGGTTGCGGTAGTCGGCGCCACGGGCAATGTGGGCCGCGAAATGCTCAACATTCTGGACGAGCGCGGCTTCCCGGTGAGCGAAGTTGTGGCGCTGGCCTCGCGGCGCAGCCAGGGCACTGAGGTGTCCTTCGGCGACCGCACGCTGAAGGTCAAGGCGCTCGACACCTATGATTTTTCCGACACCGACATCTGCGTCATGTCGGCCGGCGGCAATGTTTCCAAGGAATGGTCGCCCAAGATCGGCAAGCAGGGCTGCGTCGTCATCGATAACTCGTCGGCTTTCCGCTACGACCCGGACGTGCCCCTGATCGTGCCGGAAGTGAACCCGGACGCGATCGAGCTGTTCTCGCGCAAGAACATCATCGCCAACCCGAACTGCTCGACGGCGCAGCTCGTCGTTGCGCTGAAGCCGCTGCATGACGTCGCCACCATCAAGCGCGTCGTCGTCGCCACCTACCAGTCGGTTTCCGGCGCCGGCAAGGAAGGCATGGACGAGCTCTTTACCCAGACCCGCGCGGTTTTCGTCGCCGATCAGGTCGACGTCAAGAAGTTCACCAAGCGCATCGCCTTCAACGTCATCCCGCATATCGACGTCTTCCTCGACGACGGCTTCACCAAGGAAGAATGGAAGATGGTGGCCGAAACCAAGAAGATGCTCGATCCCAAGATCAAGCTGACGGCGACCTGCGTGCGCGTGCCGGTGTTCATCGGCCACTCGGAAGCGGTCAACATCGAGTTCGAAAAGCCGATCACGGCCGACGAGGCGCGCGAGATTCTACGCGAGGCGCCCGGCTGCCAGGTCTTGGACAAGCGCGAGAACGGCGGCTACATCACGCCGCTCGAATCGGCCGGCGAGGACGCCACCTTCATCTCGCGCATCCGCGAGGACTCGACCGTCGACAACGGCCTGTCGATGTGGGTCGTCTCCGACAATCTGCGCAAGGGTGCGGCGCTGAACGCCGTCCAGATCGCCGAGCTCCTGGTCGAGCGGGGCCTGATACAGCCGAAGAAGAAGGCGGCCTGACGGCCCTTCATTTCTCGCTCACGGGCCGCACCGCCGCTGGCGCGGCTGGCCCTCCGCGGGGGCGCCGGAC
>NZ_JHQR01000044.1 GCF_014843825.1 Mesorhizobium silamurunense
TCTTGCCGGCGCCGGGCGGCGCCACCAGCACGGCGCTGTTGCGCTCGCCGAGCGCCTGCCCGAGCGCCGGCAGCACGGCGGATACCGGAAGCTCCGGCAAAAGTCCTGCGTTCATGGCGCCCGCATATCAGCGGCGATGCACAGCGCGCAACCGGTCGGGTCAGTTTGCGTTCTGCGCAATTCCGGACGGAAAACCGTTTCACACTTTTCCTGGAATTGCTCCGAGCAGACTGACGAACGACCGGCCGCAGTGGCCGGCAGCTATTTCCCAATGATTTCAACCATCCGTTTCGCCATGCTGCGGCGCAGCAACGAATTCACTTGCGTTGTTTAGTAAAAAGAGCATCACTAAACAAATTACTAAACATCGGCAGCGCATCGCGCGTCATGTTCAGGCCCTCGGAGGAGCGAGGGTTACGGGGCTCTTGAAACCGTCATCCGGACGCGTTTCGCAAATGGGAGGTAAGGCATGAAATCGACCTGGAAACTGGCGTTGGGACTGGCCTCGGCGATCACCGCGTCGACCGCCGTCTCGAACGCCGCGCATGCGGAAGACCTGACGCTTTGCTGGGCAGCCTGGGACCCGGCCAACGCGCTCGTGGAACTGTCCAAGGACTTCACCAAGGAAACCGGCATCGGCATGAAGTTCGAGTTCGTGCCGTGGACCAACTATGCCGATCGCTTCCTCAATGAGCTCAACTCGCACGGCAAGCTCTGCGACCTGATCATCGGCGACAGCCAGTGGATCGGCGGCGCCGCCGAGAACGGCCACTACGTCAAGCTGAACGACTTCTTCGACAAGGAGAAGATCAGCATGGACGACTTCGTGCCGGCGACCGTGGTCGGCTATTCGGAATGGCCGAAGAACACGCCGAACTACTGGGCGCTGCCGGCCATGGGCGACGTCGTCGGCTGGACCTATCGCAAGGACTGGTTCTCGCGGCCTGAGTTGCAGAAGGAATTCAAGGAGAAATATGGCTGGGACCTCGCCCCGCCGACGACCTTCGACCAATTGAAGCAGATCGCCGAGTTCTTCCAGAAGCGGCAGATCGACGGCAAGACCGTTTATGGCGCATCGATCTACACCGAGCGCGGCTCGGAAGGCATCACCATGGGCGCGATGGACGTGCTCTACAGCTACGGCTTCCAGTACGAGAACCCGAAGAAGCCTTACGAGATGGAAGGCTTCGTCAATTCCGAGAAGTCGGCGAAGGGGCTGGAATTCTACAAGGCGCTCTATGACTGCTGCACGCCGCCCGGCGCCTCGAACAGCTATATGGGCGAAGGCGTCGACGCCTTCAAATCCGGACAGGTGGCGATGCATATGAACTTCGCCTTCACCTGGCCGGGCCTGCAGAAGGACGAGAATGTCGGCGGCGACAAGATCGGTTATTTCGTCAACCCGAAAGGTCCCGACGGCGACCAGTTCGCGCAGCTCGGCGGCCAGGGCATCTCGGTGGTGTCCTACTCCGACAAGCAGGAATCGGCGCTGAAATACATCAAGTGGTTCGCCAACAAGGATGTGCAGGCGAAATGGTGGTCGCTCGGCGGCTATTCCTGCCTGAACTCAGTCGTCAAGGACCCGAAATTCCCGTCCAGCCAGCCCTATGCGCAGGCCTTCCTCGACTCCATGGCGATCGTGAAGGACTTCTGGGCGGAACCCAGCTACGCGCCGCTGCTGCAGGCCTCGCAGAAGCGCTTCCACGACTATGTGGTCGCCGGCCAGGGCTCGGCCAAGGATGCGCTCGACGGTCTCGTCAAGGACTGGACGCAGATCTTCCAGGATGACGGCAAAATGTAAGGCTCCTCCCGAGCCCGACCGACGCGTCCCGTGCCGCCCTTGGCACGGGACGCAGTTCAGATAAATTCCATCGCCGAGACTGACCAGTGACCGATGCAGGACTAACCATGCTCAATCGGACTGCGGACAACGTTGCCCGGGCGACACCGGAGCCGTTGGCCAAGAAGATCCGGGGCATCAGCGACAAGGGCCTCGCCTGGCTGTTCATCTCGCCGACGATCCTTCTGTTGCTCGCCATTAATATCTTTCCGCTGTTCTGGGCGATCTATCTGTCCTTCACCAATTACCGCGCCAACCGCCCCAACGAGGTGGTGAAGAACCTCGGGCTCGCCAACTACCGGCGCATCCTGGGCGACCAGGACGTCTGGATCGCCATGCAGACGACGGCGCATTTCGTGTTCTGGACGATCCTGTTGCAGACGGTGATCGGCTTCACGCTCGCCTGGCTGATCGACCGCAAATTCCGCGGCCACGCCTTCTGGACGACGATCATCCTGGTGCCGATGATGCTGTCGCCTGCCGTGGTCGGCAATTTCTGGCGCTTCCTGTACGAGCCGCAGATCGGGCTGTTCTCCTATGTCATCTCATTCGTCACCGGCATTCCGCCGACGAATGTGCAGATGCTGTCCAATGTCGAGCTGGCGCCATGGGCGATCATCATCGTCGACACCTGGATGTGGACGCCTTACGTGATGCTGATCTGCCTCGCGGGCTTACGCTCGATCCCCGAATACATCTATGAAGCGGCCGAGGTCGACCGCGCCTCCAACTGGCGGCAGTTCTGGTCGATCACCCTGCCGATGGCGCTGCCGTTCATCATGCTGGCGGTGCTGTTCCGCGGCATCGAGAACTTCAAGATGTTCGACATGGTCAACCTCTTGACCGGCGGCGGGCCCGGCTCGACCACCGAGGTCGCCTCGATCACGCTGAAGCGGCAGGCCTTCGAAAGCTGGCGCACCGGCTATTCCTCGGCCTTCGCCATCATCCTATTCGTCGCGGTGTTCGGGCTGGCCAACATCTACGTGAAGGCGCTCAACAAGGTGAAGCAGAGATGAGCCTGACCACCGCCCATTCCGTCGTAGCGCCGTCGTCGAATTCGAAGCGGATCGCCGGCGTGCTCGTCGTCGGCTACGCGCTGATCTCGATCGTGCCGCTCTTGTGGATCTTCGCCACCAGCTTCAAGACGCCGCCGGATTCGATCGCCTATCCACCGAAGATCGTCTTCCAGCCGAGCATCGAGGGCTATTGCAACCTGTTTACGACCCGCACCAGGCAGACGCCGGAATACATCAACTCGCTCGGACCGGCGACCGGCTTCTGCGACGAGACGGTGCGCAAGCGCAACATGGTGATCGCCGGGCCGTCGAACTTCCTGCCGCGCTTCGTCAATTCGCTGATCATCGCCTTCGGCTCGACCTTCTGCGCGGTGTTCCTCGGCACGCTGTCGGCCTATGGCTTCTCACGCTTCAAGGTGCCTCTGGCCGACGATCTTCTGTTCTTCATCCTGTCGACGCGCTTCATGCCGCCGATCGCGGTGGCGATCCCGATCTACCTGATGTACCGCGAGCTCGGCCTTTCCGACACCGCGCTCGGCATGATCCTGCTCTACACTGCGGTCAACGTCTCTTTGGCCGTCTGGCTGCTCAAGGGCTTCATCGACGAGATCCCGCGCGAATATGAGGAAGCGGCGATGATCGACGGCTACACGCGGCTGCAGGCCTTCTGGCGCACCGTGCTGCCGCAGGCGACCACGGGTATCGCGGCGACCGCCATCTTCTGCCTGATCTTTGCCTGGAACGAATACGCTTTCGCCGCGCTTTTGACGTCGGGCACGGCGCAGACCGCGCCGCCCTTCATCCCGACCATCATCGGCGAAGGCGGACAGGACTGGCCGGCGGTGGCCGCGGGCACGACGATCTTCCTGGTGCCGATCCTCGTCTTCACCATCCTGCTCCGCAAGCAATTGCTGCGCGGCATCACCTTCGGCGCGGTGCGTAAATGAGCACGATCCAGCCCGCAAAACGCAAATCGCGCTGGCCCACCTGGGCAAGGCGCGGCCTGATGGAAAACATCGCCACCGCAATCATCGCCATCGGCTTCCTGATGCTGTTCCAGCCCTTCGCGCTGTCGCTCTACAGCTATTCCTTCGTCACCATGCTCGCCGGCACGGCCATGTTCATCATCGTCTCGAAATTCCCGGAATAGCCATGGCAGAGATCCGTGTTCAGAACCTGAGGAAAGCCTTCGGCGATTTCGTCGCCGTGCAGGATTCCAACTTCGTCGTGGAGGACGGCGAGTTCTTCGTCATGCTCGGACCGTCGGGCTGCGGCAAGACGACGACGCTGAGAATGATCGCCGGCCTCGAACTGCCGACCGGCGGCAAGATCCTGCTCGGCGGCGAGGACGTCACCATGCGCCGCGCCCGCGAGCGCGACATCGCCTTCGTCTTCCAGCTCTTCGCGCTCTATCCGCACATGAATGTGCGCAAGAACATCGGCTTCCCGCTGCTGGCGCAAGGCATGGCTTCGGCCGAGATCCGCACCCGCGTCGAGGAAACGGCGAAGCTGCTTCGCATCGACCATCTGCTCGACAAGTCGGTCTCCGGCCTTGCCGGCGGCGACCGCCAGCGCGTGGCGCTCGGCCGCGCCATCGTGCGGCGACCGAAATGTTTTCTCATGGACGAGCCGCTCGGCACTTTGGACACCGAATTTCGCGACCTAATGGTCCATGAACTGCGCGAATTGCACAACCGCATCCACGCCACGACCGTCTATGTCACGCATGACCAGATGGAAGCGATGTCGATGGCCGACAAGATCGCGGTGATGAACCACGGCGTCATCGAACAGTTCGGAAGCCCGCGCGAAATCTACGACCGGCCGGCGACGATGTTCGTCGCCGACTTCATCGGCTCGCCGCCTATGAACTTTTTGCGCTTCGGCGGCCGGCTCGCCAAGGGCGCGAAAGAGATCGTCGTGCAGGGTGCCAAAGTCGCGGTCCCGGAAGTGCGTGAGGATATCGCACCCGCCGACATGGCGCTCGGCATCCGGCCCGAGCATATCCGCTTCGACGACGCTTCGAAGCTGCGCGGCGCGATCTACGGCACCGAATATCTCGGCACCACCCAGATCGTCGCGGTGGAGACGGCGGACGGCATCATCAAGGCCCGGGTGCCGGCAGGCCTCCATCTGAACCCGGGCGAGCAGGTCGGATTGACGTTGAGCAGCGCGCGGCTGTCGCTGTTCGAGAAAGGCACTGGACGCGCGGTCAGGACCGCCATGCACGATCAGGTAGCGGAGGCGCGCCATGGCTGACGTCCATGTCCAGGGGGTGACCAAGAGCTTCGGCGAGACCGTCGCCATCGACAATCTCGATCTGCAGATCAAGGACGGCGAATTCGTCGTGCTGCTCGGCCCGACCGGCGCCGGCAAGACGACGACGCTCAGGCTGATCGCCGGGCTGGAGCGGCCGGACAGCGGCACGATCCGCATCGGCGGCCACGACGCGACGATGCTGTCGCCGGCCGAGCGCGACACCGCTTTCGTGTTCCAGCAATACTCGCTCTACCCGCATCTGTCGGTCTACGACAACCTCGCCTTCCCGCTGCGCTCGCCGGCGCGGCGCTTCCCCGAAGAGGCGGTGCGTCGCCGGGTCGAGGAAGTGGCGCGGATGGTGCGCATCGACCACAAGCTCAACAACCGCTCGACCAAATTGTCGGGCGGCGAGATGCAGCGCGTCGCCATCGGCCGCGCGCTGGTGCGGAAGCCGGCGATCTACCTGATGGACGAGCCGTTGTCCTCGCTCGACGCCAAGCTGCGCGCCGACCTCAGGCTCGAGCTGAAACGCATCCAGTCGGAGCTCGGCGCCACCATGCTCTATGTCACGCACGACCAGATCGAGGCGATGACTATGGCCGACCGCATCGGCATCCTCTCGGAAGGCGTTCTGGTGCAGATCGGCACGCCGCGCGCGATCTATTCGGAGCCGGCAAACCTGCATGTCGCGGCCCGCCTCGGCCAGCCGGCGATCAACCTTCTGCCGGCCGGCCTGCTGCCCGACGGCGGCGCGCCGACCGGCACGACGACGATCGGCGCCCGCACCGAGCATCTGTCGATCGAGAAGGCGGCGAACGGCCATGCCGACGGCGTCGTCGACTGGGTCGAGCATCTCGGCGACCAGAACCATCTGCATGTGACGGTGGGCGCGAAGAAGCTGGTGACGCTGACCGATCCCGACACACCGCTCGAAAAGGGGGACAGAGTGACGATCCGCTATCGCGCGCCGCTTTATTTCGGTTCGGACGGGCAAAGGTTGATGTAGCCGGCTCACGCACATGTTTTCACGACCGCAGATACGGACTGGACGAAATCCATGAAGCACTTTTTCAACCGCAAAGAGACGATCGTCACCGAAGCGCTGGATGGCTTTCTTGCCACCGCTGGCTCCGGCGCGCTGGCGCGCCTCGACGGCTATCCCGAAATCAAGGTCGTGCTGCGCGCCGACTGGGACAAGACGAAAGTCAGCGTCGTGTCCGGCGGTGGCGCCGGGCACGAGCCGTCGCATGCCGGCTTCGTCGGCGCCGGCATGCTGACAGCGGCAGTCTCGGGCGAGATCTTTGCTTCGCCGAGCGTCGAGGCGGTGCTGGCGGCGATCCGCGCGACGACCGGGCCAGCCGGCTGCCTGCTGATCGTCAAGAACTACACGGGCGACCGGCTCAATTTCGGCCTCGCCGCGGAGAAAGCGCGCGCGGAAGGTTTTGCGGTCGAAATGGTGATCGTCGGCGACGACATCGCGCTGCCCGACATCGCCCAGCCGCGCGGCGTCGCCGGGACACTGTTCGCGCACAAGATTGCCGGGCATCTGTCCGAGACTGGCCATGATCTGGCATCGGTCGCGGCGGCGGCGCGCGGGGCGGCAAAGGACATCGTTTCGCTCGGCATCTCGCTCTCCTCCTGCTCGATCCCTGGACAGGCGCATGAGGATCGCTTCGGCGCCGATGACGGCGAGCTCGGCCTCGGCATCCATGGCGAGCCGGGCGTCGAGCGCATCGCTCTGCAGAGCGCCACCAAGCTGGTTGCCATCATGGCCGAGCGTCTCGCCGCGCGGCTCGACCCGCATGGCCACTACGCCCTGCTGATCAACAATCTCGGATCGGTGCCACCGCTCGAAATGTCGCTGATCGCCAACGCGGCGCTTGCCTCGCCGCTGGCAAAGGCGGTGACGCTGACGGTCGGTCCGGGACATCTGATGACCGCCCTCAACATGAACGGTTTCTCGCTGTCGCTGATCAAGCTGGATGCCGAGCGCGAGGCGGCGCTGCTCGCACCGGTCGGCCCGCACGCCTGGCTGCCGGCGAAGCCGGTTCGCCAGCCGGTCGTGGTGGAGGCGGCCAAACCTGCCATTCGCGACGCCGCCAGGGCGGCCAGCCGCGATGCCGGTGCCGAGCGGCTGATCGCCACGGTCTGCGAGAAACTGATCTCGCTCGAACAGACACTGAACGGACTAGACGCCAAGGCCGGCGACGGCGACACCGGGTCGACGGTGGCGACCGGCGCGCGCAGCGTGCTTCACCGCCTCGATACTCTGCCGCTTGCCGACCGGGCTGCAACGCTTGCCGCAATCGGCGATATATTGGGGACCTCGATGGGCGGTTCCAGCGGCGTGCTTTTGTCGATCTTCTTCACGGCAGCGGCGCAGTCGCTCAGAGGCGGCGTGCCGGTTAGCAAGGCGTTGCTTGCCGGTCTCGATCGGATGACCTTCTACGGCGGCGCGAAGGTCGGCGACCGCACAATGGTCGATGCGCTGGAGCCGGCGCTGAAAGCGCTCGACGCGAGCGGGCTGGAATCGGCGGCCAAGGCGGCACGGCACGGCGCGGAGGCGACCGCCGCAATGCAGAAGGCGAAGGCCGGGCGCTCGGCCTATATCGGCCGCCAGCTTGACATAGCGGATCCGGGCGCCTTTGCGGTGGCAGAAGTATTCGCGGCCGTGGCGGCCATGTTCGCCCCGGCTTGAAGGACAGAGAATGGCCGCATCCGATTTCTCACGATTGATCGCTGCGGCGGCGGACACGATCGCGGCGCATGCCGACGAGTTGACCGCGCTCGACCAGGCGATCGGCGACGGCGACCACGGGCTTAATATGAAGCGCGGCTTCGAAGCCGTGCGCGCCGAAAAGGACGCATTTGCAGCCAAGTCCCTGCCGGACGCGCTGAAGGCTGTGGGCACCAAGCTGGTGATGACCGTCGGCGGTGCTTCCGGTCCGCTGTTCGGCACGCTGTTCATGGCGCTTGGCAAGGAATTGTCCCCGGCACCGGACCGCGCCGCGCTGACGGCGGCGCTGGGCAAGGCGATCGCGGCGGTTTCGGCGCGCGGCAAATCGCAGCCGGGACAAAAAACCATGCTCGACGTGCTGCAACCGGTGTATGAGGCGCTGGCGCAAGGCAAGACGGCTAGCGAAATCGCCGACGCCGCCGATCACGCAGCAGATGCAACCGTGCCGATGAAGGCCTTGCGCGGGCGCGCCTCCTTCCTAGGCGAGCGCTCTATCGGGCATATGGACGCCGGGGCGCGCTCGACCGCGCTGCTGGTGCGCGCAGTCGCAGAAACTGTCGAGGGTTTTTGATGAGCAATGTCGGCATCGTCATCGTCTCGCATTCGCCGCTGGTCGCCGAAGGCACGGCCGACATGGTGCGCCAGATGGTGGGCGACGAAGTGCCGCTTGCATGGTGCGGCGGAAATGGTCATGGCGGGCTCGGCACCAGCGTCGAGGCGATCATGGGTGCGATCGACAAGGCCTGGTCGGAAGCTGGCGTCGCCATCCTGGTCGATCTCGGCGGCGCCGAGACCAACAGCGAGATGGCGGTCGAGATGATCGGCGAGCCGCGGGCGCACAGAATTGTCGTCTGCAACGCGCCGATCGTCGAGGGCGCGGTGATGGCGGCGACGGAATCCTCCGGCGGCGCCTCGCTCAAGGAAGTGGTGGCGACGGCGCATGAACTGTCGCCGTCGTGAGTGAACGGGAACCGACTGAATGTCCGCATCCGCCGAAGCCACGGTACTGATCACCCACGAGGTGGGTCTGCACGCGCGCCCTTCGGTGAAGTTCACCAAGCTCGCCAAGTCGTTCGCGGCCGATGTGGAAGTGGCAATCGCCGCCAATGGTCCCTGGTTCGACGCCAAGAGCATCGTCAAGGTGATGGCGGCTAAGGCACCAAAGGGAACTCTGCTGCACATAAGAGCAAGAGGTGACGGCGCCGTGGAAGCGGTGGGAGCGCTGGTCGACCTGGTGCAGCGCGACTTCGACGAGGACAGGGACCATGCCCGGTCCGCTTGAAACAGGCGAAACGCATTCGCCAGCCGCAAGGGCTGTTGACCGTGCGAATTGAAGGCATTCCCGCCTCTGCAGGTTATGCCGAAGGGCCGCTGTTCGACCTCGACCGGCCGCCGGCCGCCTACAGAAGCAAGGCGGGCGCGGCGGAGGAAAAAGCAGCACTGAAGGCGGCGATCGGCAAGGCGTTAAGCCGACTAACGTCACTTGTCGAAAACGCCGACGGCGACGCCGCCGGCATACTCGAATTTCATATCGCGATGCTGGAGGACGACGCACTGAGCGGTCCGGCCTTCGTGTCGATCGGCTCCGGGGAGCCTGCCGACGTCGCCTGGCGGCAGGCGCTGGATGGCGAGATCGCCGACTACGAGGCATCCAACCAGGACTATTTCCGCGCGCGCGCCGCCGACTTGCGCGACATCCGTGATCAGGTGCTGCGGGCGCTGAGCGAGGACAGCGACTTGGCGGCATCCCCCGGCGCCATCCTCTACGGCACGGACATCGCGCCGACGCGCTTCCTCGAAACCGACTGGAGCAGCGGCGGCGGCATCGCGCTCAAGGGCGGCAGTTCGGCCAGCCATGTTGCCATGCTGGCGCGCTCGCGCGGCGTGCCGATGGTGGTGGGGCTTGGCGCTTCGGCGGATAGACCCACAGGGAACGCGCTGCTCGACGCCGAGCATGGCGGCATCGTGTTTTCGCCCTCGCCTGCGGAACTCGAAGCGTTCCGGCAGTCATCCTCCTCCTTCGCGACGCGACAGGGCAAGGCGCAGGCTTTTCTAGCCCAGCCGGCCGTGACCAGGACCGGCACTCCTGTGCGGGTGCAGGTCAACATTGCCTACCCTTCCGATGTCGACGGCATCGATATCGAGACTTGTGACGGCGTCGGCCTGATGCGGACTGAATTCCTGTTCGGCAAGTCGCTGCCGGACGAGGAGACGCAGTACCATGCCTATCGCAAGGTGCTGGAATGGGCGGGCGACAAACCGGTGACCATCCGCACCGTCGATGCCGGCGGCGACAAGCCGGTTCCCGGTTTCACCGTCGAGGAAACCAATCCCTTCCTCGGCCTGCGCGGCATCAGGCTGTCGCTGGCGCGACGCGACATTTTCCGGGTGCAAATCCGGGCATTGCTGCGCGCCGCCGTACACGGCAATCTGAAGGTGATGTTTCCGATGATCGCCACCGCCGAAGAGTACAGCCAAGCCGCCGCGCTGTTCGCGGAGGAGCAGGCCGCTCTTGCGATGGGCGGTGCTGCGCACAAGCTGCCGCCGCTCGGCATCATGGTCGAGGTGCCGTCGGTAGCGATCGCGCCGGAAGCCTTCGCCAACGTCGCCTTCTTCTCGATCGGCTCCAACGACCTGACGCAATATGTGATGGCGGCCGCGCGCGACAATGCCGCCGTGGCGCCTCTCAATTCGGTCCGCCACCCGGCCGTCCTGCGGCTGATCGCTTCGGTCGCGGCTTTCGGGCGGGAGCAAGGGATTCCCGTTAGCCTCTGTGGCGATGCCGGCGGCGATCCGGCCGCTATCCCTGCGCTGCTCGAAGCCGGCCTGCGCGACCTTTCGGTGGCTCCAGCACAACTCGCCATGGCCAAGGCAGCCATCGCGGGCGTCTCGGTGTAAGCACGGCATGGCCAAGGCAGCCAAGATACAAGAAGCCGGCGCGGAAGACGCGATTCGCGCCTACAAGACGATCCTGTCGCAGGTCATCGACCAGCGACCTTCCGGCATGCGCCAGCGTCTTGCCGATGCGCTCGGCAAGCATCGCAGCTTTGTCACGCAGATCTCAAGCCCGGCCTATTCGATCCCGATCCCGTCAAAGCATTTGCCTTCCATCTTCACTGTCTGCCATTTCAGTCCGGCCGAGCGCGACCAATTCCTGGTCGCCTATCACCAGGCGCATCCCGGAAAGCTGCCGGCGGCTTCAGGCCCCCGCAAGACGCGCCACGTTTCGCTCATCGTGCCGGATTTCGGCGACGACAAGCAGAATGCCGCGCTCGACCGGGCGATCAACGAATTCATCCAGAAGATAACCAGCATCGCCGGCAAGGGCAGCAGCGGCTGAGCAAAGCAATTCCAGGAAAAGTGTGCAGCGGTTTTCCGTTCGGAATTGCGTAAAATGAAGACTGTTGGGAGGACTGCCATGAAGAAGTTTATCAACGCGGTCGATACAGTCCTGACCGAAAGCCTGGACGGCTTCGTCGCCGCGCATTCCGACATCCTCGTGCTCGGCGATGAGCACAAATTCGTCCGCCGCAAGGAGCTCAAGCCCGGCAAGGTAGCGCTGATCTCGGGCGGCGGCTCCGGCCACGAGCCGTTGCATGGCGGGCTGGTCGGCGACGGCATGCTGGACGCCGCCTGCCCGGGCCAGGTCTTCACTTCGCCGACGCCGGACCAGATGCTCGCGGCCGTGCAGGCCGTCGACACCGGCGCCGGCTGCCTGTTCATCGTCAAGAACTACGAAGGCGACGTGATGAACTTCGACATGGCGGCCGAAATGTCGGAAGGTGTGCTGCAGGTGGTGACCAATGACGATGTCGCGGTCGAGAACTCGTCCTACACGACCGGGCGGCGCGGCGTCGCCGGCACGCTGGTGGTGGAGAAGATCGTGGGTGCCGCCGCCGAGCAGGGCATGACGCTGCCGGAGCTCAAGGCGCTCGGCGATCGCGTCAACGCCGCGACGCGTTCGATGGGCGTGGCGCTGACCAGTTGCACCGTGCCGGCGGCCGGCAGGCCTACCTTCGAGATCGGCGACAACGAGATGGAATTCGGCGTCGGCATCCATGGCGAGCCCGGCAGGCGGCGCGACGCGCTGAAGAGCGCCGACGCCATCGCCGAGGAGATCTGCGCGGCCATCGTCGGCGACCTCGGCAAACGCGCCAAGGGACCGGCGCTGCTCTTCGTCAACGGCTTTGGCGGAACGCCGTCGATGGAACTTTATTTGATGTACAACAGCGCCCGCAGAATCTTCGAGAAGAGCGGGGTGACGGTGACACGCTCGCTGGTCGGCTCCTATGTCACCTCGCTCGACATGGCCGGCTGCTCGATCACGCTGACGATGCTCGACGACGAGACGGCGGCGCTGTGGGATGCCCCGGTGCATACGGCGGCGCTGCGCTGGGGGATGTAGCCTCCGCTGGCGCCGCCCGGGCTTTTCTGCGACCATATTCGCCGAATTTGCCATTCGCGACGCTGCCCGGTTGATGCTGCCCCCGCTTTCGCCTGCCGAAGAAAAACTGCTGCTCGACTTTGCCGACCCCGAGACGCCGGCTGATCGAGACCGGAATCTTTCGGCAACCGGCTTGAAGGCGTTGCTCGCCAATGCCGAATTCCACGGCGTGCTGCCGATCATGCTGCGCAAGCTCCGCGAGCGCGGCGACGCCAACCTGCCGGACGATGCCGCCTTGCGGCAGAAACTCTCCGAGTTGCGCGACCAGGCGACGCTGGCGACCGGGCAGTCGATGCTCCTGCAATATCACGGCGACCGCATCATGAAGGCGCTGGCGGCGAAAGGCGTTCCCGCCCGCATCGTCAAGGGACCGGTCTTCGCGCGCAAGCTCTATCGCCATGCCGCCGATCGGCCGTTCACCGACATCGACATTCTTGTCGGTCCCGCCAGCATCGGCGAGGCCAACAGCGTGATCGCCGGCTGCGGCTTCGTCCTCGGCAGCGGCGAGGCTGAGTCGCACGAGTTGCAGGAGTTCAAGTGGCTGGAGAAGGAGAACTCCAGCCTATTGATCGAGCTGCACGGCAACCTGGTGCATGACACCGGCATGCGGCGGCGGCTATCGCTCGGCTTTCGTGAGCTGCAGGCCATCGATGGCCGCGAGACCGATACGCCGGCATCGCTGCTCACCATCGCCATCGTTCACGTGGCCGGCGGCCACAAATTCCACCGGCTGCAGCTTTGCGTCGACGTGTTGCAGGGGGTGCGCGCGCTGCGGTCGCCGGAGGCGGAAGCGTGCCTGCTCGAGGCTGCGCGCATGACCGGGATCGAGCTCGAGCTGGCAACTGTCCTCAACGTGACCGGACGCCTGTTCGACGAACCGCGCGCGATCGAGCTTGCCAACCGCATCAAGCCCGATCTGTCGATACGGCTCGCCAAGTGGCTGATCACCGGCAACATGCTGCTTAGGGTCAATTCGCGGGACAAGATGCGGTCGCGTCTCAGCCGCGATGCCTTCCGCTGGGTCCAGCGGTTGGCCCGGCCAAGGCCCTATCCGGCCTGAGAGCCCTCGATGGGGGAGGTATCCGGTCTAGGCCCGAGCCAGCACGGCGCGGATCAACGCCGCCGCGTCCGCCGGGCTAGAGCCGACTTCCAACGTAAAGGTCGGGACTGCCTTGACCAGTGCCGCGATCGACGCCATGCGCCGTCTCTGCATCGGCAAGAGGCCGGTCATGCCGGTCCTGACATTGTCGGTGGCAAGCGCCACCATCGCATCGGTCCTGGCCAAGGGCGTGAGTCGGGTGTGGCCGTCGGCCGAGCGCGCCAGATGCAAGAGCGCCGCGACCGGCCTGGCACGAACCTCCTCGACGCGGATGATCTCGCCGAGGCGCTCCAGCGAGACGGCCTGCTCGCCCTCCGCGTCCCATGTGTCGCCAAGGCAGGGGGAGAGGAATGGCAGCATCGCCGCGGTGTTGCGATGGATCTTCACCTTCCGCGGCATGCCCCAGGCCAAGGTGCCATCAGGTGTCGCGCTGAGGATCATGACATCGTCCGAGCAAAGGCCGAAGCCTCGCGATGCCAGCGCCATTGACGTCGTCGACTTGCCGGTGCCGCTCGGCGCGTGGATCAGCACGAGCGCCTCGCGTTCGGGCAGCGTCAGGCCGGCGGTATGGAGCATGTGCTGCCCGCCCGCATCCAGCGCGGCGTCCAGCACCATCATCAGCAGCGTCCATTTGACCTTGCTGTCGGGATGAACGCGGATTTCGGCCGAGCCCTGATCGGCATGGATCGAGGCCGTCTGGAGGCCGGGAAAGACCAAATGGAAGACGTCTCCGGCGTCGATGATACGGCAATGGCCGTCCAGCGGCATATCGCCGTCGAAAGCCAGCTTCCCTTCCGGGTTTTCCGGCAGCGCCGACGTTTCGAGGATATCGATGCGAAAACCGGGTTCGACCGCTTCATCGACACGCAAGGCGCCGAGCATCAGGTCGAAGCTCGGCCAGAGCTCGGTGCGCTCCGCCGATATGCCGATGACCTGGCCGTTGAGGTCATAGCAGAAGGTGGCTCCCGGACCGGTCAAGCGGCGCGCGCCTTCACGCTGCCGCCGGGATGGCGGTAGATTTCAACCATGTCGGGAAGGCTGTCGCTGACCACCGGCTTGCCGTCGAGGCAGACCCAGCAATGCGCCGACAGGCGCGGCTCGTGCATCGATTTGGCATCGACACCGAAGTGGAGGTCGGGGTCGAAACCCGCCATGCGCAGAAAGCGGAAACCGAGCAGCCCCTCCCTCAGGCATCTGCGATCACGCATGACCCAGGGGTGCCGGACCGTGCGGTTGACACAAGCGACGATGTAGCTCCACGGCAGGCCGCGATAGGGTGCGGGCAATTGCAATGGCGCCAATTTCAGCACGCTTTCGAAATCGCGCCGGGCGACCAGTACCGGCAGCACGCGGGCGCTCAGCCACAGATGGGTGCGGAACAGGGTGCGCAGGAACGGTCCGTCGGCCATTACGCGCCCGGGTCGGCGAGGATGCCTTCGGCCACCAGCTCTGCGGCAAGGGCGGCGATATCCTCATCGAGCGTGGCCTTGTCGACTTCGAACTCGTCCGACAACAGGTCGACGATCTGGTCGAGGCTGCGCTCGCCGTCGACCTTGTCGAGGAAGGCTTCGGCGGTGCCGTTGCAGGTGTAGAGCTGGCCGCTGCGCGCCAGAAGCACGACGGCGCCGTCGCCGACATGCTGCACGGAGGCGTCCTCCGCCAGCCGCAGAACCATTTCAGAGGCGATTTCGACCATGCGCCCGCTCCCTTGCCGAAGTGCAATTAGCGCGACGTAAGGGCGCTGTCCATCGCCTGATGTCAGGCAGGCAGGGTCATCAGCCGGTCACACCCGTCGGGCCACTCAAGCCGCCCGCGACCACACTCGACAGCTTCTCGCGCTTGACCAGTACCGGCTTTTCGTAAGTTCTCTTCATCAAAATCCCCCAAGAAAAAAATCCACGCGCGAGGATGACGGCGGGCTGTGCCGGCTGTCAAGTTGGCGCTTCCCGTCAGGGTTGCGATCTTTCCCTTAAGTAAGCTAAGAGTCCGCCGGGGTTTTCGGGGGAGTGGACAGTATGCGTTACAACTGGGATCGGCCTCCGACGGCATTCGAGCGCCCCCGGAAGGCATTGGCGGCCGCCATTCTGATCGCCGGCGGCGTCGGGCTGATGCTGGCGGCATTGCCGCTCTAAGCCGGCTTTCAATCCGCGACCGGTCGAACGGCGCTCCAAGCGGAAGCGCCGCCAGGACAAATTTCCCAAGCGACGTCGACCAAAATGCAGGAAGACATGGCCGTGAGAAGCGGCTTAGGCTATGGCCAGACGACGAAAATGTTCCTGGGGAGGAAAGTCGATGGCCTCACGCTACCGCGAAGTCTATGAGGGCTGGAAACGCGACCCCGTAGCGTTCTGGGCCGAGGCGGCCAAGGCGATCGACTGGTATTCGCCGGCCAAAAGCGTCTTCGATCCGACGGCCGGCGTCTACGGCCGCTGGTTCACCGGCGCCACCTGCAACACCTGCTTCAACGCCATCGACCGCCATGTGGCGGGCGGCCGCGCCGACCAGTTGGCGCTGATCCATGACAGCGCGATCACCGGCACGATCCGGAAATTCACCTATGCCGAATTGAAGCGCGAGGTGGTCGCGCTCGCCTCCGTGCTCAAGAACCGGGGCATCACCAAGGGCGACCGCGTCATCATCTACATGCCGATGGTGGCAGAGGCGGCCATCGCCATGCTCGCCTCGGCCCGCATCGGCGCCGTGCATTCGGTGGTGTTCGGTGGCTTCGCCTCGCATGAGCTCGCCACCCGCATCGACGACGCCAAGCCGAAGCTGATCATCACCGCCTCCTGCGGCCTGGAGCCCGGACGCGTCGTCGCCTACAAGCCGCTGCTCGACAGGGCGATCGAGATGTCGAGGCACAAGCCCGACGCCTGCCTGATCCTGCAACGCGAGCAACTGCGCTGCGAGATGAAGGACAATTACGACTTCGACTATGCCGACGCAGTTGCCCGCGAGCGGGCGGCGGGAGCCAATGTCGACTGCGTGCCGGTCTTGGCCACCGACCCGCTCTACATCATCTACACCTCCGGCACGACCGGGCAGCCGAAGGGCATCGTGCGCGACAATGGCGGCCATATGGTCGCCCTGAAATGGACGATGGACAACGAGTTCGGCGTCAAGCCGGGCGAAGTGTTCTGGGCGGCTTCCGATGTCGGCTGGGTGGTCGGCCATTCCTACATCGTCTACGGGCCGCTCTTGCACGGCTGCACCAGCGTGCTTTTCGAGGGCAAGCCCATCGGCACGCCGGACGCCGGCACCTATTGGCGGGTGATCTCGGAGCACGGCGTGGTCGCGCTGTTCACCGCGCCGACCGCCTTCCGCGCCATCAAGGGGCAGGACCCTACGGGCGAGTTCGTGCCGAAATACGACCTGTCGAAATTCCGCACCCTGTTCCTCGCCGGAGAACGCGCCGACCCCGAGACCATCAAATGGGCCGAGCAGAAGCTCAACCGTCCAGTGATCGACCATTGGTGGCAGACCGAGACCGGCTCGCCGATGACGATCAACCCCGCCGGGCTCGGACTTTTGCCGGTCAAATACGGCTCGCCGGGCGTGCCGATGCCGGGCTACGATATTCGCATTCTCGACGATGCCGGCCATGAGGTGGCGCGCGGCACACTCGGCAACGTCGTGGTCAAGCTACCGCTGCCGGCGGGTTGCCTGCCGACGCTCTGGAATGCCGATGCCCGCTTCCGTCAAGCCTATCTCGAGGAGTTCCCCGGTTTCTACAAGACGGCCGACGCCGGCATGATGGACGAGGACGGCTACCTCTATGTCATGGCCCGCACCGATGACATCATCAATGTCGCCGGCCACCGTCTCTCGACCGGCGCGATGGAGGAGGTGCTGGCCGCGCATCCGGACGTCGCCGAATGCGCCGTCATCGGCATCGCCGATGCGATGAAGGGTCAAGTTCCGCTCGGCTTCGTCGTGCTCAATGCCGGTGTGTCGCGCGATACCGGCGCCATCGAAAGCGAAGTGGTGGGGCTCGTGCGCGAGCGGATCGGTCCGGTCGCCGCCTTCAAGACGGTGGTGACCATCAAGCGGCTGCCGAAGACGCGCTCCGGCAAGATCCTGCGCGGCACGATGCAGAAGATCGCCGACAAGGAAGAATGGACCATGCCGGCGACCATCGACGACCCCGTGATCCTGGACGAGATCACGGCGGCGCTGAAGAGCCGCGGCATCGGGCTTTAAAGCATGTCTCCCGAAAGTGGGAACCGGTTTCGGGACAAAGACTTGCGTAAAATCAAAATCACGGAGCGTATCTGAAAGATCGCGACGCGCTTTAGGCTGCTTCGCAAGCGCCGATGATTTGCGACGTCAGGCGCTTGTACGAATTCATCCCGCACTGCAATCGACTGTTGTGCAATGCAGCAACAGTCCGTAAAGTTAGCGTGGGGGGCCATTCCGAAGGCACGGCATGGCTCAGCACAAGATGACATTCGGCGGCGTCGACATATTGCGTTTCCTCGCCGCCGTCATGGTGATGTTCTATCACTATGGCTTCTGGGTATGGGCATTTCCCGACGGCGTCTCGGCGCGCTCGACCGGCGGCATCCCAGCCCATCCCGAAATGGCCTTCGTCGGCTCCGGCTGGGTCGGCGTGCAGGTGTTTTTCGTCATCAGCGGCTTCGTCATCGCCTTCAGCGCCGAGAATTCTACTCCACTCAAGTTCTTCGAGGCGCGCGTGAGGCGGCTGGCGCCTGCCGTCTGGGTCTGCGCGCCGATCTCGGCGATCGTGTTGCTGCTCGTCGGCCTCTCCTGGCCGACGGACGCCGTAGTGCGGCTTGCCCGCACGGCGCTGTTCGTGCCGTTCGAGCCATGGGTGGACAGCGTCTACTGGACGCTCGGCATCGAGATCGCCTTCTACGCCATCGTCTGGATCCTGCTCAGGCTTGGCCGATTCGACCTGATGGAAGCCGTCGCCGTTGTCATCGGTCTCGTCAGCACGCTGTTCTGGTGCGCCTATTTTCTCTTCGACTGGTCCGATCTTGCCGAAACGCGCTGGCTGCAACTCACCCTGGTGCATCATGGCGCTTTCTTCGCCGTCGGCGTGCTGCTGTGGCTGATGCACTTCAAGGCGGTGACCATCCCGCGCCTCGGCTTCTCAGGCCTGTTCCTCGCCGGCGGCGCGCTGCAGATCGTCAGCTCAGTCGACGTGCACAGCATCAAGGTGGAGGCCGCGATGCCCTACGCGCCGCCGATCATCATCTTCCTGGCCGCGGTGGCGCTGATGGCTTGGTCGCTGCGCCTCGATCTTTCCTGGCGCGGCTGGCGCCGGATCGGGCTGATGACCTATCCGCTCTACCTCATCCACGACGTCGTCGGCGCGGCCGTGCTCGGCGCCCTGATCCGGGCGGGCGTGCCCTACCTCGTCTCGATCCCGATCGTCGGCGCGGCCATGATCGCGGCAAGCTGGCTGGTGGCGGCCGAGGCCGAGCCGCGCATCCGCCTGCTGCTCGACCACACGCTCTTCCGCTACCGGTTGAAAGCCGCCTAAAGCGCGTCGCACTGAAACGGATTCAGGCGACGCGCTTTAGGTCTTTGTTTTTATGCGTGTCGTTTTCGCAAAACCGCTGCACACTTTTGCGCGACATGCATTAAGTCAGCAACAGCGTCCGGTCCTCGCGTCGGCAATGCATCGCCGGCCGGTGTGGAATTGTTTGCGTTCGGCGTGATATCGAGGCTTAGTCCACGCTCCGTGGCGCGATCTAAATTCGAATACCGAGCCTCAATCCGTGAGCCTGTTCCAGCGATCGAGACGACCCCGACCCTTGCCGCGCGAACGGCTGGTGATGGATATGCGCGACACGGTGGTCTACGCGATCGGCGACGTGCATGGCTGCTATGACGAGTTGCGCGCGCTCGAACAGAAGATCCTGCTCGACGCGCAGCTATTCCGTGGCCGCAAGGTCATCATCATGCTCGGCGACTATATCGACCGCGGGCCCAATTCGTGCCGCGTGCTCGAGCATCTGATGGCGCCGCCGCCAAAAGGCTTCCTGCGCGTCTGCCTAGCCGGGAACCACGAAGTGGCGATGCTCGCCTATCTCGACGGCTCCCTGTCGCGGGAGCCATGGCTCGCGGTCGGCGGACGGGAGACCCTCTATTCCTATGGCATCGATCCGGCGCATCTCGCCAATCTCTACGCCTCGAGCGAAGAGGTCGATGAGCGCATCCGCGAGACGATTCCTGCCGGCCATATCGGCTTCCTCCGCACGCTGCCGGTGATGGTCTGCTCGGATGAGTTCGTGTTCGTGCACGCCGGCATCCGGCCCGGGATCGCGCTCGAAGCCCAGGACGAGGCCGACCTGCTCAACATCCGATCGGATTTCCTGGCGGCGGCGCATCGCCTCGATCATTGGGTCGTGCATGGACATACGATCGTGGATGCTCCGACACTCGATGGGCGCCGGCTCGGCATCGACACGGGCGCCTTCCAGAGCGGTCGGCTGACCGCCCTCAGGATCGTCGGCAAATATGGACGGCTGCTATCTTCCGGCGATTAGGGAGAGGGCCCTGGAGCGTTCGCCGCTCTCAGGTCGGCGCAAGCTCGGCCTCGGCGGCGGCGCCATAGGACAGCAGATCGCCTTGCCATTTGCTGCGCTTGAGGAACTGTTCCCAAGTCAGTGCATTCGGATCGATTTTCCGACTCCAGGTCAGATCGCGCTCGGGGGCGTAGTAGCCATATTCGACGCAGTATTCGACCATACCCACCAACTCGCGCACGAGATGCTCGTTGCCGGCGAAACTCGGAAAGTGGCGCAACAAGTCTTCGCGCGAGTACGCAGAGGCGTAGCGCGCTGGCTTTCCGGTGACTTGCACAAACGTGTCCACCATTTGCCGCGCCGAGATAAACTCGCCGATTACCGGCAGGACTTCGCCGGCGTATCGCGCCGGATGATCGAAGATTTCGCGCACCGCCGGGCCGGCCGCGGTGAGCGGATCGCAGAAGGGCATGGGGATGTCCGGCGGCAAGTATATGGCGAACGTTATGCCGTCCTCCTCGCTTTGCGGCACGTAGTACTCCAGGAAGTTGGTGTAATAAAACGCCAGGTAAACAAACGAGCTGCGGACAGGTAAGCCGCGAATATAGTCCTCTACCTTCGCCTTGTCCGTGAAATGCGGCGCCCACTTGGTGCCGCCGGTGATCGCTTCGACATTTTCGAGCCCGCTGAACACCACGTGTTCCACGCCGGCCGCCACCGCCGCATCGGCCAACTCCTTGCCGAGGTTGAGTTCGGGTTCCGCCGGCGGCACCTTGACGATGGGCGGCGTCATCAGGAATGCCCCGGCCGAACCTTTCAGTGCCTCGGTCAGTTCGGCCTGCCTACCGAGTTCAAGCGGTGCCGCCACGACTTCGGCACCCTTCTGCGCCAAGGCTTGCGCAGGTTGGCTGTCGAGGCGCCGCGTCAGGGCGCGTACCCGGTAGCGCCCACTGTCGAGCAGGGAATTGGCGACGCTGCGACCTTGCTTACTCGAGGCACCAACAACGCTGATCAGAGGTTTGGAAGTATCGGCTTGTATCATGCTAATCATCCCGGTCTGAGGGTGGAAACCGCCTCCGCCTGATCGACGGTCGGCGCGGCCCTGACCACGAAGTCTCGACTGCTCCAAGCTATTTTTGAAATCGTAGAAATATTCGGCTACTATCCGCTCCATGGATACCAAGCGCCTGGATCTCAACCTGTTGGTTACCCTGGAGACGCTGCTGATCGAGCGGAACGTCACGAAGGCGGCTGCCCGACTGCATCTGAGCCAGCCAGCAGTCAGCGCCCAGTTAAACCGTCTCAGGCACGAGTTCGACGACCAATTGCTAATTCCCGCCCAGCGAGGGATGACGCCGACGGTTAAAGCAATGGAGTTGCTCGGTCCGTTGCGCCAAACCCTTGATCAAGTTCGCGCCACGCTCACCTCGCATAAGAACTTCGATCCGACGAAGGCCAAGCTAACCTTCGCAATCGCTTGTACAGACTATCTGCAAGCAGCGGTGATCAAGCCGCTTGTTGTGGAGCTCAGGACGCGAGCACCCGGTGTTCGCGTCGCGATACGCAATCTGGACATGTCGCAGTTGGAAGCGCAGATGGCGCGCGGTGATGTGGATCTGGCACTGATGACGCCGCAAGCGGCCCCGCCAAGTCTTCGCGCCCGACATCTGTTCGATGAGCGCTATGTGCTCATCGGTCGCCGGAAGCATCCACGGCTGCGGGAAGAAATCAGCGTCGCTGAATTCGCCAAACTAGAGCAAGTGATCGTGTCCTTGGATGGCGGCGGCTTCGTGACGCCGGTGGACAGTGCGTTGGCCGCTCTCGGACACAAGCGTAACGTGGTGCTCTCCGCGGCTTCGTTCCTGTTCGTCCCCGAGATCGTATCTCACTCGGACTTTGTTGCACTGGTCCCAGAACGCCTGGTACGCGACAGTGCGGACAAGCTTAAAATCATAGACTGTCCATTTCCCGTTGAAGGCTTTGCCGTGGGAATGGTGTGGCATGAGCGCAGTCACGGCCACAGCGGCCAACGCTGGGTCCGTGAGGCCGTTGTCTCGCTTATCGCGCATCAATCCTCGTCTCGGGCGCGCGATGGTCACCGATAGAGCGGTTCGTTATTTCACGGAAACGCAGAACCGCTCCATCTCTTTATCCCGGCGCAATTCCGGACAGAAAAGCGCTACGCACTTTTCCTGGAATTGCTTTAGGCAGCCTGCTTGGCGCGCGATTCCGACTTCTCCAGATAGTAGCTCGAATAGCGGTCGAAGAACTTCTCCGAACCGCCAAGCGAGCCGTATTTCGCCAGCTTCTTCAGCTCGACCTTGTTGAGCACCGCGCCGACGATCTTGTCGGCGATGTAGGGTTCCTGTTCCAGCATCGAGCGCACCATGGCGCGCGGCGTGCGGCCCCATTCGGTGACGAGCACGAAGCCGTCAACCAGCGGCGCGAAGGCCTTGGCGTCGACCACCGGTCCGAGCGGCGGCAAGTCGACGATGATGTATTCGAACGTCTCCCTGGCGTTCTCGATGAAGCGCCGCATGCCGGCCGAGCCCAGAAGCTCGCTGGTGTGCGAGAACTGGCCGCGCAGCACGGCGGGGATGATCGCCAGCTTGGTCTGGCGGTCGACCTTGCCGACCGACTGCCAGGTCTGCCCGTTGACCACTGCTTCCATCAGCCCGTGCTCGGACTCCATGCCGAGGCTGCGGCTGAGGCCGGGGTTGCGCAGGTCGCCATCGATGAGCAACGTCTTGGCGCCATTGGCGGCGAGCAGACCGGCGAGGTTTGCCGCAACCGTCGACTTGCCTTCGCCGGGCAGGACCGAGATGACGCCGATCACCCGGCTGTCCTTGTCTTCCATCACCACATCGAACGCGATCTTGGCGTTGCGGAGTGTCTCGGCGAACATCGAGGCCGGCGCATCGAGGCTAACCCGCATGCGCGCCCTTTTCTCGGCGGCCGACAGGCTGGCGACCTTGCCGTCGGCCGGCAAGTCGTCCGGCTTCGCCTCCTTGGCCCTGCCGCCGCCGATCGTCGGCAGATAGCCGAGGAACTTCAGGCCGACGCGGTCGCGAACGTCCTCGCCGGTCCGGAAGAAGCGCTCGTTGAATTCGTTCAGGCCGCCGAAACCGGCGCCGAGCATAAGGCCGAGCACCAGCGAGAGCGCCAGAACCCTGATGGTGCGGGGGCTTGACGCGGCAAGAGGCATGTTCGCGTCCGAGATGATGCGCACCTTGCCGACGGGGAAGGACTGCTGCTGCGAGGCCTCCTGGTAGCGGCTGAGGAAGGTCTGGTAGAGCGTGGAGAGCGCCTGCGCCTGCTGGTCCAGTTCCCTCAGCTTCACCTGCGACTCATTGTCGACCGAGCTCTGGCCGGCAGCGGTCGTGATCTTCTGCCTGAGTTCGGCCTCGCGCGCCTGCGACACCTGGAAGTCGTTGCGATAGCTTTCGGTGATCTGCTTCAACTGCCCGAAGATCTGCGCCGATACATCGGCCTTTTCCCTGGCGAGCGCCACCGCCTGCGGGTGGTCCTTGCCGAAATTCGCCTCGACATCCTGCAGCCGCTTGGAGACGGCGAGATAACGCGTCTTGAGTCCGATGATGACCGAGCTGCTCGGCTGATCGGATGCAATCGCCGAATCGTTGAAAGCATTCTCTGAGCCGCTGTCGACGATCGCCTTGTACTGCTGGTAGCGGGCGCTGGCGCGCGCCGTATCGGCCTGCGCGATGATGAGCTGGGCGTTGAGGTCGGACAGTTGCTTGCCGCTGATCAGCTGGCCGTCGCTGTTTGCGGACAGCCCGTGCTCAGCCCTGAATTTCTCGACCTCCATGGCGGCCGCCTGCGAGCTTTGGCGCAGTTCGGTCAGCCTGCCCTGCAGCCAGACAGCCGCGCGCTCGGTGGCGTCGAAGCTGGCATTGAGCTGATCAGCCAGATAGGCGTCGGCATAGGCCTTGGTGATGGCCGTGGCGAGGGCCGGATTCGTCGACTGATAGCCCAACGTAATGACGTTGCTGCGGCCGTTGCGATCCGCCATCAATCCGGTTTGCAGAACGAGGACCGCATAGTCATGGGTCGCGGCCTTCATCATGGCTTCGCGCGTTGCGGCATCCACATTCTCGATCCCAGGGAGTTCGTTGGCCGCGCTGCCGCGAAAATAGGCAACGATACCGCGCAGGAACCCGACACCCTTGGCCAAAGCCGATTGCGGCGGGTTCATGAACTCTTGGTTCTGATCGAGCTTCAGCTTGTCGACCACCTCCGACGCCAGTCGCGCGGAGCTGAGAATTTCGATCTGGCTGAGGATCGTCGCGTCCGTCTGCTGCGTGGCACTGACCGCCGAGATGTCGTCCACGACCTTGTTCAGGCCCTCGTCGATCAGCACGCTCGCAAAGGACGTGTATTGCTTGGGCGTCGTCTGAAGATAAATCAGACCCAGGAACAGGCCGATGACGGCGCAGACCGCCACCACCTTGGCCTGCCGGGCCGCCATGCCAAGCAGGCGCTCGACGTCGATGAAATCTTCACCCTTTTCCGGTTCGGTGCTGGGCAATGGCATCCTCTTGTCGAGAGGAAAGTTGGCGTAATTCATCTTCGGTCCAATTCCAGGTTGCAGGCGCTACCGGCCTTCGAAGAGTGGCGTCGTTACCAGAAAAGACCACGCAACATCCGTGCCATGGGGCGCCTGGCCAGAAAGGCCAAGCGCTTGCGCGGCTGTCACGCCATCGCGAATTCGCATATGCACCCAAAAAATGGGCATTATGCGGCCACTTCCCGGCGCTCGTGCGACCGGACGAACTGCTGCAGCATTTCGAAGACAGGTCCTTTCATGTCGTCGCGCGCCAGGGCAAAGGCGATGGTGGCCTCGATGAAGCCCTCCTTGGAGCCGCAGTCGAACATGCGGCCGTTGAAAGGCTGAGCATAGAAGGGCTGGCTCTCGGCCAGGCGAACCATGGCATCGGTGAGCTGGATCTCGTTGCCCGCGCCGCGCTGCTGGGTGCCGAGCAGGGCGAATATCTCCGGCTGCAGGATATAACGGCCGTTGATGTAGAAGTTCGACGGCGCGTCGGCGGGAGCCGGCTTCTCGACCATGGCGGTCACCTCGAAGCCGGAGGCCACCTCGGTGCCGCGGCCGACGATGCCGTATTTGCCGGTTTCCGAAGGATCGCAGCGCTCGACGGCGATGACGTTGCCGCCGGTCCGCTGATAGAGATCGACGGTTTCGGCGAGGCAGCCCGGCGCGCCGAAGGACACCATGTCGGGAAGCAGCAGCGCGAACGGCTCGTTGCCGATCACATCGCGCGCGCACCATACGGCATGGCCGAGGCCGTGCGGCGACTGCTGGCGGATGAAGGAGGTGGCGCCGGCCACGGGCAGCAGGCTCTCCAGCGATTGGAGCTGCGCCTTCTTGCCGGTCTGCTCGAGCGTTCCGATCAGTTCAGGATGCAGGTCGAAATAGTCTTCGATGACCGCCTTGTTGCGGCCGGTGACGAAGACGATGTGCTCGATCCCGGCCTCGAACGCCTCGTCCACGGCATATTGCACGACAGGCTTGTCGACGACGGGCAGCATTTCCTTCGGCATCGATTTGGTCGCCGGCAGGAACCGCGTTCCGAGCCCCGCCACCGGTATGACTGCCTTCCTGACTTTCTGCATCGCTTATTCCTTCTGCGGAGATCGATTTTTACCTATCGCTGGCTATGAAACCGCATTCCATGCGCCCGCATGCTTCACCTCCCCATGCCCACGGCAAACTGTGCCGCAACCCTTCTCAGCCGAACCGCGATCGGCATGCTCATGTGCCTGACCGCGGCCGGATCGCTGAGCGCCGTGCGGATCGCCTTGAGCGGCGCACGCGCCTTGATGTGCTGAACCAATGACAGGAACGAGGCCGCCTTGCGCAGGCTGCGGCCGCGTCTGGCGAAGGCCGCCTTGGCGCCTTCGTCCATGAAATGCGCGGCGGCGAAGGCTGCGTCGGCTTTGGCCATCGCCTCGACATGGTGCAATTCGAGCACCCGCGAGATCGAGCCGGTGCGGATGTGGTAGACATAGCCGACGGTCGGCTCCACCACGCAACGGCCGCCCTTTGCCAGCGCGCTCGCCAGAAGAATGTAGTCTTCGCCAATGCGCAGATCCTCGTCGTAGCGGAGCCGGTTTTCGTCCAGGAAACGACGCCGGAAGATCGGCTTCAGATAGCCGAGGTTGAAGCGCGACTCGAAGACCACGTTGCCGGCGATGTAGTCGGCAAGAGATATTTCGGCGAGTTCTTCGAGATAGGTGGTCGGGAACATGATGTCGTCGGGCGTGCCGTCCTCGCGTACGACCTGGACATTGTCGACCGCGATCTCGGCACCTGCCATTTCCGCCCGCGCGATCATCGCCGCCAGCCTGCCTGGAAGGACCGCATCGTCGGAATCGAGCACGGCAATCCAGCGACCGCGGGCTACGCCGAGCCCGGCATTCCTGGCGCCGCCAGGACCCCGGTTGGCCGGAAGCGCGACCACCCTGACGATGTCCTCGGGATAGGCGCGCGCGATATCGAGCGTGCGGTCGCTCGACCGGTCGTCGACGACGATGATTTCGACGGAGACGTCGCGCTGCGCCACTGCGCTGAGGATCGCCCGATCGAGGGTCGCCTCGGCGTTGTAAGCGGCGATGACGAAGCTGACGTCAGGCTGCACGCTTGTCCCCTTCCTGTGGGTTCAGGCCGTATTGGCGGATTTCGCGGACGCCGACCAAACCGCTGACGACACCGACATGCATAATGCCGCGCAGCACGCTGCGGTTCCGTCGCACAGGGCTGACCGCGGTCAAAAGCGCCATGCAGAAGCAATAGGCTGCCTTGGCCGAAGCGAGACCGACCTGGCCGGCGCGGCGCAGGCCGCCGACGTTGCGTCCAATGAGGTGGCCATGCGTCTGTCCGAAGCGGAAGCGGCGGCGGCGCAGCCACTCGAAGGCAGCCCTCGAGCGCGGCACCACCTCGTCGACAAAGGCCCGCGGGGCAAAGGCGATGCATCCGCCGGCCTTGACCATGCTGTCAAAGAATTCGGTGTCCTCACCGCCGGTCTGGCCGCGCGCCAGGCTGAAACGCCGGTTGCGCAGGCTCTCCTCGGTCATCCTGAGCAGGACATTGCAGGTGTAGCCGGTGCGGATCTCGCCGCGCACCCAGACGGGCAAGGTCGAGTGGAAATCGCCCTTGCGCATCCAGTCCGGCGCATCCTGGCGATATGTCGCGCGAACCGGGCCGAGCACGGCCGTCGCGCCGGTCGCCTTAGCGGTTGCGACAAGCTCGACGAGCCAACCCGGCGAGGCCGTCTCGTCGTCGTCGATGAAGGCGACGAGATCCGAAACGCTGGCATCGAGGCAGGCGTTGCGGGCGATCGAGATGTTGCGGGCTGGCGCGTGGCGATAGCGGATCGGCAGCTTCAGCTCCTGCGCCAAGGCCTTCACCTGCGACTGTGCCGTCGGCTCGTCGTCATTGTCGGCGACGACAACGCCGATCTCGAGGCCGGCGGGCCTTTCCAGCGCGGCGATGGAGCGCAGCGTGTCTGCAAGCTCCGGCCTGCGGAAGGTGCAGATGCAGATGTCGACGCTGCCGTTCTTCTTTGCAGCCATCACGCCGCCTCGCGCGATGGCTGCGGGCCGAGGAGTTGCAGCCAGAAGCCCATGGACCAGCCCAAATGCATGACCATCACCGACACGCCGGCCAGCACGATGGCCAGATTGCGCTGGCTGATCGCGGTCCGGACGCCATAACCAAGGCAGACCGCCGCCCATATCAGAAACGGCACGGCCGCCAGCATAAAGATTGGAGACAAGAGCGTCAGCAGCACCACCGGGAATACCAGCAACGGGATCATCTGCCGCAGCTTCGGCATCATGCGATGCTTCAGCACGTTCCTGGCGCGGCCGCGGCCATAGCCGAGATACTGGAAAAAGAGGCTCTTCAGCGTAGAGCGCGGATAATAGACCATCTGCGTCCTGCCGCTCATCCAGATGCGGTAGCCGGCCAGTCGGAGGCGATGGTCGAGCTCGGCGTCCTCGTTGTGACTGAAGCTTTCGTCATAGCCGCCGACCGCCCGGAAGGCGGCGATGCGCATCAGCGCATGGTGGCCGTGGTCGACCCATTCACCCGCCGACATGTGGCGATGCTTCGAGCCGCCGGTGCCGAGCTTGGAATTCTGTGCCGCGGCAACCGCCTTCTGCATCGCGCCCGTGCCGCTGGTCAGCATCGAGACGACGACCGAATCGGCACCTGTTGCAATCGCCTCCTCGACCAGCCGGTCGCAATAATCGGCGGGATAGCCGCCATGCGCGTCGATGCGGATGAGATAGTCGGCGTCGTCGCCGAACGTCGCCACCGCCAGGTTGATGGCGGCGCTCTGGATGCGCTTTGGATTGGCTAGCAGCATGACCCGCGGGTCCTCGGCGGCAACCCTTTCGACAATGCCTTGCGTGCCGTCGGTGCTGCCGCCATCGGCGACGACGATGCGTGCGCCAAGCCGCGCCGCCGCCGGACGCAATTGCCCTAGCAGCGTGCCGATATGGGCGGCCTCGTTGAGGCACGGAATGACGATCAGGCTTGATGCGGTGGTCCGCGTCATCGGCTTTTGTCCATTCTCAGCCATCCTATGCCAGCGCCTCGGTCGCGAAGGTTCCGCGAACGGCGGTCAGGGCGCGCAGCTTGTCGACGAAAGCCAGGCAATCGCCGCGGTCGTAGCTCCAGGTCCTCGGATTGCGGGCCAGCACGCGGGATTTCAGCTTGCCGAAGCGTTTCTGGTCCATCCGGCCAAGCGCGGTGTCGAGCCCTTCAGGAGTGGCTTCCGACAGAAGCACGCCGATGTCCTGCCGCTTGAGGAACCGGCCGGTTTCGGTGCTCGCCATCGAGATCGGCACGGCGGCGAAGCGGCAGCCTTCGTAAAGGCGGTTGGGAAGCAGCCATTCGGAATTCTGGCCTTGCTCGAAGAAATCGATCGCCCAGGAGAAATGCACCTCGCGGTAGATCGCTGCCATGTCCTCCGGATTGCGATAGGCACCGCCAAAGGAAAGCCAGGGCTCGGCCTCGACGAAGGCGTGAAAATCCGGGAATTCCGACAGCGCCGGACGACCCCTGAGCACCACTTCGAAGCGTCCGCTTTGCCGGCGGGGGAATTCGGCCAGGAGCTCCAGCGAGCGGTGGCAGCGCAGCGCGCCGAACCAACCGATGCGCCAGGGCGGCGCTGCCGGGCCCTCCTTCTCAGGCAGACCGTCGGCCGGCACCGGCATGGTGTCGAAATATTTGTTCTCGATCAGCTCGACCGGTGCGGCGATTTGCCCGAACGGCTTGAAATAGTTGGCGATGAAAGCGGGAGAGCTGGTCACCAGAAGCTTCACGTCGCGAGCGAGATGGCGTTCGGCGCTGCGCAGCGTCTTGCCGATCAGGTCGTTGCGCAGCACCAGCCGGTGGATGTCCAAGCATTCGTAGACGATCGGCACGCCGGCACCGAAAGCCTGGTTCGCGCGGCGGGCAAGCGCCAGCATCTCGAGGTTGCGCGCGATGATCAGGTCGGGTCGCGCCACGCCCGCGAACTTGGCGCCGATCGACATGGCGGCCTTGGCCACAGCGCCGATGCGCTGCGCGAATCGGCCGTCGCGCGTCGGGCCGAGGTCGACCGGATCGAGACCTTCGATCTCGGCGATCGGATTGGGAGTGCGGCGGAAACCCGCCAGGGTGATCCTGGCACCGCCTGCCCTGAGCATTTTGACCCTCCGGCGCACCGCCGGGTCTGATACGTCATGCACAAGGTACAAGACATGCAGCATAAAACTCGACCGCAGTTGGGCCCGCCACCCAAAGAGGATGCTAGTACAGCTTTTGCTGCATCGCAACATTTTTGGTGCAGCGTAGCAAACGCCGCACATTTTTTGTTGCGCTGCAAAAACCTCTTGCGGTAGTTTGTGGATGGCGGCGGGCGCCGGTCGCGACGATGTCGGGCCGGTGCAAAAACAGGGATTCCTGAATTTGGAAACCAGTGCATTCGATCCGCCCGAGGGCTCGTTGCGCAGATCGGTCGGGCGCGGCGCCGTCGTCACCGCGATGGCGCAGGGCGTGCGGGTCGCTACCCAGATCGTCTCCGTCATCGTTTTGTCGCGGCTTTTGTCGCCACAGGATTTCGGTGTCGTGGCGATGTGCGCGCCGGTGCTTGCCTTCATCGCGCTGTTCCAGGATTTCGGCCTGACCCAGGCGACGATCCAGAAAACCGGCATCCGGCATGAGGAGGTCAACTACCTTTTCTGGATCAACACGGCGGTGAGCGCGATCCTGGCCTGCGTGCTCGCCGCGGCGGCTCCCTTGGTGGCTGCCTTCTACGGCGAGCCGCGCGTGACGGGGCTGGTTGCCGCGTTCGGCCTGCAGATTATTGCCTATGGCCTCGGCGCCCAGCATCTGGCGCTGCTGACGCGCCGCATGGAATTCAGCCGGCTCGCCATCATCGACGTCGCCAGCGCCGTTTCCGGCCTTGTCGTCTCGATCGCCTGGACCTTCATCGACCGCTCCTATTGGGCGCTTTTTGCCGGCACGCTGACTGGCGCCGTGCTGCCGACGCTTTGCTACTGGGCGTCCTCGCGCTGGCGCCCCGGGCTGCCGCGCAAGGTCGAGGGCATCAGCCAGCTGATCAATTTCGGGGCCGGCATCACCGGCTTCAACTTCGCCAATTTCTTCGCCCGCAACCTCGACAACGTGCTGATCGGCAAATACTGGGGCGAGGCGCAACTCGGCCTCTACGACCGCGCCTACAAGCTGCTGCTATTCCCGCTCAGCCAGATCACCAATCCGCTGTCGAAAGTGATGGTGCCGGCGCTTTCGCGGCTGAAGGACGAGCCGGACCGCTACCGCAGCGCCTATCTGCGGGTCATGCCGCTGATCCTTCTGGTGGCGCTGCCGGGTGTGGCCTTCGCCACCGCCATGTCGGACACGCTCATTCCCTTCGTGCTCGGCCCGCAGTGGCGCGAGAGCGCCAACATCTTCCTGGCGCTGGGTTTCGCCGGCCTGCTGCAGCCGCTCAACAATCCGGCCGGATGGCTGTTCGTCAGCCAGGGCCGTTCGGGCGACTTCATGCGCTGGGGCATCATCACCGCGGTGACCTCGGTGCTGGCCTTCGCCATCGGCCTGCCCTACGGCGCGCTCGGCGTCGCGGTCGTCTACGCGATCAGCGAATATCTGCGGACGCCTTTCCTCTGGCTCTATGTCGGCAAGGCCGGACCGCTCAAGGCCAGTCATGTGCTGCACGCGGCAACCCCATTCGTGCTCGGCGCGCATCTGGCGCTGGCGCTGGTCTGGCTCGCCAAGCCGATGCTGCCGGCGCAGCCCGTCATTGCCCTGGCAGGCGGCGCGGTGCTGTCCTATGTCGTCACCATCATCGTAGCGCTCGCCTTCGGCGCCGGCCGCGAGGCGCTTCGGGAGGCCTTGCGGCTGATCCCGGCGCGCGGGTTTTCCCCCGCGCCCAGCGAGGCGAAATGACCTTGCCGGCGCAACCGGATGGTATTCCGGCCGCAGCCGGGACAGCCGCAAAACCACTGATTTTTGAGGGTAAGGCAACAGCATGAATTACCGATCGATTTCAGACATGAACGACGCGATCGCGCGGAACCTGCACCGGCTGCCGCGCGACATCGACCTGGTGGTCGGCGTGCCGAGAAGCGGCATCCTCGCCGCGACGCTGGTCAGCCTGACGGCGAACATTCCGATGACCGATCTCGACAGCTTCCTCGCCGGCAAGATCTACACGTCGGGGATCACCAAGCGGCGCGCCGCGCTCGACCGGCAACATTCCGAAATGCGCAAGATCCTGGTGATCGACGACAGCGTCAGCGGCGGCAACGCCATGCGCGATGCACGCAGCAAGATCGCGGCCGCCGGCATCAAGGGCGATTTCGTGTACGCGGCCGTATTCGGGCTGCTGTCGCAGCACAAGGAAACCGACATCGTCTTCGAGGTCGTGCCGCATCCCAGGATGTTCCAGTGGAATTTCATGCACCACGTCTTCCTCGAGCAATGCTGCGTCGACATAGACGGCGTGCTTTGCCTCGATCCGACCGAGGAAGAGAATGACGACGGTCCGGCCTACGAGAAATTCCTCGCCGAGGCGCGGCCGCTGCTCGGGCCGACGCGCAAGATCGGCTGGCTGGTGACCAGCCGGCTGGAAAAGTACCGCAAGCTGACCGAGGCATGGCTCGCAAAGCACGAAATCAAATACGACCACCTCATCATGCTCGACCTGCCGAGCAAGGCCGAGCGGCAGCGGCTCGGCGCGCATGGCAGCTTCAAGGCTGATTTCTACCGCAAGTCGGACGCCATCCTGTTCATCGAGAGCGAGCATGAGCAGGCGCTCAAGATCGCCAAGCTGTCGGGCAAGCCGGTGCTCTGTGTCGAAACCAACATTGTGAGCTTTCCCGACGCGCTTTCCCTGCCGGCGCTGGAGCAGGCGGCGCGCAACCTGCCGGCGCGGCTCAGGCAGATCAATTCGCCCGCCGGGCGAAAGAAGGTCTTCAAGACCGCCGCCCGCGCCCTGCTTGGCGAACGCGTCTACGAAATGCTGAAAAGCCGCGTCAAAAGGCCTGCGTAAGTAAAATCTTACGCAAATTTTAAGCAGCGCACCGAGCGCGCTGTCTGGCAAATTCTATGCAGCGCGCCGGGCGCGCTGCCGGGCAGCCCTGTCCAGCAAGGCGAAGAAGGTGGCGAACTGGCGCTCGGGATCGAGTTCCGGGCGCTGCGAGAAAGTGAGCGCCGCCTGCGAGAGCCGTTCATATTCCTCACGATCGTTCCACAGCCGCCTGACCGCCGCGACCCAGTCCTCGAGCGGCGCGTCATAATCCAGCACGACGCCGCCCGAGCCGATCGCCTCCGGCAGACCGCCGCGCCGCGAGCCAATGACGGGAATACCGCTGCAATGGGCCTCCGAGGCGACGCGGCCCCAGGCCTCTTCCCATTTGCTCGGCGCCAACAGGATCCTGGTGCGGCCATAGAGGGTCTTCATATCGTCGGTGCGGTTCTCGAGCTTGATGTTAGAGAAGGGCGCGATCGTCTCAGCGACACGGGCGCGGTGATCGTCCTCCAGCTTCCAGCTCTCGACGAACAGGAAAGGTATCTCCGGGCAGGCCGCGGCGATGCGCACAGCGAGCTCGAAGCCCTTTTCCTCGTAAGGGTTGATGAAGGTGACGTACTCGCCCGTCGTCGGCGTGCTGTAGGCGGCCGGATTGATGGTCGGCGGGATCACCGTGGAATCGATGCCGAACTGCCGCTTGTAGGTGCGCGCCGTGAACTCGGAATTGGCGATGTAAGATGCCGAGTTCAGCTCGCGCAGATCGCCGCCCAGTTCATGGAATTCCACGTTCCTGAGATAGACCACCAGCGGCACGCCCTCGGCCTCCAGCGCCTTGCCGAGCGGAACCGACTTATGACACTGGACCACCGCGACGTCCGGCTGCAGTTTCTTGACGGCAAAGGCCGCCGCTTCCCAGGGAAACCAGGCGCGCACCACCGGATAGCCGGGGAAGCTGTCGATGACGGCGCGCTGGCCGAGGAGCTTCATCTTGGCGCGCGCCTTGTAGCCAAACATGCCCTGGCCGAACAAAGCGGCGAGCACCGATGCCTCATGACCATGTTCGATCAGCTGTTCGGCCAGGTGATGGGTGCTCGACTGGACGCCGCCGCTGAATTGCGGCGGATAGCCGTTGCCGCCTGCGAAGAGAACTTTCATGGTTCGGCTCCTTGTCACATTTTTCTTGGCCAAGTCGTTTCTTGGCTTGGCGGCGAGTATGCCGCCGAGCAGTGTCAGGCACTCTGCTGCTCAAGGTTGGCAAAGGGATTGGTGCATGGATGCCAGCCGGTGAAGCGGATCGGATCATTGGGCGAGCTGCGCCAGGCGTAGTCGGTCAGCATGTGGAACTCGGCGATGACCCAGCGCTCGAAATTCCCGACATCCTGCTGCTTCTGCCTGGGCAGCAATTCGCGCGCCTTGTCGAGCCTCACGGTCTCCAAAAGCGTCACCGCATCCGCCAGCTTGTCGCTCGGGAATACCCACGGATTACGGTTGCGGAATTCAAGCACGAACTGTTGCAGATGCTCGATGCGCATATTGAGCGGGCCGAAATATTTCTCGAGCGTGACGCGGACCAGATCCTCATCCGAGAAGGACGATACGGCCGCGGCGGCAATGCCGGTCGAAGCAATGCCGCCGGCAACAACGGCCAGTGCAGCGCGTCGCGTGATCTTCATCGGCCCCTCCTTCATGCCAGCCGGCTCGCCGCCCGCAACGAAAGCGCGGCGGCGGTCAGGCTTGGGTTGGCGCAGGAACAGCTCGGATAGGTGCTGGTGCCGACGACGACGAGGTTCCGGAGCTGGTGGTGGATCATGTCGCGGTCGACCACCGAGTCGGCCGGGCCCGTGCCCATCCGCAAGGTGCCCTGCACATGCGATTCGGTCGGCCTGATGCCGCGATCGAAGATCTGCTCGACCGGCAGCGGCTTGAGCAGCGACGGCAGCCTCTCGAGCGCCTTGGCCATGCCCTTGGTTGCATAGTCGGACGCGCCCTTGAAGCTGACGAAAGCGTTCTCGTCCTTGTCGAGGACCACCCGATTTTCCGGGTCGAGCAGATTTTCGGTGACGATGACCAGCGGCAGCACTTGCCGCAGCCGCCCCTTGTCGGCGCGCATGCCATGCTGCCAGCGGTTTTCGAAATAGACCAGCGCCGCCGCGTGCTCGGCGCGATGCGGGCCGTCATAGAGGCCGAAATTCAAGCCGGTGGTGATGGTGCTGCCGTCGAAATTGTCGACGCCGTCGAGATAGACCTCGTAGTTCCAGCCATAGGATTCGTGCAGGCCGAGCCCGACGAACTCGCCGCCGAGCCCGGAGCGCAGCATGATGGCCGGGCTCTGGATGGCATTGGCGCCGAGGATGACGAGATCGCCGCTGACCGAATAGTCCTTGCCGTTGCGCACGAAGGTAACCGAACGCACCGCGCCGCCTGAATGGTCGAGCCGGCGCACCTCGGCGCCCAGGCATACCGACACGTCGGGGTGCTGGAAGACGTGCATCAAACCGTTGTTGGCGGTGAACTTGGCATCGACCGGGCACAGCCAGCATCTGAGGTTGGCGCAGCATGAGGTGCGCTGCGCCGTCGCCACGCGGGCACGGGCGGTCGGCATGACGAAATGCTGCTCGGGCTGCGCCGCCTTCATCATCCGGTCCGGCGTCGACATGCGGTGCGGCGGCTGCGGGAACGGCCGCGAGCGCGGCAGCATGCGGGCCATGTCGGGATCGCCGGAGATCGACATGACCTCCTCGGCATCGCAGTAAAACGGCTCCAGCTCGTCATAGCTGATCGGCCAGTCGTTGCCGACGCCGTAGGTGCTCTTCAGCCTGAAGTCGTTGGGGTGGAAGCGCGGCGTCTGCGCGAACCAGCAGTTGGTGCCGCCGCCGAGGCCGATCGTGTAGTTCCACGGCTTGTCGGCATTGTCGGTCTTGTAGGTGCTTTCGTCGTCTATGTCCGTGTTGGCGTTCTGGTTGAGCTGCCATTCATGCGTGTTGTGGCGGCCCCATTCCAGCACCAGGGCGCGGGCTTTGCGCCGCTTCAGGAACTCATGCAGGAAAAAGGCTGAACCGAAACCGGAGCCGATGACGACGAGATCGAAATGCTCGCTGGCGATTTGTTCGGGCTGAACATCCATCACCATCGGATCGAACCCCTTCCCGAGACGCGCACCACCGTCATGCCGCCATCCTGCCGATCGAATGGTATTCGATGCCATAGCGCGCGATGACCTTCGGATCGTAGAGATTGCGGCCGTCGAAGATGACCGGCGTCGTCAGCGCGTCCTTGAGCGCATCGAAGGAGGGCGCCCTAAAACTCTTCCATTCGGTGCAGATCAAGAGCGCGTCGGCGCCGCGCAGCGCTGCTTCCTTGGTGCCACACAGCAGAAGGTCCTCGCGCAGGCCGTAAATGGCCTGGCATTCCTGCATGGCCTCGGGATCATAAGCCTGCACCTTGGCGCCCGCTGCCCACAACGCCTCCATCAGCGTGCGCGACGGGGCCTCGCGCATGTCGTCGGTGTTCGGTTTGAAGGCCAGTCCCCACACCGCAAAGGTCCTGCCCTTGAGAGCGCCCTGGAAATAGCGGTCGACCTTGTCGAACAGCACCGATTTCTGCGCGTTGTTGCGCTCCTCGACGGCGCGCAGCAGCTTGGCGTCGAACTTGACGCCCTCGGCGGTCTTGATCAGCGCGCGGACGTCCTTGGGAAAGCACGAGCCGCCATAGCCGAGGCCCGGATAGATGAAGTGGTAGCCGATGCGCGGATCGCTGCCGATGCCCTTGCGCACCTCCTCGATGTCGGCGCCCAATTGCTCGGCGAGATTGGCCATCTCGTTCATGAAGCTGATCTTGGTCGCCAGCATGCAGTTGGCCGCATATTTGGTGAACTCGGCGCTGCGCACATCCATCACGATCATCTTCTCGTGGTTGCGGTTGAACGGCGCGTAGAGCTCGCGCATCACCGCCTCGGTGTCCTCGCTGGACGTGCCGACGATGATGCGGTCCGGTTTCATGCAGTCGGCAACGGCCGAGCCTTCCTTGAGGAATTCCGGGTTCGAGGCGACGTCGAAGGCCAGGTCCTCGCGGCCACGCTTCTTCAGCGTTTCGGCGACCTTGGCCTTGATCTTCTCGCAGGTGCCGACGGGCACGGTCGATTTGCCGACGATGATCTTGGGCGCGTCCATCTCGCGGCCGATGGCTTCGGCGACGGCAAGCACATATTTCAGGTCGGCCGAGCCGTCCTCGCCGGGCGGCGTGCCGACCGCGATCATCTGGATCTGGCCATGCTTGACCGCCGCGGCCGCATCGGTGGTGAAGCGGATGCGGCCGGCGGCGTGGTTCTCCTTGACGAGAGCTTCCAGCCCGGGTTCGAAAATCGGGATGAAGCCCTGATTGAGCCGCTCCACCTTCGCTTCATCGATGTCGACGCACACCACTTCGTGCCCAACCTCCGCGAGCACCGCGGCCTGGACGAGACCGACATAGCCAATTCCAAACACCGTCAAGTTCATTCGGTTCTATTCCTGTTCAAGGCCGGGCCGCAAGGCGGCCCGGCCGGTTCAGATGTCCCCCAGGCCCTTCGTGGGCCCAGATGTTCCGCATGATCTTATCCCAAAACCGGTTCCCGGTTTGGGGATCATGCCTAGTTGCTGTTACTTATGCTGCATGCCAGCGATTCCGGGAACTGACATGGCTGGCCCAAAGCGGTGAAGGCGATGCGCTTGACCTGCATCGTTACCTTGCGGCCGGGATCGGCGAAGGCGCCCATCCAGTTGGTCAGCTTGTCGCTGCCCCACAGGCTGAAAAATATCTTTTGCGGATTGGTCGGCAATTCGTCCGGATTGGTCACCTCGTTGACCAGCTTGCCGTTGACATACCAGCGCAGCCGGTCCTTTTCCCAGACGAAGCCGTAATCGTTGAAGCCCTTGTCGGCGCCGCCTTCGACATCGACCAGCTTGCCGTTCTTCGGCTTGCCCTGGATGTAGCTGTTCACCTGGACTTTGGTCGGGTCCTTGGTGAGGATCTCGAAGTCGATCTCGTCCCAGGGCTTTTTGTCCTGCGGCCCGATATAGGTGAAAAAGGCGGCGTTGAGGCCGGATCCGGTATCCGTCTTCATCCGCGCCTCATAGACGCCGTAACCATAGCGCTGCTTGGTCTGGACCTCGGCGCAGGCGAACTCGCGATCCTTCAGCTTGCGTTTTTCAAAGCTCAGCGAGAGCACGCCGTCGGAAAGCCGGACAAGGTCCTTCGACCATGTGCAGTTCTGATGATTGCCGTTGTTCCAGCCGTCGGAGACGAACCAGCGCGAACGGTCGAAATTCGAAAAATTGTCGACGAAGGACGGCGCGCTCTGCATCTCCTCGGCATGCGCCGGATGCGGTGGGGCCACAATAGCGGCCGCAGCCGCAAGCAACGCGCCCGCGAGGCAGAGGTGCAGGCTCGTTGACCTATTCGTATGCGCGCGCGGCATGCTGGAAGCAGCCACGGTGGAGGTGTCGTTCGGATATGCGTTCATGACATCTTACCTTTGTGCTGTCCGCCCCAACCCAAAGTCATTCCTGGCCCGCCTCCAGAGAGCCGCTTCTGATCCTCCGCCCTTTTGGACTCCTCTCTAATGTCTTCTACCGATGACCCAGTGTCCGATGACCCAGTGTCTTGTACCGATGACGCCGCCTGGATGCGCTGTCAGCCTCTTCCCGCAGACCTTGCCTGTCCGGGCTGCGAACCGGGTTGCCCGGCACTGTCGTCGACAATCGCGTCGAGTGAATGACGCAGTTCCTTCATCAGACCTTTCTGGCGCGTGAGCTCGGCAATGCGCCGCTCGTAATTCAGGATCGCGCCGGTCATCGCGCTGACGTCCGACGATTTATCCGTCGACGCGGAGCCGTTCTCCATTGCCTCGACCAGGAAAGCCGCGTTGGTCGCCGTCGACCGATAGCGGTTCTCCAGCCCGGTCTTTTCCGCTTCGATCTCGGCGCTGATCTGGTCGAACAGCTTCGCCAGACGGTCGAGCCGCTGGAGATCAGTCTGCCGGTCACGGGCCGGGTCCCTGGATCTGAAGCCGAAAATCGAAGCCATTCGATCGGTCTTTCGAAATTGCTGCACCGCAACATAGAGTGCCATTCTCGGAGTAACTAGGCAACCTCGTAGTTTCGGAAAGCGGATTTTTTTGGGAACAGCTGGCGCCTTTGTCCGATCATTCCTTTGCGGCACTTGTTGCCTGCATCAGGAAGCGCATCGGCGGCACCTGCTGCTTTGCAGCAATGCCTGCGCGACGGAAGAGAGCGTCCAGCTTGTCGGCGGCCACGCCGCGAATGATCGGGATCAGGTTGGACTGGCTGGCGAAGGCATAGGCCGCGGCCGACGCCAGGCCACGCTCCGCCTTCACGTCGAGGAAATTGCGCAGCCGGTATTTGTCGCGCACATGGCGCTCATGGCGCCGCAATGCGGCCTTCGAACCCTCCGGCAGGTTGCCCAGCGCCAGCAGCGCCAGGTCGGCATCGGCAAGCCGTTTCAGATCCTGCGTCCGGTGGCGGCCGCTCAGCGAATCGGCACGAACGATCGCGCCGTAGCCGCAGGACTTGATGATTTTGAAACGCGCTCCGCAGGCGACCGCGCGCGCATAGAGCTCGTAATCCTCGCCGAGCCGCAGGTTTTCGTCATAGCTCAACCCGTGGTGCTCGAGGAATGCCCGGCTGATCACCGGCTTGAGGAAGCCCAGTTCGCCGCGCTGGACGCGGCGGCGGGAAATGTTGCCGTCGATGAAACGCTCGAAATCGAGAAATTGCGGTTCGGGCGCAAAGGACGGAGCCGAGACCTTGGTGGGATCGGCCGCGGCATCATCCCTGATCAGCATGATGTTGTCGGCCGCGAAATCCCAGTCGGCGCCGTCAAACAGCCGGCGGAAACGACCTTCGAGGAAGAAATCGTCGGCGTCGAGGATGCTGATGAAAGGCGAAACAGAGGCCTGGATGGCGGCGTTGCGGGCAAAGGACGGACCACGATTGACATCGAGACGCATCACCTTGAGCCGGCCGCTGCCGTCATCGGCGGCCCGCGCCACATACTGCGTGTCGTCGGTGGAGGCGTCGTCGACCACGACGACCTCCGCCACCTCCGCCTCGCGCAGAGCCGAAGCGATGGCGACCGGTATGGTCCGCGCCGCGTTGCGGGCGGCGATGATGACGCAGACCCTGGGGGTCGTCACGGGCATGATTCACCTTTCGATTGCGTGAGTGACAGCCCGCCCATGAATGCAAAACCGGTCTTCATCCGTTGCCCCGCGCCGGCGTGGTGGCCGGCCGCTCGAAGATGCGCCGGCTGAGATCGGCGGAGGCCGCCCAGCCGGCCTCGGCCAGATAGCGCACGGGCTCGCGGCCGCAGAGCTCCCACAGCACTGTGCGCCGCTGCGGCCAGCACAGCGACGACAGCCAGGGCGCGATCACCATGTGGAAAAGGTCGGCATTGTCGATGCGCGCCAGGATCCGTGTGGCGCGATCCGAAAGCAGCGTGGCGGTACCGCCCAGCAGGACATCGGCCGCGCGCAGACCGAGCAGCAGCGTGTCGGCGAGGCCCTGCTCGGCGGCATGGTCGAGCACTTTCTGCTGCTCGGCTTCGTTCAGCCGGCTGGCCGCGGCTCTGACGTCGCAGACATAGCCGGCGCAAGGCTCGCGATTGAAGAAGGCCTTGGCGACGCTGATGCAGGACAAAAGCAACGTGTCGGATGCCGAAATCAGCGGCATGGCGGCGCCGGCCACCTTGACCTCGCGCTTGCGGCGCAGGAAGCAGTCGATATCGCGCGGACTTGGCGAACCCGGCTGCTGCAGCCGATAATGGAGATCGACCGTGGCGGCCCGCACGCCGTCGTCGCGGACCATGTGCTGCTCGCCGAGGAAACGCACCCACCAGACCGAACGGGACTTGCCCGCGACCTCATAGCCGGCCGAGCGGAGGGCCTCGCGAGCTGCCGAGAAACCGGACGGCGAAACCAGGATGTCGACGTCGCCGGACGGCTTCATGAAATGATCGCCATAGAGCAATTGCTGCTGCAGCGGCCCCTTCAGGAAGACGAAGTCTACCTGCCTGTCACGCAGCACCTGATGGATGGCGATCGAATCGCCGATGCAGGCGGCGTTCATCGACAGAGTGCGCCGGCGATAAGCTTCGAGCCATGCGAGCAGTTCGGGAGGCGCCGCGCCGGTCGCCGCCCGCGCCAGAGCCTTGAGCAAAAAGACAGCGACCTTGTTCAACCTCGCGATGTCGGCGACGTTGGCCACCGAGATTGCCGGAACCGGCATGCGGCCATGATCGACGGCTCCCGCAGCCGGGTTGAAGAACAGCCGCAGACAGGCCTGTACATAGGCGACTTCGTCGGCGCAGCCGGCCGCACGCAGCCTGTCGTAAGAAGCGTCCTGCACGGCCATGCCCCGTTGTCGTTTCTCCGCAAAACCGCCCGCGGCGGCGTTTATACCGCAACTGCGAAGAAAAGCATCGCCAAAAATCAGGGCAGCCATCCAGCGCCTTCCGAAGCGGCCTCGCCCCTGCAACCTTAGCGTTCATATTCGCCATCTCGCCGATCACTTTTGAAGACAGATCCGACTGCGGTGACGTAAGCCGGCAATCGATACTTTCTGCAGCATTCTCCCCGCGGTCGTGAGACAGGTATTTGAGCTTATGAAGTTATTGCAAATAAATCATACGCTTACTTAAACGGCAAAGATGCGCCGCCTAGCTACCGGATGACATCCGCCTAAAATGGGAATGTCTGCCGCTCCATCATCGGCGGATGCCGGCGCAACCAAGAATTGATTAATGCAAGGTAAATCACGCTTGACTCATAAATGTTGCCGTGCAGCAATTGCAACGCAGCATAGCAGTATGCTGGCGGCATTCTGACGCCGCTTCCAGTCCTCAGTTGGAGAGTAGAATGGAACAGAATGTTGAAAAGCAAGAGTACGAGACCCCCAGCCTGACGGTTCATGGTTCGATCGAAACGATCACGCAGGGTGCCTCCGGCACGACGGCGCTGGACGCGGCATTTCCCGCGCACACGCCGGTCGGTGAGCTCACCTTCTCCTGAGCTTGCAGGCGCCTGGGGTTGTCGCAGTTGTGGCTCCGGGCGTTCTCTTTTGAACAGTGGGCCGGGGGCTCGTATCCCCCGGCTTCCTGGCCGGGCGATCGCAGGCAACCGATCCCGATCCAGGTCACGCATGGCGTTCAAACAATGAGGTTTTAGGATGCACTGGAACCCATCGGACCATGACCGCGTGGTCGCGACCGGCGATGCGGTGGCTTGCGAATTCGGCAACGGACTGGCGCTGCTCCATCTCAAATCCAACATCTACTACAGCCTGAACGGCGTCGGCGCCTACATCTGGGAGCTGATCCAGGAACCGCGACCGATCGTCGACATAAAAAGCGCGGTGCTCGCGCGCTATGACGTCGATGCCGAACGTTGCAAGGCCGATGTCGAAGGCTTGCTCAAGGGGCTGCTCGAAGCCGGGCTTGCGAGGCTCCACCATGAGGAACTGGCCTAGGGTCCTCTCGCTGAGCGGCCCGGAGATGCTGTTTCTGGCGCACTGTCTGGCGGTGGTCAGCGCCGTGCGGCTGGGGCTGACACTCTCCTCCTATAACCGCGTGCGCATTCTGGTGAACCGGCTGGAGGCAAGGAATGACGCCGGTATCGCCGATCTGCGGCGCGTCGCATGGGGCGTTGCCGCCGCTGCACGGTTCGTGCCCGGCGCCAGCTGCCTCACCCAGGCGCTCGCCGGACAATATCTGCTTGCCCGCCAGGGCAATGCTTCCAAGATCCGCATCGGCATCGAGCGCGACACCGGCGTCGAGCTCAAGGCGCATGCGTGGCTGGTCAGCGGCAACCACATCGTGCTTGGCGGCTCGATCGATGGCTTCGCCCATCTCGTCGATCACGGGCAATAGGCCCATGAGCGGCGTCGCCGGAATTCTGCTCAGACAGGACGGCAGGCCCGCCGCGGCAGCCGACATCCAGCAGATGCTGGCGCGCATGCGCCACCGGGCGCGCGACGGCAGCTCGTGGTGGACGGACAGAAGTGCGGCGCTTGGCCATGCCTGGCTCGACACCACGGGCGAGGACGGCCCCGGCCCCCTGACCATGGCCGGAGGCAAGCTCGCCATCACGGCCGATTGCCGGCTGGACAACCGCGACGAGCTTCTGGCGCGGCTCGGCATACGCGACCGGCCAGTCGCCGACGCGATGCTCCTGATGCGCGCCTATCTCAAATGGGGCGAGGCCTGTCCGACCTATCTGCAAGGCGATTTCGCCTTCGCGATCTGGGATGCCGAGCGCCGGGCGCTGTTTTGCGTGCGCGACCATTTCGGCGTCAAGCCGTTCTATTATCACTCGACCGCCAGGCGCTTCGCGTTCGCCTCCGAGATCGGCCCTCTGCTTACCCTGGATGGCGTCGGCAGGAATCTCAGCGAGCATCAGATTTCCGGCTTCCTCGCCGGCCTGCCGGACGATCCGCAGTCAACCCATTATGCCGAAATCTTCCGCCTGCCGGCCCGCCACACCCTGACGGTGACGGGCAGCCAGGTGACGCTTCGTCGCTACTGGCAGATCGAGCCTTCGGCAAAGCCGCTGCGCTCGGATGCGGCCGAGGAATTCAGGCATCTTTTTTCCCAGTCGGTGCAGAACCGGATGCGCGGCACGCCATCCGTCGGCGCAATGCTGAGCGGTGGCCTCGATTCGTCCTCGATCGCCTGCGTGGCCGGACTTCAAGCAGCGGCGGCTCAGAAGCCGAAGCTCAAAACCTTCTCGCTGGTCTTCGAGAAAGGTTCGTCGATGGACGAGCAGCCCTTCATCGATGCGGTGCTTGACCGATATCAGCTCGACGGCACACTGATTGCCGTCGGCGACTATGCGCCCTTCGCCGAGTTTGAGCGCATTCTGGAGGAACAGGAAGGGACTTTCCTGGCGCCCGGCCTGTCCTTGACCCGCAGCATCTATCGCACCGCGAGCGTCAAGGGCGTCAAGGTGCTTCTCGACGGCCATGGCGGCGACGAGGTCGTATCGCAAGGCTATGGGCACCTACATGAACTCGCCCATGGCGGCAGGTGGCTAGACCTGTGGCGCGAGTTGCACGGCGCCGCCAAGACCTATGGCGAGGGGATGCTATCTCTGTATTTCAAGTTCCTCGCCGCCTACGGGCCGGCTTGGCGGGTTGCCAGGATGAGAGCGATGGCCAAACGCTTCCTCGGCAAGCTGCGGCGCAGACCACTGCACGCGCCGCGCGCCGCCTGGGCGGGACTGGTCAATCCGGAGCTTGCCAGGCGCACCGACCTCGCCGAGCGTTTCCATCGCGCCGGCTACATGCCCGCCAATGTCAGTACCAGCGAAGCGCTGACGCATCGCTGGCTTCTGTCCACCGGCCTGGTGCCGCACGCCTTCGAGGTCCTCGACAAGGCCGCCGCCAATTTCGGCATCGAGCCACGCTATCCATTCTGGGACAAACCGCTGGTCGAGTTCTGCCTGGCATTGCCGGGCGCGGAAAAACTGCACAACGGCTTCGGCCGCCATGTGCTGCGCCGGGCGATGGAAGGCGTGCTGCCACCGGCGGTGCAGTGGCGGCGTGACAAGATCGATTTTACCGCCAGCCTGGTCAAAGGCATGATCGTCAACCATCGCGATCTCCTGGACAGGCTACTGGTGTCGGACAGCGACTTGATCGCCCCCTATGTCAATCTGCCCGAAGTGAACGCCGTCTATGCCCGCATGCTGCGGCGGCCCGAGCAGGCGACGCTGCCCGATGTCCAGCATATCTGGCGGTCGGCCTCGCTGTCGCTGTGGCTGCGGCAGGTCCAACGGGATGGAAGCCCTGCATGAACCCTCCGGTCGCTTCTCTTGCCACGAGGCCTGGCTCCGCCGTCGAAGCGGCCATTCGAAAGGGACGTGCCCGGCGCTTCTATAAGGCGTACGGCCTGACGATCGGGTCCGAAGTGATTTTGCCGGAGCTGGAACCGACCGCGCCGGCAACATCGGACATCGAGATCGCTGTTGGGCCGATCGATTTTCCGGAGGCCGCATCGCCGAACGCCACGGCCTTTCGTTTCGAGCCGACGCGCCAATACCTGTCCTGGCAAGCCGTCGGCACCTTTCTGATCAGCGATGCTTCCAGGATCGATGTCGATCCGGCGCCGGGTATCGACGATCCGCTGCTGGCCTTTCCGCTTCTGGGTCCGGTGCTGGCGCTCACCCTGCATCAGCGCCGTCTGCTTGTCCTGCACGCCAGCGCGATCGCCGTGGACGGGCAAGGCGTGATCTTCATGGGCGACAAGGGCGCCGGCAAGTCGACCACGGCGGGCGCGATGATCCGCGCCGGTCACCTTCTGCTTACCGACGATGTCGTGGCGCTGGACCTGTCCGATCCTTCACGGCCGATGATCCTGCCCGGTTTTCCGCAGCTCAAGCTTGCCGCGGATGCCGCCGACGTCATCCGGATCGGACAAGCGGAGGTGCGGCCGCAGGTGCATCCGCAGATCGAGAAAGCGCAGCATCGCCTGCAAAAAGGATTTTCCGGCGAAGCCGTGCCGGCGGCCCGGATCTATGTGCTGGAGCGCGGCGAGCAGGCGGCGATCACGCCGCTGCCGGGCGCCGGCGCGTTGGCAGCGACCATCAAGTTCTCCTACGTCACCCGGTTCGGCCGGCAGGCGCTGGTCGGCGATTTCGCGTCCACGCATCTCGCTCAATGCGCGCAGCTTGCCGCCCGGATCGGCGTCAGCCGGCTCGACGTGCCGGCAGGTCTGGAGCGGATCGATGAAGCCGTCGCCCTGATCGAGCGCGATCCGGCGGCCGGCGCACAGGCAAGGTGAGCAGAGGCATGGCCTGGTCCTCAAAACTTCGCCTGTCGCTTTTGCGGGATGTTGCCGGCTTCGGCGGCATGATGGCGCATATAGGCGGGCAGCGCACGCTGACGGCGCTAGCATTCCTGATCCTCGGAAGCCTGACCGAAGGCCTCTCGATCCTGCTTTTGATCCCGCTCTTGCATCTGATCGGCAATGCCGACCAGGATTTCGCCGTCCGGGTGCCGAACGCTTTGCGCTGGCTGGAGCCCGATGGGACACTATCACTTGCGACGGTGCTCTGCCTGCTCGTCGCCCTGGTCGCGCTGCAGGCGATGTTCAACCGCTTCAAGTCGCTCTACATGGCGCGGCTGCTCTACGACTTCGTCAACCGCGTGCGCATGAACCTGTTCGAGAGCATCGGCAAGGCGCGCTGGGGCGTCTTCACCCGCATGCGCAGCTCCGATCTCGATCATGCGCTGACCGGCGACATCGATCGCGTTCAGGCGGCCGCCTTCTCGCTGCTGATGCTCGCCCAGACGGCGCTGCTGCTTGCCGGCTATCTCGTGGTGTCGCTGTTCATCTCGCCGGTGATGACGTCCTTCGCCATCCTCATCGGCGTGATCCTGTTCGTTGCGCTGCAGCCCTTCCGTGCGCGCGCCACCGCCTATGGCCGCGTTCTGACCGGCAGCCGCCAGGAGCAGTACCGCACGGTCTCGGAGTTCCTTGGCGGCATCAAGGTGGCCAAGAGCCTGAACGTGGAGGCCAGCTATTTCGCGCAGCTCCGCGCGACGCTCGAAAAGATGAAAGCGGACAACGTAGCCTATGTCCGCAACAGCACCGTCGGCACCGCGCTGTTCCAGGTGGCGAGCGTCATCGGGCTCAGCCTGTTCATCTACGTCGCGCTGGTGCGCTTCCACCTGTCGCTTGCGGAAATCGTCGTGCTGCTTCTGGTCTTCATGCGGGTCGCGCCGCGCTTCATGGATATGCAGGTGCAGGCACAGCAAATGCTGATCAACCTGCCGGCCTACACCGCCATGCAGGCCTTGCAGGCACGTTTCGACGCCGAGCGCGAGATGGAGCCGGGCGATGGCGCGCAGAACGCAAGGCTGTCGCTCGACAGCGGCCTCAACATCCGCGACGTCTCGCTTGCCTATGGCGACGGTAAGCCGGTGGTCAGCGACATCACCTTCGGCCTTCCCGCCGGCAAGGTGACGGCGCTGATCGGTCCGTCCGGCTCGGGCAAGAGCACGATCGCCGACATGCTGCTTGGGCTGCTCGAGCCAACCCATGGCACTATCCTGGCGGACGGTGTCGAGATCACCGTGCAAAATCGCAGGGCCTGGCGCAGCCAGGTGGCCTATGTGCCGCAGGACGTGTTCCTGCTGCATGACACGATCGCCGCCAATCTGCGCCTGGCGGCGCCGCAGGCCGGCGACGAGAAGCTTTGGGCGGCGCTGCGCAAGGCGCATGCGGCCGACTTCGTCGAGCGGCTCGACCGGCGGCTGGAAACGGTGGTGGGCGACCGCGGTGTCAGGCTCTCGGGCGGCGAACGTCAGCGCATCGCGCTGGCACGGGCGCTGTTGCGCAAGCCCTCGCTGCTCATCCTCGACGAGGCGACGAGCGCGCTCGACTGGCAGAATCAGTCGCTGATCGCCCAATCGATCGAGGAACTGCGGGGCCAGATGACCATCCTCACCATCGCGCACCGGCCATCGATGATCGCTTTCGCCGACTGGGTCGTGGCCATCGAGAACGGGCGTATCGTCGAGGTCGGGCAATATCAGCGGCTGAAGGCAAAGCCGGGCAGCCGGCTAGCCAGGATGCTCTCCGGCGAAGGGGCCGGGCCGGAACCCGCAACGCTGGCCGACAAGGCGCCGCTCCCGGTGCCGACTGAACAATCAGCGGACGCTGCCGCGCCTGGCGGTTAGCTTTTCGCCCTCGGCCACCTTGATGCCGCGGTCGGCCTCTCGCGCCCTGTCGGCGGGCATCGGCCTGTTCCTGGCAACCATGGCGAAGACCAGAAGGAAATAACCCAGCTGAATAATGACGGCGCAAATGACGGCACGCATGATGATGGTGCCAAGCGACGCGCCGTCGAAGTAAGACCAGCCGACCACGATCGCGAGTGCGAATATCATCCCGACGATGAATTTTGGCAAAGACATGCTCGTCGTCCCGTCAACCGGCACGAGCGCGCAAAAGCACTGACTTACCCACCCGCGCAACTCCCCGTTCCGCCAAAGAGCTATTTCTGGCTGCCCAATTCGGCCGGTTGCTTCCGGCCTTTCTGACCCATCCAGACTATGACAGAAACAGTTTGCGACTCTATTAAGGCGAGACCTTCGCAGCAAGGCCAGGCGCAGGAGATTTCCAATGGTTTTGCGGGATCGACTCTACCATGCTGCGACGCACACTCGGGCACCGCCATACATTCAAGATCGCTAAACCTACTACAGTAAAACTCAAAATATTAATTAGTATTTTACGCTAGGAACTTACCCACGCGAGTGATTCGGCCGCCATGCAACCGCCAATCGTCTGCAGCAAAGAATGCGTTGTCCAAAAACGGCCCAAATGGCGCACTACATTTCCTCGATTTTCTCTCATCTCGTCATAAACATGCCACAAAGGCCAAATTATGAGCAGGGTACGTTTATTATTTAATCAATTCATGACGTGAACATTTCATCCAGATGGGAAATTGTGTGTTGCGCTGCAGCATTTTTTTGATATCGTGCCGTAAACCATCCGTTCAACGTATGGAGCTTTTGCATGAGGGACGTCGCCAAGTCGGCCAATGCGGGTTTTTCGCAGGCTGGCATTGATTTTCCACCCCCCATCGGCGGTCTGCTCAAACGCAGTTTCGATATCGTCGGTTCCCTGACGGGCCTGGTTCTGCTCAGCCCGCTCTTCCTGATGGTCGCCCTGCTGGTCAAGCTTTCCGACCGCGGTCCGATCTTCTACGGCCACAAGCGAATCGGTCGCGGCGGCAGGATCTTCGCCTGCCTCAAGTTCCGCACCATGGTTCAGGATGGCGAGAAGGTGCTCCACGCGCATCTGGCCGCCAATCCGGACGCTGCTGCCGAATGGGCGGCGACGCGCAAGCTGAAGAACGACCCGCGCGTGACGCGTGTCGGCCAGGTGTTGCGGAAGCTCAGCCTTGACGAGCTGCCGCAGATCATCAACATCCTGCAGGGCGATATGAGCCTGGTCGGGCCGCGCCCGGTCGTGCGCGACGAGCTTGAAATCTACGGCAGCGCCGCCGTCTACTATTTGAAGTCGCGCCCCGGCCTCACGGGGCTGTGGCAGGTGAGCGGACGCAACGACGTGTCCTACGACACGCGCGTCGCTTTCGATCGCCATTATGTCGAGAACTGGTCGATGGTCGAGGACATTCGCATCATCGTGAAGACCGTGCCTGCCGTGTGGATGTCGCGCGGCAGCTATTGACCGACGGACCTGCCCCGCCAAACCCGGGGCAGGCGTCCGGCAGTGATCTCATCGGGCGGATGGGGCCAACGCGGATCGGAAACGTTCATTTGAGAAAACACCCCTTCGGACTCCTTTCCAAGGCGCCCAGCCGCTTTGCGGCCGTGGCGCTTGTGATGTGTCTTGCGACGCCGCAGATGGCGACGGCCGAAGACTATCGTCTCGGTCCCCAGGACAAGCTCAACATCCGTGTCGCCGAGTGGCAGACGGTCGACGGCACGTTCCGCGACTGGTCGGCCATCAATGGCGACTATTCGGTCGGCCCTGCCGGTACGCTCTCGGTGCCGTTCGTCGGCGAGATGCAGGCTGCCGGCAAGACGACGTCGGAGATCGCGGCGGCGATCGGGCTGGCGCTGCAGCGCAAGCTGGCGCTGCCCGACAAACCCGAAGCCTCGGTCGAAATGGCGCAGTTCCGGCCATTCTACATTTCGGGCGAAGTGCAGAACCCCGGCCAGTTTCCCTATGTGCCCGACCTGACGGTGCTGAAGGCGGTGAGCATCGCCGGCGGCATCCGGCGCAGCGCCGACTACGGCCCTCAGCTCGGCAAGGACCTCGTCACCGCCAAGGGTAGTTTCGACATCTATGACGACCAGCGGCTGCGGCTGCTCGTCAAGCGTGCCCGCATCGATGCTGAGCTCGCCGGCAAGGAGAGCTTCGACGTGCCGAAGGAGGTGGAGGGCGACCCGCGCGTGCAGGCGATAGCCTCTGACGAAATGCAGATCCTCACGGCCGACCAGAAGGCGCTGAAGCTGAAGCTGGACGCGCTCGACGACCTGAAGGGTGTCCTGCAGGGCGAAATCGAATCGCTGGAGAAGAAGATCGCCAACCAGCAGCAGCAGGTGGATCTGGCGCAGCAGCAGCTCACCAGCATCGGTCCGCTGGCGCAGAAGGGCCTGGTCGCCAATGCGCGCCTGCTTGATTCGAAACAGTCGGTGGCCGACCTGCAGGGCAAGATCCTAGACTATGAAACAGCCATCCTCACCGCCAAGCAGTCGATCAGCAAGGCTGAGCAGGACGCCATCGACGCCCGCAACACGCTTAACTCCAACCTGGCCGCCAGCCGGCAGCAGGCCGAAGCGGACCTCAACGAGGCGACGCTGAGGACGGCCATGCAGAAAGGGCTGATCGCCCAGGCGTCGGATCCCGCGACGATGGCTTCCATCACCGGCAGCGAGGAACCGACCCTGCTCTACTCGCTGCTGCGCGTTGCCGACGGCAAGACCAGCGAGGTCCAGGCCAAGGAAGACACGCCGGTGCTGCCGGGCGACGTGATCAAGGTCAAGCTGGCGCCGACGGCCAGCCAATAGCGCCACCGCACAGGCCTTGCTGAGCGAGGCCTGTGTCACGGAGGCGGGAGGAACATGGCAGGCTCGTTCGCGCCAAGGTGCGGGCGAGCGATCTGTTTGGACCGCTTGAAGGCACAGAATGCAGCCCGCCGCCCCGCGTCACGTCTACCTCAATCTCGACGCCATTCGCGGCGTGGCCGCGATCAGCGTGATGCTCTATCACTTCTCGCCGTTCCTGGCCGACGGCAAGGTGCTGCCTTCGAGCTATCTCGCGGTCGACCTGTTCTTCCTGCTCAGCGGCTTCGTCATCGCCCACGCTTATGACCGCAAGATCGAGAACGGCATGGGCTTCGGCACATTCGTGGCCATCCGCCTGATCCGGCTTTATCCGCTCTATCTCGCCGGCACGCTGCTCGGCTTCTTCTACCTACTGGTCAAGAACAGGCTGATGCCGGCCGAATACATACCAATATCCGAGATCGGCATGCAGCTGACGACCGGCATGTTCTTCATTCCGCTGGTCGGCGAGGCCTACCATACGATCTTTCCGCTTAATCCCGCTTCGTGGTCGCTGTTCTTCGAGCTTATCGTCAACGTCGCCTATGTCGCCGTCTTCTTCCTGCTGTCACGGCGCGTGCTGACAGCGCTGATCGCCGTCAGCCTCGTGCTGCTGATCGTCGCCTCTGTGGTCGTCGGCACGCTCGATTTCGGCATGACCGGCAAGACCATCGTCAGCGGGCTGCCGCGCGTGTCGTTCTCCTTCTTCCTGGGCGTGCTGCTCTGCCGGTCGATGGCGCGCTATCAGGACGGCCTCGGTTTCCTGCGGCGGGGCTGGTGGGTCGAGGCCGCGATCCTGCTCACGCTGATCGTCTTTGCCATCGCGCCTGCGGGCGCTGCCGGGCGCGTCGCCTATGACCTCGCCTCTGTCGCCATCGTCTTCCCGATCATGGTGGTGACCGGCGCCGTGGCGCCGACCGCTCCGCGACTGGCGGGGTTCTATGGCTGGCTGGGGCGGATTTCCTACCCGATCTACATCATCCACACGCCGATGCTGATGATCATCGCCGGCGCCGGCAAGGCGGTCTCGGTCGACCCGTTCGCGCACCATCCCTGGTTCGGCTTCCTGATGGCCGCTGCGGTCATCGTCATCGCCGATATAGCCACCCGCATCTATGACGAGCCGGTGCGCCGCTTCCTGCAGCGGCAGATGCAGCGCTCGCGGGCCGTGGCGTAAAGCGCGTCGCGCTGAAGCGGATTCAGGCGACGCGTTTTAGATCTTTGTCTTTATGTATGTCGTTCTCCCAAAACCGCTGCGCACTTTTGGGCAACATGCATTAAGGTCTGTTGAGAATCAGGCGATGCCGGCCTGCGAACGGCGGCTTCCTGCGCTTCCGGCCTTCGCCGGCCGAAGCATCCATGACATGAGAGTGGCGTGGCAATTAAGGCTGCGGTCGGCGTAGGCCGGTGCTCACGGACCTCAAGTACGCTCCGCTCCGGTTCTCGGAAGCCATCATTTTGGTCGCTTCGCGCCCGTCTTCGACTCCGGCTCGGCCTGACCTGAATCTCAACAGACCTTGGAGCGGTTCAGCTTTTCCCGACGGAACCCGCCCCGCCACTTTTCCCAGTTGCAGTCGGTCAGACCGGGGCGGGCATGTGGCCGGCGGCCGGCTTTTCATCCTGGACCGGGATGGCAACCCGCCGTCGCCGGGCGGCCGGCATCGGGCTCAGCTTGAACAGGCCGTAGTAGACGACGAAGGAGGCCATGAAGTAAGGGCCGAGGATCTCGACCTCGAAGAAGGAACGGATCAGCATCAGCCCGACAGCGCCGGCGAGCACCACCGAATCGGCGTTCCAGGCGCCGAATACCACCTTCGATATATGGCCATAGAAGGCGCGCAGGATGATCAGCGCCAGCATGGTGACGCCGACGAAGCCGATCTCGACCAGGGTTTCGATATAGGTGTTGTGGAAGTGGAAGCCGGTACGGGTCGTGATGTAGAACTCCGCCCACAACCGTTCCGGATCGGCGAAGCCTTGCACCCAGTAGGCGGCATAGCCGTAGCCGAGCAACGGATGCAACTGCGCCGCCTCCCAACCCTGCTGCCAGAGGTAGGTGCGGCCGGTGAGCGTCGAATCCTTGCCGAAGATGCCGAGCACGAAGTCCAGCAGGCCAAGGTTCAGCGCGGCCACCACGCCGGCCACCAGCGCGCCGCCGCCGACCACGAACAGCACACGGCGGTAACGGCGCGACAGGACCCTGCTCATGGTGAGCAAGATAACGATGCCGAGCACTGCCGGCAGCGAGGCGACGGATGTCGCCGAGTGGGCGATCACCAGCATGTATGCCGACATCAGGATGATAGGTGCGGTCCAGAAGAAGCTCAGCCAGTTGCGCCGGTAGAACATGAGGAAGACGATGGACAAGAAGATGCCGAGCGACGAGAAGAAACCGACCTGGTTCTTGGAGGCGAAAGCGCCGACGAAATTGAAGGTGCCGTCGATCGTGTCGAGCGCGTAAGCGTTGACTTTCAGTGAATAGAGCAGGACGACGAAGATGCCGATCAACGAGCCCAGCACCAGCGTCCGGACGCTGATCGTGCGGGCCGCGATATAGGCACAGACGATGTGCGAGGAATATTGCACCGCCGCACGCGCGCTAGTGCCGGCAGCCTGCGACCAGAAGACCGACAGGCAGACATAGGTCGCGAAGAGTACCGGCAACCAGGCGCTCGAGAGGTTCCAGGTGAAGTGCCTGTAGTCGACAAAGAGCAGCGGCAGCCAGACCGCGTAATAGGCAAGGATCAGGACCTGGCCGAAACTGCTGGAATAGGCAAAGGCAAAGACGGAAACCATGACGGCAAAGGCGCCATAGGCCTTGTTTGCCTCCGGATCGAGCAGATTGGATTTCGGAATCTTCATGCCGGATTTTTCGCCCGTTGAGCCTTCGCTGCCGACGCTCGCCAACGTGCGGCCCGGCCAGGGTTTATTGTGCACTGCAGCATAACCTATCGCCCTATCGCCGGCGGCTCAACCGGAAATCTTGTCACGGGCAAAAGGAGCGAGCGGCTAGCGGACGCTCTATCGCATGGCGAAAAGGCCGGAATGGGGCGGGAGCGCGGCTCGGGCCTTCCCGCATACGGACATCGTCCTCGGCATCGGCACAAGCGCCGGCTTCGGTCGGCGCCCTGGCGGGCGCATTCCCTTCGGGTCGCGACGAGGGGCGCCCTGCGTCCTCCTCGCACGAACGACTACGGCGGGCCGGTTACTTCAGCCTGCCCTCGATCTCCTTGATCGCCGCCAGCGCGCATGCCTCGTCCAAATTGCCCCTGGGAACGCCGCCGACGCCGACCGCGCCGATGGTCCTATTGCCGATCCTGACCGGCACGCCGCCGGCAAGAATCAGGAAATCATCTATGGCGACAAGCTGGGCCGCACCGGGATTGTCCTGGACATTCTTGGCCATGGCGCTGGTGGGCGCGCGCGCGGAGACCGCGGTATAGGCCTTGCGCCGCGCCGCGTCGGGTGTGTGGACGCCGGCGTTGTCCGCCCGGAGCAGCGCCCGCAGGACGCCGGCGCGGTCCACGACCGCCGCCGACACGTTGTAATTGTCCGCGGCGCACGCCTTGACGGCGCCCTGCGCAAGCTCGAGCGCAATGTCCATCGGCATGTTCCGTTCTTGAAGCACTTCCGCCGAAGCGCCGCTGCTCAGCAGCGCGACGAAGCAGGCAATGAAATGACGAGGTCTGATCATTGGAACTCCTTTGTTGGTCTGGTGGCAATTGAGGTCGCGGACACCCGAGACGGAAGACGGGCTCACCCGCGGCGGCGCTCGGCCCACGTGTTGTGGCAGCGCACCAGGGCGCCGCCCAACGGGCGAACCTCGGGCGCCTGGCTACGGCATAGGCTGGTGACGAGCGGACAGCGGGGATTGTAGCTGCAGCCGGGCGGCGGGTTGATCGGGCTCGGCAGGTCGATCGCCGCCGAGACGCGGTCGCGCTGCGGCTGGTCGAGGTTGGGCACCGTGTCGAGGAGGAAACGCGTATAGGGATGCTTCGGCCGGTCGAATGCCTCGTCGACCGCACCCTCCTCCACGATGCGTCCCAGATACATCACCGCGACACGATCCGAGACGTGGCGCACCGCAGCCAGGTTGTGGCTGAACGGGCCCAGGGCCGCGACGGCCCCGAATCGATAAGGCTGTCCGGCGACTTCCATACGCTGCTGGCCAGCATGACGGCCAACGAACTCCTGATACGCGGTGCGCGCGCAGCGCCAATTCGAGGGGCTGATGCAGAAATATCCGCAGCGCACCTTCGGCCATCCGCCTGCAAGCGAGATATTTTCGTCAGCCTATCGGATCGTCGAGAGGTGAACCGCTCTGGAGCAATTCCAGGAAAAGTGTGTAACGGTTAGGCTCGGCGCCTTCGCCGTAGCCTCCGTCCGGAATTGCGTAAAAACAAAGAGATAGAGCGGTTCGCCGTTTCCATGAAACGGTGAAACGCTCTAGGGGGCTGGCGTCCGCTGCCTTACCGCCGCCTGGATGAGCCGGTCGGCAAGGATCGCGAGGAAGGCGATCGACAGGCCGGCGATCAGGCCCATGCCTGCATCGGCCTTGCCGAGCGCGACATAGACCGCCTGCCCGAGATCGCGGGTGCCGACAAGGGCAGCGATCGCCAGCATCGACAAGGCCGCCATGATGGTCTGGTTGAGGCCGAGCATGACGACCGGCAGCGCCAGCGGCAGCTTGGCCTGCAGCAGCGTCTGCGTCGGCGTCGCGCCCATCTGCTCGACGGCCTCGACCACGTCGGCGCGCACATGCCTCAGCCCATGCTCGACATAGCGGATCGGCGGCACGATGGCGTAGAGCATGATGGCGATCAGCGCGGTGAACTCGCCGACCTTGAAGAACATCAGCGCCGGGATGAGGAAGACGAATTGCGGCATGGTCTGCAGCGCGTCGCAGATCGGCTTCAGGATGCGCGAGACGCGGTCGCTGTGCGCCGCCCATGTCCCCAGCGCGCCGCCGACAAGCAGGCAGAGCAGCACCGCCAGCGTGCAGAGATAGAGCGACTGCACGAGTTGCGACCACAGCCCGTTGACCAGAATCAGCGCGAAGCCGGCAAGCGCGAAAAGGCTGAGTCGCAGCCCTGCGACCTGCCCGGCAAGCAGCGCAACGGCGAGGATGAAGACGGGCCAAGGAAGGCCGAGGAACCCGGTGTAGAGGATGAGGCCCGCAGCCAGCACCGCCAGGGCCGCCCGCCAGCCGAGGCCGCGCAGCATCAACCCGGCCGCGGCGAGAACGAGAGCGAAATAGGCGGCTGCCATCGCCGGTGACAGCGCGAAGCCCCAGATGGCCGGCGTGGCGGAGCCCGAAATGCCGACCCGCAGCGGCAGAAGCAGACAATAAAGGACCGCGTTGCGGACACCGTCGAAGAACCAGGCATAGTCGCGCACGATCCCAAGCAGCCATTGGTTGACGGCGCCCATCTCCGTACGCAGCCCGGTTTCCGGCAACAACGCTCCCTCCGGCGCGACGAGGCGGATGACGACCGCGATGCCCAGAGCGAGCAGCAGCGACAAGATCAGCCGACGCGGCGTCATCCACCGCATGGCGCGCGTCGGCCCGGCCTCGGGCTCCCTGGCAAAGCCGATGGTGAGGCGGTCGATGAGGATGGCAAGCAGCGCGATCACCAGGCCGGAGAGAATGCTCTGACCGAACTCGGCCTTGCGCATCGAGGACAGCACCTCCCAGCCGATGTCCTCGAAGCCGCCGATGATGGCGGCGACGATGACCATCGACAGCGCCGCCATGGTCGTCTGGTTGAAGCCGACGAGAAGCTGCGGCAGAGCGGTCGGCACCTCGACCTGCCAGAATTGCTGGCGACGGGTGCAGCCGCTCATCAGCCCGGCCTCGCTGATGGCGTCCGGCACGCGGTCGAGGCCGAGCATCGTGTTTCGCACCATCGGCGGCGTGGCATAGATCGCGCTGGCGATCAGCCCGACCACCGGTCCGAAGCCGAACAGAATTAAGAGCGGGATGAGATAGGCGAAGGCCGGCACGGTCTGCATCAGGTCGAGCGCGCCGAGCAGCACTGGGCGCAGGCGCGGACGGGCATAGCCAAGGACGCCGAGCAGGAACCCGAGCACGATCGAGATCGGAACCGCCAGCAGCACGAGCGCCAGCGTGTTCATGCTCTGCGGCCAGTAGCCGGGCGAATATGTCGTCTGCGATGCCAGGTTCGCAGTAGCGCTGCCCGAGACCGTCGACCCGGTGACCACCGCCCCGGTGATGTGCATCGGGCGGGCGTCGTCGCTTCTTCTGGCTTTGGAAGGCGCAAAACTGGTCGTGAGCGACATCGACCAAGGTCTCGCCGGCGTGCGGCGGCGGGTTGAGCCAGGTCATTGCGGCAAGGTCGGACGTCATCGACCCTGCCCGTCAGCCGGCAAACGTATAGGCCGTCTTCACGGTGGTATAGAACTCCATGGCGTAACGGCCTTGCTCGCGCGGGCCATAGCTCGAGCCCTTGCGGCCGCCGAACGGAACATGGAAGTCGACGCCCGCCGTGGGCAGGTTGACCATCACCATGCCGGCTTCGGAATTGCGCTTGAAATGCGTCGCGTGCTTCAGGCTCGTCGTGCAGATGCCGGACGTCAGGCCGAACGGCGTGTCGTTGGCCACAGTCAGCGCCTCGTCATAATCCTTGACGCGGATAACGTTGGCGACCGGACCGAAGATTTCCTCGCGCGAGATGCGCATGGCATTGGTGGCGCCGGTAAACAGCGCCGGCCTGAGATAAAAGCCGGGCGTCTCGCGTTCCAGCCGTTCGCCGCCGAAGGCGAGCTCGGCTCCTTCCTGGCGGCCGATGGCGATGTAGTCCTCGTCCTGCTTCAGCTGGGTCTGATCGACGACCGGGCCGATCTGCGTCTTGGCATCCAGCGCGTCGCCGATGACCAGCTTGTCCAGGCGCTCCTTCACCGCTTCGACGAAACGGTCGTGGATGCCTTCGGTGACGATCAGGCGCGAGGACGCGGTGCAGCGCTGGCCGGTCGAGAAATAGGCGCCATTGACGGTGCAGTCGACGGCGACGGCCAGGTCGGCGTCGTCTAGCACGACGAGCGGGTTCTTGCCGCCCATCTCGAGTTGGAACTTGCGCATATGCTCCACACTTGCCTCGGCGACGCGTTTTCCCGTGCCGACCGAGCCGGTGAAGGAGATGGCGTTGACGTCCGGGCTGTCGAGCATGGCCTGGCCGACCACCGAGCCCTTGCCCATGACGAGGTTGAGCACACCCTTGGGCAGGCCGGCGCGATGCAGGATATCGACGATGGTCCAGGCGCTTTCGGGAACCAGTTCCGCCGGCTTGAAGACGATCGTGTTGCCGTAGGCGAGCGCAGGCGCAATCTTCCAGGCGGGAATCGCGATCGGGAAATTCCACGGCGTGATGATGCCGACGATGCCGACCCCATCGCGCGTCATCTCGACGCCGACGCCCGGCCTGACGCTCGGCACCAGTTCGCCCGTCAGGCGCAGCGTCTCGCCGGCGAAGAAATCGAAGATCTGCGCCGCGCGGATGGTCTCGCCGACGCCTTCGGCCAGCGTCTTGCCTTCCTCGCGGGCGAGAGACCGGCCGATCTCGTCCTTGCGCGCCATGATCTCGTCGGAGGTCTTCTTCAGCACGGCGTGGCGCGCCAGCGGCCCGGAGCGCGACCAAGCCGGGAAGGCCGCCTTGGCGGCCGCAATGGCTTGTTTTGCTTCCTCCGGCCCGGCCGAGGCGTATTCGCCAACGACGTCATCGGTGTTCGACGGGTTGATGTTGCGCGAGCCGGCCTCGCCCAGCCACTCGCCATCGATCAGGTTCTTGCGGAGCACGGTCATCTTCATTCCTTCGAGATTGGCTTATTTCTTCGAGATTGGCTGGGGCGGCAAAGCGCCGGTCATTTGTCAGACAAATGATATACGCATTGTCCGGCAAAAGGTCTACCCGAGACCCTTGGATAAACCTAGGCGCGCGGCGGCGGAAGTCCATCGAGCCGTCCGCGACCACCTGTCACGATGTGGTGGCTCTCAGACGGAGAACGACCAGAACAAGCAGGCGAGCGTTACCGCGGCGAAGACGACGAAGAACAGGCTTCTGAGCAGGATGTTGCGGCGAAGCTCGTTCATGGTGAGATGCGCCGCCACGATCGCCGCGACGAAGACGAAGCGCCAGTTGAGAAGCGCCCATATCACGTCGTGCTGACCGAAGGCCCATCGGGCGAGAAGTGCACCGACAATGGTCGCGAACAGCACGATCGTCGCCCAGAAGATCGCGTCGGCGGCATGCGTCAGCACCACGCCGGCGGCGCGGATGGGCAGGATCATCATCAGCAGCGCGCTGAAGAAATAGATTGCGGCGATGGCGAGGAAGGACCCCGCGTCGGCGACGCCGTCGAGACGCTTCACGCCGAAGGCGCCTTGGGGATAGCCGTGCCTGGCGACCGCGAGCGAGAGCGCCATCAGCAAGGCGCTCAGGACCGTGACCAATGCGAATGTGCCGAGGGCCTTGCTCATGCCGTTTCCTGTCAAGACGAATCAACGAGGGCCTACTAGAGCAATTCCAGGAACAGTGTGTAACGGTTTTCCATCCGGAATTGGGCGGAAGCAACCGGTTACAACATGGTCACGAAAAGCCGCCATTCACCTCTCGACATTCTCGAAGGCCTCAGGCTTCTGCGAAGCCGCAACGAGCTCGCCCTTACGCCGGGCCGTCTCCAAGCCGACTTCAATGAAGCGTCTGGCATGGCGGGCAAGCTCCATGTTGTCGGTCCACAGATTGCGCCAGATCGCCGTCTTCTTCGACAGGTTCTCGTCGACGATCTCGGAGGAGAAGGATTCGAAGCTGAGTTCGTCGCTGTAGCCGATGGCCGTCAGCGCATCGAAGATCGCGGCGAAGTCGATGCTGCCGGTGCCGAGGAAGCCGCGATGGCTTTCGCCGATATGGACATAGCCGATCTTGTTCGCGGCATGGCGAATGGCCAACCCGACATCGGCCTCCTCGATGTTCATGTGGAAGGTGTCGAGATGCAGGAAGATGTTGTCGGAGCCGGTATCGTCGATGAAGGCAAGCCCCTGCGAGGCGGTGTTGAGCAGGTTGCTCTCGAAGCGGTTGACGATTTCGAGGTTGAGCGTGACGCCGGCAGCCTTGGCGGTTTCCGCGACGCTCGCGAGCGTCGCGGCGCTGCGGTTCCACTGGTCGCGCGTCGGCGGCTCGGTCTGCAATCCGTGGCTGGTCGAGAGGATGCCGCCGACTTTGCGGCCGCCGAGATCGCGGGTGAGCGCTATGGTGCGGTTCAGGATGTCGACGCCGTGCGCGGCGACCGCCTTGTCGGCGCTGGAAATGTCGCCCTCGGCCGGCAGGCCGATGCTGATCGCGACGCCGAGGCCGAGATCGGCGATGCTTTTGGCCAGGCTGCCGATATCGACATTGGCCGGGTCGAGATAGGAGAACTCGATCAGGTCGAAGCCGGCCTCTTTTGTGTTGGCCAGCGTACGCTCGAGGTCTTTCTGCGCCGAGCTCGCCGACCAGACGAAAGAGTGGATACCAATGCGCGACATGTTCGTCTCCGTCTGCTGCGAAGGATCAGACCCGAGAACCGGTCCTGGTCCGACGACTGGATAAGGGTGCGGCCGGCGCCGCCGGCCGCACTGCGCTAGAGAGGATCAGCGGGCCGCGGTCCAGCCCTTATAGTCCTTGAGGTTCTCGGCGGTGATCAGCTTCGGATCGAGCAGGACGACCGGCTCGGCCGGCTTCTTGCCGGCAAGCACGTCGGCCGCCATCTGCAGCGACTGGCCGGCCATCACATAGGGATCCTGCGAGGCCGAGGCCTTGATCATCGAGGTGCCGGAGGCGAATTCCTTCTCGATATCGGGAGCGCCGTCGACCGCGGTGAAGATGAATTCCGAGCGGCTGAGCTGCTTGGCCGCGAGCTGCGCGCCGATCGCCGTCGGGTCGTTGATGGCAAACACCGCGTCGATCTTGTCGAAGCGGGTGAGCAGCGACTGGAACACCTTCAGGCCGCCGTCGCGCGAGCCTTCGGCGTTCTGGTCGTCGGACAGGACCTTGATGTCCGGATGCTGCGCGAGAACGTTCTTGCACCCCTTGACGCGCTCCAGGATCGACGACGATGCCGGGCCGTTGAGGATGACGTAGTCGCCCTTGCCGCCGGTGTGGTCGACCAGGTACTGGCAGGCCTCCTCGCCGGCCTTGACGTTGTTGGTCATCACGGTGACGTCGGCGCCCGGCGCCGAAACGTCGAAGGCAGCGACCACGATGCCCGCCGCCTGCGCCTTCTTGACGGCAGGCGCGATCGCCTTGGCGTCGACGGCGTTGAGCATGATCACGTCGACGCCGGCGGCGATGAAGGAGTCGATCTGCGAGACCTGCTTGTTGAGATCGTAGTCCGCCGATACCGACGTCACCTCGACCTTGGGATTGATCTTCTTGGCCGCATCCTCGATGCCCTTGATGGTGGCGACGAAGAAGGGGTTGCCGAGCAGGCCGACCGAGATGCCGACCTTGTTCAGGTCCTTGGCCGATGCCGGCGCGACGGCGAGAGCCGCGAGGGCTGCGCCGCAGAGCAGTTTGGCGATGGTCTTCATTTACTTGCTTCCTCCGATTGCCCCGCGCCTCTCACGGTGCGTTAAACACAGTCCGGCCCGTCCGGGCCGGCGACCAAGGTCAATCACGTTCTTGCTCCGGCCTGGAGCCGGTAACGGTCGAGGGCGACCGCCACGATGATGACCAATCCCTTGATGATGTACTGCCAGATGTCCGAAACACCGGCCAAAATGAGCCCGTTGGAGAGCACGGCGATGATCAGGCCGCCGATCAGCGTGCCCCAGATCGAGCCGACGCCGCCGACGAAGCTGGTGCCGCCGAGAATGACGGCGGCGATGGCATCGAGCTCGTAGGACTGACCGAGCTGCAGGCCGTTGGCGGCGTAGAGCCTCGCTGCCGACATGACGCCACCGAGGCCGGCGAGCAGACCGGAGACGCCATAGACGAAGAGCAGCACCAGCGGCACCTTGATCCCGGTGAGGCGTGCCGCCTCGGCATTGCCGCCCACGGCATAGATCCAGGTGCCGAGCACCGTGCGCTTCAAGACCAGCCAGGACAGCACCACCACCGTCAGCGCGATGATGACCAGCCACGGAATGCCGAACAGCGAGCCATTGCCGATGAAGTCGAACGGCAGGTCGGAATTGAACACCGTCGTGTCCTCGCCGAGCAGGCGGGCGACGCCGCGCACCGCAGTAAGCGAGCCCAGGGTGACGATGAAGGGCGGCAGCCTGATATAGGCGACGAGCAGCCCGTTGACGACGCCGAAGCCGAGGCCGATCAAGATGGCGGCGGGAATGCCGAGCATGCCCCAGTCCGGCACCAGCGACACCAGCACCGCCACCATCGCCGACGCAGCGAGGACCGAGCCGACGGAGAGATCGATGCCGCCGGTGAGGATGACGAAGGTCATGCCGGCGGCGAGCACGATGTTGATCGACGATTGCTGGGTAACGATGAGCAGGTTGGTGCCAGTGAGGAAGCGCGGGTTGATGAACTGGAAGCCGGCCGCAAGCAGCACCAAGACAGGCAGCATGCCGAGCGCGGCGAAGGCCGTGCGCAGCCGCCGGCTCCTGACCGCCGCCTGATCCGCTGTCTTCGTCACGGTTGTGCTGCCGGTCATCTTGTCGATCATTCCTGGGCCGCTCCCGTCGCAAGTTCCATGATCGCTTCCTGGCGAAGCGGTTCGCCCGCGGACGCCGTCACCTCGCCGGCGATGGCGCCGTCGCGCATCACCAGCACGCGGTCGGCGACTCCGATCACTTCCGGCAATTCGCTGGAGATCATCAGGATGGCGATGCCCTTGTTGGCGAGACTGTCGATCAGCCGGTAGATCTCCGACTTGGCGCCGACATCGACGCCGCGCGTCGGCTCGTCGAGGATGATCACCTTCGGCGCGGTCTCCAGCAGGCGGGCGAGCAGCACCTTCTGCTGGTTGCCGCCCGACAGCGAGCCGGCATTGGCCTGCGCCGACCTCGTGCGGATCGACAGTTCGGCGACCGCCTTGGCGGCGCGCCGTTCGGCGGCGGCGAAGTCGCGAAAACCG
>NZ_JHQR01000402.1 GCF_014843825.1 Mesorhizobium silamurunense
CGCCGCGGGACTGGCCTCGGTGGCGGCGGCGGGCGCTGCCGGCCTCGCCGGACTGCTGACCGCGGTCCCTTCCTTGCAGCTTGCCATGAGAATCGCCGGTTCGCTTTATCTGATCTGGCTGGCGATCAGGATCGGCCGCAGCGGTCCGCCCAACCTCGACGTGACCATGGCCACGCCGAACAGCTTCCTCGGCGGCGCCGGCATCCAGTGGATGAACCCGAAAGGCTGGGCGATGGGATTGGGTGCCGCCGCATCCTTCGCGGCGCTCGCCGACGGTCCCTTGCAGTTGGCGTTGCTGCTCGGCGCCGTGTTCGGCCTTGCGGCGGCTTTCTCGCTGTCGCTGTGGTGCGTGGCCGGCACGCTGCTCGCCCGGCTACTCAAAACCGAGCGGCAGTGGCGCGCGCTGAATATCGTGCTCGGCCTGCTGCTGGCCGCCTCGATCCTGCAGATGTGGCGGCCAGCCTGAGAGAGGCGGAAACTATACGGCGTAGCGCGCCGCCGGCTTGCCGGCGAACAGACTGCCGTAGAACTGGTCCCGCGCGCCGAGATAGGTGTCCAGCCCGGCCGGGTCTGCAAGGCCGGGCGCGGTGACGGTCTCGCCCTGGGCGAACCCGGCAAGCGCGGCATCGACCAGATCGTCAGCGCTCATCACCCAGTCCTGGTTGATCCTGTCGAGGCTAATGCCGGAGACGTCCCAGAACTCGGTGCGGATCGGACCGGGCAGCACTACCTGCGCCCTCACCTTTGTGCCGGCGACCTCCTTCTGCAGCGCTTCGGTGAAGTTGACGACATAGGCCTTGGTGCCGCTGTAGATGCCGCCGACGGCGATGCCATAGGCTACGACGGAGGCGATGTTGACGATGGCGCCGCGATTGCGCGCGAGCAGCCCCGGCAGCACCGCGCGGGTCAGACGCGTCAAGGCAACGACATTGACCTTGATCATGCGCTCGGCAGCGTCGGCATCGGCTGTCGCCACCGTCTCGATGCCGCCCATGCCGGCATTGTTGACCAGCAGCGTCACGCTCTCATCCGTCGCGATCGCCTGCTCGACGCGACGCAGGTCGGCGTCGTCGGAGAGATCGGCGACAATTGTCTTGACCTTGCGGCCATAGGCATAAGCCAGTCTGTCCGCCACCTCCTGCAGCCGGTCGGCGCGCCGCGCCACCAGCACCAGATCGAAGCCCTGTCCGGCCAGCCGGTCGGCATAGACCGCGCCGATGCCCGAGGAAGCGCCGGTGATGACGGCCGTGCCCTTGTTGTCTGTCTTGCTCATTGTCCTGTTCCTTTTTGGCCTCGGTGGGGGACCGGGCAAGAACCCTTTCCCTTGCCGAAGTTGCATGATCTTCAATTGGTGGCATATACCACTTTCTGGAAATGGGCATATGCCACTATCTTGTCAATCGGGAATGCCGCAATTATTTCTGGCGGAGGCAGGCGTCCGTAAATTCGCCAGCCCAGGAACCGCCCGCAATGTCGCAGCCCGCCCTGCCCGGCCTAACCCTTTGCAACAACGCCACGCTGCGCCGCGCCGGGCGCAAGCTCGGTCGCTTCTATGACGACGTGCTGGCGCCGTCGGGCCTTAAGGGAACGCAATACGGCCTGCTTTACCAGATCCACATCGGCGGCGAGCCGGCGATGGGCGCCATCGCCGAGGCGCTGATCATGGACCTGTCGGCGCTCGGTCATACGCTGAAGCCGCTGATCCGCGACGGCTTTGTCGAGACCTTTGCAGACAAGGACGACCGCCGCGTCAAGCGCGTGCGGCTGACGCCGCAGGGGCGGGTCAAGCTCGAGGAAGCGATGAAATTATGGAGCGCGGCGCAGCAGCGCTTCGAGGCCATGGTCGGCCAGGAATATGCGGCAAATCTGCGCGCGGCGCTCGACCATGTCGCCGCACTCGATTTCGAAATGCCGGCGGCCACTCCTTCCACCTGAAGAAGCGGCCATCGATCAACTCCGCGGCTGTTTTATTCTGCCGGCATGGCGACCGGGCGCGCAAACGCGCGGCCCGCCAGCACGACGCCGAGCCCCGCGATCGGGAACAGAGCCGCAATCAGGCCGAGATCGGCGGGTGCGCCGAAGCGCAGCACAGCACCCCCGACCACGGCGCCAAGCGCGACGCCGAAATAAAGCGCCGAGGCATTGAGCGAGAGCACGATCGTCGCAGCGTCGGGCGCGATCTTGATAATTCGGCTCGCCTGTGCCGGCGGGAAGGCCCAACCGACGATGCCCCACGGCACCATCATGCCTATCAGCGCCGGCCCGGCGACAGAATGCGGCAGGAAGATCGGGATCAGCGAGAAGGTGATCAGCGTCGCAGCCGAGAGCGCCAACGACCAGGCAACGGTGCGCGTCGCACCGAAACGGTCGGCGGCCTGACCGCCGGCGATGTTGCCGATGACCGCGCCGACGCCAAATGCAAGCAGCATGCCGGGCAGCGCAAGCGGGCTGAGACCGCCGCTCTCGATCGCCAAAGGCGCAATGAAGGCAAACACGGTGAAGGCGCCGACCAGAGCCAGCACGGTCGTGACCAGGATCGGCAACACGCCGGGACGGACCGCCGCCG
>NZ_JHQR01000408.1 GCF_014843825.1 Mesorhizobium silamurunense
GATTCCGTCAAATCTTGAACCGCTCTAGCGCATGCTGAGGAGTGAGATTGGGGGACGGAACCCTGGCGCATCGGCGCGGAGAAGGAAAGCATTCTACACCCGATTGAACCCGGGCGGCGGCCTGAGAGGATTGCGCTGACACAGGTCAATAGCAGGTTACTCAACTCTGGGAATGTCGCGATTGGCTCGGTTCGAGCCCTTTGCGACAACACTCGGGAAGGTCTGGAGCGGGTCAAGAGCCGGCAGTTGCTGGCGGGCCATTCGTGTTGATGGTCGGCCCTCCCGGCTCCGGCAAGTCGATGCTGGCGCAGCGGCTGCCCTCGATCCTGCCGCCGCTGGCGCCGAAAGAGCTTCTGGAAGTCTCGATGGTCGCCTCAGTGGCGGGCGAGCTCGGCGAAGGCAAGCTCACCGACCGGCGGCCGTTCCGGGCCCCGCACCACTCCGCTTCGATGGCGGCGATGGTGGGCGGCGGCTTGCGTGTGCGGCCGGGCGAGGTGTCGCTTGCCCATCACGGCGTGCTGTTCCTCGACGAATTCCCGGAATTCACGCCGCAGACGCTCGATGCGCTGCGCCAGCCGCTCGAGACCGGCTCGAGACCGGCGACTGCGTGATCGCGCGCGCCAACCATCGCTTCACCTATCCGGCGCGCATCCAGCTGGTGGCGGCGATGAACCCGTGCCGCTGCGGCATGTCGGGCGAGCCCGGCTATCGCTGCCTGCGCGGCGACCGCTGCCGCACCGAATACCAGGCGCGCATTTCCGGCCCGCTGCTCGACCGCATCGACCTCCGGATCGAAGTGCCGGCGGTGTCGGCGAGTGACCTGATCCGCCCGGACAAGGCCGAGACAAGTGCCGCGGTAGCGCAGCGCCTGGCTCGCGCCCGCACTATCCAGCGCGAGCGCTGGAAAGGCTTGGCGCGACAGCCACCACCAACGCGCATTGCCCGCCTTCGATCGTCGAGGAGATCGCCAGGCCCGACGCCGCCGGGCTGACGCTGCTCAAGGACGCCAGCGAGAAGCTCGCCTTCTCGGCGCGGGCCTATCACCGCGTGCTGAAGGTGGCGCGAACGCTGGCCGACCTCGACGCCAGCGAAACCGTCGGCCGCATCCACCTCGCCGAGGCGATTTCCTACCGGATGAGCGCGGAGCGCATGGCGCAGGCGGCGTAGATAAAAGAGGCATTCGCAAATGCGCCGGGTCTGTTTGTCTCGCGACTCCTGGCCGACCCTTCCGCTAATCCACTTCAATGGTCCCGGGGATCAACTTCTGCAACGTCGGCGCCAGGATCATGCCGAAAGTCAAGGTATCACCGTAGGCTCGCGCAGAAAGCATCGCCCCGTGCACGGTCGCCATGAAGGCCTCCGCCTCCACGCGCGGAGCAGCGGAAATTGTCAGTGTGCCTTGCCCGGCACCCCGCTCAATGACGCCAGTCAGCCACCCCGAGAGAAACTGAAAATACGCCCGGACTTCCACGGCAACCTCTGGCGGAAGAGCCGGAAGCTCACTGGCGAGCAGTGCGCAAACGCAGATCGGAATGCTCGCGTCCTCAATGCACCGAGCCCAGATTCCGGCGTAGGTTCGAAGCAGCTCAGGCGGCTCCGGGACATTGCGCTCAAGTTCTCCTAGGCCCGCGACGGCATCCTCGAGGTAACGCCTGACCAGAGTTTGCACCAGGTCCACCTTGCTGGGGAAATGGTGGTGGATGCTGGCTTTGCGGATACCGATCACCTCGGCGATATCCGCGTAGCTGAACCCGTTGTAGCCGCCAGCGACGATGAAGGTTCGCGCCGCAGCCAGGATGTCATCAGCCGTGTTCGAGAGCTTGCTCATAACGCACTTCCAGCAGAAAACTTGTGGACACCTTAACGCGCGACCTGCGGCGACTTCCGAAGCGCGTCGCTGACGGACAGCCATACGGCAGACACGAGGAAGTAGAAGGCGCCAAAAGCGGCATAGGGCGCGACGTTGACGATGCCAATGGCCTCAGTACCGCCCGCCATCCTTACGAAGAAGAGCCCAGCCAGCGCCGACTGGGCGCCGCTCAAGATCATCGCCCACTGGGCGCCGTTGGTTTTCCAGCGACGCACCGCGGTCAGGAGCTGAAGCATGCCTGAGACAACGGCCCAGACGCCATAAACCGAGAGCACCGCGTTCATGCTGTGACCAAGCGCGATGGCGACCGCGATCGTAGCGACGATGCTGACAACGAAGTTGAGCAGTTGCGACTTATTGCGGCCGAGCCCGCCGGTGCGCTGCGCGTCGACGTAGTTCGCGAGCGCGTCCCAAACCGGGTAGGCGACCAGCATGACAGCGGCGAGCGGTGGAATGCTCTTCGCGACGGTGACAGCCACCGCAACCCAGGCAGCCGACACGGCAAACCGCATGTAGTAATAGCTTTTGAGCCAGCCGTTCGAGGAGTCCGTGCGATTTGGATCATTCATTTGTGCAGGCATGGGGTATTCTCCGCTTGATTTACCTACCTACTAGCAGGTAGATTTGAGACCGTCAACGCGCTGCATCTGGACATCTCGCTTATGTGATCGCCGCCCGAGACGCCTTCTCCCGTGGCAAGGCCAGCTAGCGATATGCGATGGTGAGTGCCGCCTCGACGCTCTCGCGAAACATGATCCGCAACAGCGCCAGCGCCTGGGAATCAAGACGGCGGACGGCTTCGAGACCTACGACAAACTGTCTGCAAGGCCTTTGCCGACCCGGTGAGAGCGCTGGCCGAGGATCTTTCCCAGCTGTGAGGCACGCTCAGGCTGAATAGACAACAAAAGCAGGTGGCAGACTGAACGAAACGGCGGCGGATCGCGACCGGTCCGCCGCCTTGGTATTAACCCTTCGCCTTCAGCTCCAGCCTGCGCGCATGCAACACCGGCTCCGTGTAGCCGTTGGGCTGCACCGTCCCCTTGAACACCAGATCGCAGGCGGCCTGGAAGGCGATTGAATTGTCGAAGTCGGGCGACATCGGCCGGTAGAGCGGATCGCCGACATTCTGGCGGTCGACGATAGCCGCCATGCGCTGCAGCGAATCCCGCACCTGGATTACCGAGCACACCTTGTGGCGCAGCCAGTTGGCGATGTGCTGCGAGGAGATGCGCAGCGTGGCGCGGTCCTCCATCAAGCCGACATCGTTGATATCGGGCACTTTCGAGCAGCCGACGCCCTGGTCGATCCAGCGCACGACATACCCCAGAATGCCTTGCGCGTTGTTGTCGAGCTCGCGCTGGATCTCGTCCGGCGTCCAGTTCGGCCGCACCGCAACCGGCACCGAAAGAATGTCGTCGAGCTTCGCCTTCGGCCGGCTCTTCAGCGCCGCCTGCACGGCATGCACGTCGACCTTGTGATAATGCGTGGCGTGCAGCGTCGCGGCCGTCGGCGACGGCACCCAGGCGGTGTTGGCGCCGGCCTTGGGGTGCGCAATCTTCTGCTCCAGCATCGCCGCCATCAAATCGGGCATAGCCCACATGCCCTTGCCGATCTGAGCGTGGCCGGCGAGCCCGCATTCGAGACCGATATCGACATTCCAGGCCTCGTAGGCGGAGATCCAGGCGGCCTGTTTCATGTCGCCTTTGCGGATCATCGGGCCGGCTTCCATCGAGGTGTGGATCTCGTCGCCGGTGCGGTCGAGGAAGCCGGTGTTGATGAACACCACGCGCTCCTTAGCGGCGCGGATCGCTTCCTTGAGGTTGACGGTGGTGCGCCGCTCCTCGTCCATAATGCCCATCTTGATGGTGTTCTTCGGCATGCCGAGCAGCGCCTCGACACGATCGAAGATCTCCACGGCGAAGGCGACTTCCTCCGGCCCGTGCATCTTGGGCTTCACCACATACATCGAGCCGGCGCGGGAGTTCCCACGACGCCCGTTCGGGCCGACATCGTGCAGCGCGATCAGCGCGGTGAGCGCGGCGTCCATGATGCCTTCCGGCACCTCGTTGCCGTCGCGGTCGGTTATCGCCGGATTGGTCATCAGGTGGCCGACGTTTCTCACCAGCATCAGCGAGCGGCCGGGCAGCAGCAGCTGGCCGCCATTCGGCGCCGTGTAGCGGCGGTCCGGGTTGAGCTTGCGGACAAAAGTCTTGCCGGCCTTGGTGATCTCTTCCGCCAGGTCGCCCTTCATCAGGCCGAGCCAGTTGCGGTAGATGACGACCTTGTCCTCGGCATCGACGGCGGCGACAGAATCCTCGCAGTCCTGGATGGTGGTCAAGGCGGCCTCGAGGAGGACGTCGGCGATGCCGGCCGCATCGGTCTTGCCGATCTCACTGACGCGGTCGATCACGATCTCGATATGCAGGCCGTTCGTCACCAAGAGCACGGCTTCAGGCGTGGCGGCATCGCCGCGATAGCCGACGAACTGTTTTGGATCGGCAAGCGTGGTGGCGCCGGCGCCCTCGCCGACCTTGAGCGCGCCGTTCGCCACCGAGAGCCCGTTGACGCCGGCCCATTTGCCGGTGGTCAGCGGCACGGACTGGTCGAGGAAATCCCTGGCCCAGGCGATGACCTTGGCGCCGCGCGCCGGATTGAAGCCCTTGCCCTTCTCGGCGCCGCCCGTCTCGGGGATGGCGTCGGTGCCGTAGAGCGCGTCATAGAGCGAGCCCCAGCGGGCGTTGGCGGCGTTGAGCGCATAGCGCGCGTTCATCACCGGCACGACGAGCTGCGGCCCGGCGACGACCGCGATTTCCGGATCGACATTTTCGGTGCTGACGCTGAAGGCCGGGCCTTCCGGCACGAGATAGCCGATCTCCTTCAGGAAACTCTTGTAGACTTCCATGTCGACCGGCGCGCCGTTCTCACGATACCAGCCGTCCAGCTTCTCCTGCATGGCGTCGCGTTTGGCGAGCAGCGCGCGGTTCTTCGGCGCGAGGTCGTGGACGATTGTTCCAAACCCCTCCCAGAACTTTTCAGGATCGATGCCGGTGCCGGGGGCGGCCTCCTCGGCCACGAAGTCATGGAGCTCCCGGGCGATTTGCAACCCGGCGATCTCGATGCGGTCGGTCATCAGCACGTCTCCACATATCAGGCTTTGCCGGCTTGGGGCCTTTGGCATGCCGGGGTTCAAGGGTCAATTCGGCTTAAGGTGAAGGGTTGCATTTTGGCGGCAAGCGAATCTCCCCCTCGAGGGGGAGATTGCCCCCCTACACCGCAATCCTCGGCCTTCCCGATGCTACCGCAACCACATGCGCCTCGATGAACATGCGCTGGCTCTCGATGGTCGAGACCTTGAACTCGGTGGAAACGTCGATCTCGGCGCTGTCGGTGCCGGCATCTTTCGCCCGTTCGGCGACAATTGCCCGCACGTCCGCCTCCGCCGCCGCAATCGCCTTCGCCTCGTCGGTGAAGTCGCGCACCGTTTGCCCAGACGCGAGGCGGAAGAGCCCTTCCTTGGGCTGGCTGACGCGGGCCTCGGCCGAGACGCGCACCTGGCCGACCACGGCGCCGAGCGCATTGGCGACGTCGGTATCCTCCGGCACGATGCAGCCATTGCCGACCAGCGGCGGCAGACCGGCGTAATGCAGCGGTGCCGAGGCGCCGAGGCCGATGACCGGACGGTCGAGCGCGACGCCGACGCGGACAATGCCCGGATGCGCGTCGACCGCGCGCTGCAC
>NZ_JHQR01000404.1 GCF_014843825.1 Mesorhizobium silamurunense
AGCGGCTCGGTCACGCCCATCTGCGGGCCGCGGGCCTCGAGCGGCACCTCTTCGCCGAACTGCGCTGCGATGCGCGCGCCCCAGGCGCCGGCGGTATTGAGCAGGCACTCGGCAGCGAATGACCCTTTTGAAGTGGCGACAAGGAAACCAGAACCGGTGTGCCTGATCGTCCCGATCTCGGCTCCCTCGACGATTTTCGCGCCCAGCTTGCGGGCAGCCTCGGCAAAGGCCGGCGCGATCAGCCGCGGATTGCCGCTGCCATCATGCGGTGAAAACGACGCCGCGATCGCGTCTGGGCCAAGGCCGGGAAAACGCGTTTGAATCTCACGTGGGCTGAGCTCCTCCAGCTCGAGTCCCCAGGGTCGCGCCGCCTCGGCATAGGCGCGCATGTCGGCGAGACCGCCTTCATCGAAGATCAGGCGAATATGACCGGTGGCGCGAAATTCCACATCGCGGCCCAGCATCTTCTCGGCCCCGGCCCATAGCCTGAGCGAGCGGTGGGCCAGCGGAAGCTGGGACAGATGACGCCCCGTGCGCCGGATGTTGCCGAAGGACGCGACGGTTGCCCCGGCACCGACGCGGTTGCGTTCGATCAGCGTCACGCGTGCGCCGCGCCTGGCAAGGAAACAGGCCGAGGCAGTCCCCATCAGCCCGCCGCCCAGCACGATCACATCCATTGCGGCCCCTTGCAAACAGCAAACGATCCTCGAAGCTTCGATCTTGTCCACGCAGCGGCATTGCGTCAAAGATGGGTTTGGACAAAAGCCATAAGCTTTACCTATGGAGTGGCAATGCGGGCGCGGCAGCTCGAAGTGTTCATCGCCGTCATGCGCGCGGGTACCGTGACCGCAGCGGCGCGGATGCTGAACATTTCCCAGCCTGCGCTCAGCCAGGTTCTGCTTCACACCGAGGACGAACTCGGCTTCACGTTGTTCGAACGGGTGAAGGGCCGGCTACGTCCGACTCCAGAGGCCCTGGAGATATTCCCCGATGCCGAGAGGCTGTCAGCAGGGCTCGATGGGCTGCGCCGCAAGACCACGGATCTGCGTCTCGGCCGGGCGGGGCTGGTGCGGGTCGCGGCTTCGCCGCCGCCGGCCATGGCGATATTGCCTCGCGCGTTCACCAAATTCCGGGCGCAGCATCCCAACATATTGCTGCGTTCCCATAGCGCGCCGATCGCTGCGATCGTCGACATGCTGCGCGCGGGCGATGCCAGCCTCGGCGTGGCCATGGACGACCGCCTGCCTCCCGACATCGAGGCCGAAGTGATCGGCAGCATAGGCTTCGCGTGTCTGCTGCCCGCCAAGCATGCGTTGGCCAGGAAAACCGAGCCGACGCTTGCCGACCTCGCCGGGGAAGAGTTGATATCCTATCGCGGAAACACCCGTCCCGCCGACGAGCTGGCTCACGCGGCCCGCGCGCAAGGTGTGGCGCTTTCGCCGTCGCTCGAGATCGACGCATCCATCTCCGCGGTCGGGTTTGTCCAGGCCGGTCTCGGCATCGCTCTCGTCGACGCGCTGCTGCCGTGGCAGCAATTTGCAGGGCTTGTCGTCAGGCCGCTCGCGGCGGGACCGGAATTTCCGATTGCACTGCTTACTTCGCGCGCACGAGCCCTTTCGCGGGCCGATGAGATGATGCGCGATGAAATCCGCGCGGCCTGTTCCGCCGTTCTTGGTGAACGTCGCGCCAAAGCATAAGCAAAACTTATATCCTCGCTCATCATCCATCTTGGACCCGGGCCAACCGGTCGTGCCAGCTTCGGTTGGCAGACAGGAAGGGACGCATCATGGACGGAGCCATCGCGACGGACGAGGCGCGGAACGCAGCCGACTGGAAAGTCGGCGTCGACATCGGCGGGACATTTATCGATTTCTGCGCGCTCGAAGCCCGTTCCGGACGCGTCGCCTCGCTGAAAGTGCTGACGACGCCGGAGGACCCGGGCGCCGAGTTGATGACGGGTCTCACCCTTCTGGCCGAGCGCGAAGGCTTTGATCCCACCCATATGACGCGCTTCGTGCACGGCACGACGGTCGGCATCAACACCATCATCCAGCGCAAGGGCGCGCCGCTCGCGCTGTTCACCAATGCCGGCTTCGAGGACGTGATCGAACTCGCGCGGCTTCGCATGCCGGATATGTATTCGCTGTTTTGCTCCCGGCCGGACCCGCTGATCGCCCGCGACATGGTGTTCGGCATTCCGGCTCGCATGCGCGCCGATGGCAGTGAATCGCAGGCGCCGGACATGGCGGCGGTGGAGAGGGCGGTGGCAGTGGCGAAGGCGAACGATGCGCAAGGCATCATCGTGTCCTTCCTCCATGCCTGGCGCAACGCCGCGCAGGAAGCCTCGGTCAAAGCACAGATCGCCCGTCTTGAACCGGACCTCTTCGTCTTCACCTCGGCCGAGGTGTGGCCGGTCATCCGCGAATACGAGCGTAGCTCGACCGCCATCCTCAACGGCTACGTCCATCCGCGCGTCTCAGGCTATCTGACGGCACTGGAAGAGCGCCTGAAAAGCCGCGGCGTGCCGGCCCGCCCGATGCTGACGAAGTCGAATGGCGGATTGATGAACGCTGCCGAAGGCAAGCGCGCCTGCGTGAACATGCTGCTGTCGGGAACGGCCTCCGGGGTCATCGGTGCGTCGTGGCTGGCGCGTCAGGCCGGAGAGGACAAGGTCCTTACTCTCGATATCGGCGGGACCTCCGCCGACTTCGCGCTCATCATCGACGGCGAGCCGCAGTTCGGGACCGGCGAGTTGATTGGCGAGTTTCCGCTCCATATCCCATCCGTGTCGGTGAGTTCGATCGGCGTCGGCGGCGGCTCGATCGCCAGCGTCGACGCGCAGGGTGTGTTGCGGATCGGACCGGAGTCGGCCGGCTCGACGCCTGGACCGGCATGCTACGGCCGTGGCGGCGAGCAGGCGACGGTGACGGACGCCATGGTGGTGTGCGGATGGCTCGGTCACAGCGAAATGGCCTATGGCCAGCTCAGGATCGATACCGGCATGGCGCGTCGCGCGGTCGGCGAGCTTGCCGCGCGGCT
>NZ_JHQR01000409.1 GCF_014843825.1 Mesorhizobium silamurunense
CCGCCGACGCGGTCGCGGTGCGTGGCCGTTCGGCCGGCGTGTCAGTGCGGCTGGGCAAAGTCGAGGGCACCGAATCGTCCGAGAGCGAGGATGTCTCGCTTCGCGTCTTCGTCGGCCAGCGCGTGGCGAGCGTCTCGGCCACCGCCGCCTCCGATCCGAAGGCGCTTGCCGAGCGCGCCGTCGCCATGGCGAAAGTCTCGCCCGAGGATCCGTATCAAGGCCTCGCCGACCCGGCGCTGCTCGCCCGCAATTCTCGCGATCTCGATCTCTTCGATCCGACCGAGGTGTCGGCCGACCAGTTGAAGGCAGCGGCGCTTGCGGCGGAAGCGGCGGCTCTTGCCGTCAAGGGCGTCACCAATTCGGCCGGCAGCGGCGCCAGCGCCGGGCTTGGCGGCCTTGTGCTCGCCACCTCGCATGGCTTCCTCGGCCAATATGTCGCCTCGCGCTTCTCGCGCTCGACCAGCGTCATTGCCGGCGAGGGCACGGCGATGGAGCGCGACTATGAATTCTCCTCGCGCCAGCATTTCGCCGATCTCGACGCGCCGGAAGATATCGGCCGCAAGGCCGGTGAGCGCGCCGTGCGCCGCCTCGGCGCCCGCAAAGCCGCGACCGGCCCGATCGATGTCGTGTTCGATCCGCGCGTGGCGCGCGGCATCGCCGGCCATCTCGCCGGCGCCATCAACGGCGCCGCTGTGGCGCGCAAGACAAGCTTCCTGCGCGACATGATGGGCAAGCAGGTGGCCTCGACGGCGATCACCGTCACCGACGAGCCGCTGCGGCGTCGTGGGCAGGCCTCGCGTCCCTTCGACGGCGAAGGCGTCGAGGGCGAGAAGCTTTTGATGGTCGATAGGGGCGTGCTCAACCACTGGTTCCTGTCCACCTCGGCTGCGCGCGAGCTCGGTCTCGTCACCAACGGTCGCGGCTCGCGCAGCGCTTCTTCGGTTTCGCCGTCCTCGACCAATCTCGCCATCGAGCCCGGCGAACGCGCGCCGGAGGAGCTCATCGCCTCGCTGAAGCGCGGCTTCTACGTCACCGAGGTGTTCGGCCAGGGCGTCGACATGGTGACCGGCGAATACAGCCGCGGCGCTTCCGGCTTCTGGATTGAGAACGGCGCGCTCGCCTATCCGGTGGCCGAGGTGACGATCGCCTCGAACCTGAAGACCATGTTCCTCAACATGGTGCCGGCAAGCGACCTCGACCGCAATTTCGGCACCGCCGCGCCCACGCTGCTGATCGAGGGGATGACCCTTGCCGGTGCCTGACGCGGTCATCTCAACCGGGGCACGCGGGGACCTCGCCCTGCTTCGTGACGCCGCCCGCGAGGCCGGCGCCATCGCCATGCGCTATTTCGGCAACAACCCGCAGGTGTGGATGAAGGGCGGCACCTCTCCGGTTAGCGAGGCAGACCATGCCGCGGACGGCTATCTGCGCGAGACCTTGCTAAAGGAGCGCCCGGATTACGGCTGGCTGTCGGAGGAGACCGCCGACGATCATGCGAGGCTTTCGGCCCGCCGCACCTTCGTCGTCGATCCGATCGACGGAACGAGGGGCTTTCTCGAAGGACTGCATTCCTGGTGCGTCAGCGTCGCCGTGGTCGAGGACGGCCGCGCGCTGGCCGGCGTGCTTGAATGCCCGGCAAAGCATGAGACCTACTGGGCGCTGCCCGGCGAGGGCGCTTTTCTCAACGGCAAGCGCATCCATGTTCGCCCGCTCGGTGACACTGTCGAGATCGGCGGGCCGAAGCCATTGGTCGACCGCATGCCGGAAGCCTGGCAAGGGAGGCTGCGGCGCACGCCTTATATCCCTTCGCTCGCATACCGGCTGGCGATGATCGCCAATGGCAAGATCGACGCGACCTTCGTCAAGCCGCGCGCACATGACTGGGACATCGCCGCCGCCGACCTGATCCTCAACGAAGCCGGCGGCGCCTTGCTCGACCGCGGCGGGGAGCGGCCACGCTATGCCGGCGAGGTGATCAACCACGGCGCGCTCGCCGCCGGCAGCGGCGAACTGCTGGGCATTCTTGCCGGCGTCATCGCCGGAGCTGACGAAGGGTGAGCCGGTCGATAGTTCCAAAAACGGCTGCTTTGGTCTAGACCTGTCACAAAACTCATGAATCTACGAAGGATCGGCATGGCCGTGGAAGACGGAAAGAAACAGCTTTTGCACCTGGTGTTCGGCGGCGAGCTGAAAAAACTGGGTGGAACCGAGTTCCGTGACCTGGACGCGCTCGACATCGTCGGCATCTACCCCGACTATCAATCGGCGCACGCCGCCTGGAAGGCAAAGGCGCAGGCCAGCGTCGATAATGCCCATATGCGTTATTTCGTCGTTCACCTGCACCGGTTGCTCGACCCGGAAACAAAGGTAGCCGGTTGACATCGATGGAGCATGAAGCGGTGAAAGGGGCGACGGGGCGCGCCGCCGGGCGGGGCGGGACGCGCACGCTGTGGCGCCGCATCCGCGAGCCGCTCGCCCAGTCGCGATTCGTCAAGAATTTCATCGCCGGCCTGTTCGCCTGGTTCGTGCGCCTGATTCGCATCACCAGCCCGCTGGTCAAAGGCTCGACCCAGGTCGCCGGCGGCGCCTATGCGCATCTCGAGCCGGGCATCATCGCGCTGTGGCACGGCCAGCATCTGCTCACGCCTGCCTACTATCCCAAGGGTCGGCCGCTGGTTGCCATGGTCTCGCGCAGCGCCGATGCCGAGCTAAACGCGCTGATGATCGAGAAATTCGGCATCGAGGCGGTGCGCGGATCGGGTGGCCGCGACAGTTCGAAGCATCTCGACAAAGGCGGTGCCAAGGCCTTGATCGCGCTCAAGAAAGCGCTGGTCGCGGGCAAGAATGTCGCCATGATCGCCGACATCCCGCATGGCACGCCGCGCGACGCTGGCCTGGGCATCGTGCTCCTGGCCAGGCTTTCCGGCAGGCCGATCCTGCCCTCGGCGATCGCCACCAGCCGCCGCAAGGTGCTGGAAAGGAGCTGGGACAAAACCACCATCAATCTGCCCTTCGGCCGCTCCGCGGTCATCGTCGGCACGCCCGTCTTCGTGCCCGCCGATGCCGACGACGCCGAGATGGAGCGCAAGCGCCAGGAGGTCACCGCCTCGCTCAACGCCGCAACGGCCGAGGCCTATCGCCTCGTGGACGGCGCGAAATGAGCGAGCGCTGGGCGCGCGCAGCGCTGACGGCCTACCGTTATGCGGGGGCCGTCGCCTATCCGCTGATCGGACCCTATGTCGCCTGGCGCGCCTCGCGCGGCAAGGAAGACCGCGTTCGCCGCCGCGAGCGCTACGGCGTCGCCGGCCGGCCTCGGCCGGAAGGCCCTGTGATCTGGATCCACGCCGCGAGCGTCGGCGAGACGATCGCCGTCGTGCCGTTGGTCGAATGCATACTCGACTATGGCGTCAACGTCGTGCTGACCACCGGCACCGTGACCTCGGCCAAAGTCGCCGACGAGCGGCTTGGCAGCCGCATCATCCACCAATATGTACCGCTCGACCTCAAGCCCGCGGTGAGCCGCTTCCTCGATCACTGGCGGCCGGAGCTGGCCATCATAGCCGAATCGGAGATCTGGCCGATGACCATCCTGGAGCTCGGGGCGCGCAACGTGCCGCAGGTCCTGGTCAACGGGCGGCTGTCGGACCGCTCCTTCAGGTCGTGGAAGAAACGCGCGAGCGTCGCCGAGGCGCTGTTCGAGAACCTTGCCCATGTCGTCGCCCAGTCGGATGTCGACGGCGAGCGGTTCCGCGTGCTGGGCGCCCGGCCGGTCACCGTCTCCGGCAATCTCAAGGTGGACACCAATCCGCCCCCGGTCGACGAGCGTGCGCTGGCGACGTTGCAGCGCCAGATCGGCGGGCGCCCGACCTGGGCGGCGATCTCGACCCATGATGGCGAGGAGGTCGTCGCGGCGGAAGTCCATGCGACCCTGCACAGGCGGCATCCCAGTCTGTTGACTATCGTCGTGCCGCGGCATCCCGACCGCGCCGATGCGCTTGCCGCGCAGATCTCCGGGATGGGGCTCAACGTGGCGCGCCGCAGCAAGGGTGACCGGATCTCGCCCGACACCGATATACTGCTCGGCGACACGATCGGCGAGATGGGTCTGTATCTCAGGCTGACAGAGATCGCTTTCGTCGGCCGTTCGCTGACCTCCGAGGGCGGGCAGAATCCGCTGGAGCCGGCGATGCTCGACACGGCGGTGCTTGCCGGCCGCAACGTGCAGAATTTCCGCGAGGCCTATCAGCGCCTGCTCGACCGTGGCGGCGCCAAGCTGGTGCGCGACCGCGACATGTTGGCCGGAGCCGTCAATTTCCTTTTGACTAACGAGGCGGCGCGCCACGAGATGATGGCGGCGGGCGCCGCGACCGTCGACGAGATGCGCGGTGCGCTCGCCCGCACGCTGAAGTCGCTCGAGCCCTACATCCAGCCACTGGTCGTCAAGTCGCGCCTGAAAGGCGCCAACGGGCGCTAGCGCATGGCTCCAAAAATCGGAATCGATTTTGGGAGAGGATCAGGCGCGAACGCAAATTGCGCGGAACCAGCGCCATGACCAGCGAAGCGCCGCCCTTCTGGTGGGAAAAGCCGGACTGGCGCGTGCTGGCGCTGTCGCCGGCGTCGGCGGTCTACGGGATGGTGGCCGGCCGCCGCATGCGGCATGCGCCGCGCGAGAAGGTCGCCGCACCTGTGCTCTGCGTCGGCAATTTCACCGTCGGCGGCAGCGGCAAGACGCCGGTCGCCATCGCGCTGGCGGAACAGGCAAAGCGCATGCAGCTTACGCCGGGCTTCCTGTCGCGCGGCCATGGCGGCTCCTTCGCCAAGCCGCATGTCGTCGATGCGCATTACGATGCCGCCAAGCATGTCGGCGACGAGCCGCTGCTGCTCGCCGAACATGCGCCGGTGGCGGTGACGGCCAACCGCGCCGCCGGCGCGAGGCTGCTGATGGAACAGCACGGCTGCGACTTCCTGATCATGGACGACGGCTTCCAGTCGGCGCGCATCCATATCGACTACGCGCTGGTCGTGGTCGACGCGCGCTTCGGCATCGGCAACGGCCGCGTCATTCCCGGCGGGCCGCTCAGGGCCAAGGTCGTCGACCAGTTGGTCTTCACCAGCGGCCTGCTCAAGATGGGCGAGGGGAGTGCCGCCGATAAGGTGGTGCGTCAGGCGGCACGCGCCGGTCGTCCGATCTTCCTGGCGCATGTCGAGCCTGCGAACCCGGCGCGCTTTACCGGCGGCCGCTTCCTTGCCTTTGCCGGCATCGGCCATCCGGAAAAATTCTTCGACACGGTGCGCGCTGCCGGCGGCGAGGTCGCGCTGTCGCGCGCCTTCCCGGACCATCATGTCTACGCCGCGGACGAGCTCGCCGATCTGGCAGCGCTTGCGCGGCGCGAGGGGCTGCGCCTCGTCACCACCGCCAAGGACGCCGCGCGGCTCCGCCACGCCGCCGCACCCGCCGGGTTCATCGAGCAGCTCGACGTGCTTGAGATCGACGCCGTGTTCGAGCTAGACCACGTGCCGGAGCGCATCATCAACGAGACGCTCGACGCCTGGCGCCAGCGCAAGATGCGCGGGTAACGAACGGAGGGCCTATTACCGGCTGCGTAATTCCGGATGCATCTCGATTTCGCGGCGCAGCGATGCTGTCGCGTTCACATAAGGCTCCTGCCTGGCGACGCTCCAATATTTGAGCTCGTCCAGCGGAATGCTCTCGCCGGTCACGGCGCAGCGCACGAACGAGCCGGGGCTCGTCACCTGGAAGTCGCCGTCGAGATAGCGGATGCGCGCTTCCTTGCCGCCGGGGCCTTCAAAACGGTTCATCATGAAATGGCGCTTAAGTTCATCGGGGTTCAATCGCCACAAATCGCGGACAAGGTCAAGCTTGGCGCAATGCTCATGTAATATTGCCGTGTGGCACGATGGTTGTCAGGAAGCGCCATGGACATCACCAATGCCAGCATGACGTCGCTGCTGTAGGAGGTGCTCACCCCGCAGCCGGTGCCCTCGGCCAAGGTCGATCCGGCGACCGCCGCGCTGGTCAAGGTGCTCGTCCAGCCGCCGGCGCCCGCTATGGCGCAATCGGCGCAGTTCGCCGCGCAGGCGCTGAACAGCTCCCTGGCCAAGCCGCCCGCTCAATCGTCGCAGCGCTTGTCGTCCGCGGAAATCGAGAACGCCTACAAAGCCGTCATGGAGCCGGATGCCGGCACTGATGACGCATCGGCGAGGGCCCAGGCTCGTACGCCGACAGCCGGTGCCGATCAGCATTCGGCGACCCAGACACAGCCGCCAGCCGCCGACAACACGGCGAGGGTAGCGCCAACTCCGCCGCCCTCTTCGTTCTCGCCGGCTCTTGCTTCATCGGTACTGGCCGCGGCCAACGCCAACGCGCCGCAACCGGGACGTACGGCGGCCCGGCCGGCGGGTCATGCCCCGCGATCCGAACCCGGCCAGGTGTCGCTGTGGACGATATCCATTGTGACAGCAATCGTCTCGGCTGCGACCACCACAATCGTGCTGATGCTGCTGCGCTGATCCGGCCGATCTAAAGCAATTCCAGGAAAAGTGGGCAACGGTTTTCCGTCCGGAATTGCGTAAAAACAAAGCTCTAGTCGTCGTCTTGCAGGAAGGCTTCGAGCTTCTCCGGCGCCAGCCTCGCCTGTTCCGCGATGCGTCGGGCGAGATCGGCGGCGGCGGCGCGTGGCCGCCCGACCGGGCGATCGAGCCAGTAGGACACCGGATTGAGCGCGACCCGCTCGTCAACGCCGACGATCCGGCCCGACTTCAACTGGTCCTGCGTCAGCGGCGGCCGCGCCAGTGCGACGCCCAGCCCGTGCGCCGCCGCGTCGAGCACAAGATTGTAATCCTCGAAGCGCCGGTCCTGCGGGCGCGGGCGGTAGTCCACGTCCTGCGCCGCGAACCAGGCGCGCCAGCCGGAGGCGTCGGAATCGTTGATCAGCGGGAATTTGAGCAGCCGTGCCGGGTCGCCTCGCCCAATCTCCTTCGCCAGCTCCGGCGACGCGATCGGGAAAATGTGCTCTTCGAAAAGCTGCACCGAGACGCGACCCGGAATGCGGCCGCGCCCGCACCGCACCGAAAGGTCGATGCCTTCGTCGGCGAGATCGGCCTGGCGGTTGTCGACGTCGAGCACGATGCGCAGCCGGGTCGGGTTGTTTTCCAGCGCCGCCATGCGCGGCATCAGCCAGAGGCCGCTGACCGAGGGGATCGAGGCAAGCCGCACCACGGCGGTGCCGCGTGGCTCCACCCAGCGGTCGGAATTGACCGAGATCAGCGCGAAGGCCTCTGTGGTGCGAAGATGCAGCCGGTTGCCCTCGTTGGTCAGCGTCACGCCACGCGCGTTGCGCTCGAACACCTTGAGCCCCAGCCAGTCCTCCAGCTTGGCGATCTGGCGGCTTACCGCTCCATGCGTGAGGTTGAGCTTTTCGGCCGCGGCGGAAAAGCTCCCGGTGCGCGCCGCCGCGTCGAAGGCGCGCAAGGTTTCCAGCGGCAGCATCTGGTTCGAGCTGTGATCCATGTTCACAGCTGACCCTCGAATTGCTCGTTTGTCAATCGGCCGGCAATAGCGTTTTCTCCCTCCATGACACTGAAAGACGAGGATTCGGCAATGAGCGCTTACACCGGCACGTTGAATGAGACACAGCGCATGGACACCACCGCGGCGATCGCGGTGGCGCTGACGGTGCTCGGCTGGGCGTCTGCCTTCCCGGCGATCCGTGCCGGCCTCGCCGCCTTCCAGCCGCTGGAACTCGGCGCGCTGCGCTTTGCCATCGCCGCCGTGCCGGCGGCGATCTTCCTGGCCGTCAAGCGCCCGGCGCTCCCCAGGGTCGATGAGCTGTGGCGCTTCGGCTTCGGCGGCGCGATCTTCGTGGCGCTCTACACCGCCATGCTCAATTTCGGCGAGCTGACCGTGTCGGCGGGGGGCGCCCGCATCAATGTCAGCCCCATCTTCACGGCAATCATGGCGATGGCGCTGCTCGGCGAGCGGTTCTCGCGTCTTGCCTGGTTCGGCACGGTGATCTCCTTCACCGGTATCGGCATCATCGCGGTGGCCGACGGGCATGGCCTGCGTTTCAACGCCGGCGCGCTGCTTGTGCTGGGCTCCGCGTTGTGTTCGGCGGTCAACACCATCGTCCAGAAGCCGCTCTTTGCCCGCCATCATCCGCTGACGATCGCCGCTTCCAACATGGTGCTCGGCGCGCTGTGCCTGTCGCCCTTCCTGCCGGAAGCGTTCAGGCAGGCCGCCATCGCCGATACCGCCGGCCTCGGCGCCGCCATCTATCTCGGCATCGTGCCCTCGATGATCGCCTATGCGGCCTGGGCAACCGCGCTTTCCCGCCTGCCGGCCGCGCGCGCCTCGAACTTCCTCTACCTGGTCTCGCCGACTTCCGCCCTGATCGGCTTCTTCTGGCTGGGCGAAGTGCCGAGCCTGCTCGGCATCGTCGGTGGCGCGCTGGCGCTGGGGGGTGTCATCGTGGTGAATTTGAAACGCTGAATCAGAGGGTTGGAAGGTTTTCTTGAAACAAGGCGGCCACCCGGTCCAGCGCGTTGGTTAGCCAGCAAGCGAACTTATGAAGTCTGAAATCTGACGGGTGCCACGCAATCTCATCACCGGCACGTGCGGTCCCCTCACCAGACGCTCCTGCTCGATGAGCGGTCGACTGTTACGATCGAAATTCCAGATGTAGCGCAGAAACGATAAAACTCCTTATCCAGCCTCTCGATGCATCCTGCCGGAAGGTCAGGCCGAGGCTGGTTCAATGCGCTACGCAATAAGACCCGGCTCAGACATGTCATGCGAGGGGTGTCGAGCCAGACAACGAGATCCGCCCGGGGAAGCCTTAGATCGAATGTCTGCTGATAATAGTTTCCTTCGCACACCCAGCCGCAACCCGAGATGGCCTCGCTGACGCGGGCGCGGAAAACCTCATATTGAGGTTTGCTCCAACCAGGTCCCCAAAACAATCCGTCTAAATGCACGATCGGCAATTTCAGCCGTTCGCCCACTTTCCTTGCAAGGGTTGAATTGCCGCTTCCGGCATTTCCAAGAATTACGATCCGTTGCACAAGGCGACCTCAAAAAGCTTGGGTTCCTCGTTCCTGTGAAACGAGGCCGCGAAGCGACCGGTGAGGGGGCATAGCCAGAAGCCTTCACCGCCGCCCGAACAGCCTTTCGATGTCGGCGAGCTTGAGCTCGATATAGGTCGGGCGGCCGTGGTTGCAGGTGCCGGATCCTGGCGTCGCCTCCATCTGGCGCAGCAGCGCGTTCATCTCCTCGGCCTTGAGCAGGCGGCCGGAGCGCACCGAACCGTGGCAGGCCATGGTCGCGGCAATTTTGTCCAGCCGCTCCTTCAGGGTTTCGACCGTATCGTTGTCGGCGATCTCGTCGGCCAGATCGCGCACCAACTGTTGCACATTGGTTTCGCCAAGCATCGACGGCGTCTCGCGCACCGCAACCGCGCCCGGCCCGAAGCGCTCCAGCCCGAGGCCGAATTTGGCCAGCGTGTCGGAATGCATCGCCAGCCGCTCGGCATCCTCTTCCGGCAGGTCGACGATCTCGGGCAAGAGCAGCATCTGCGATGGCACGGCGCGCGAATTGAGCGCGTTCTTCAGCGCCTCATAGACTAGCCGCTCATGCGCGGCATGCTGGTCGACGATGACAAGCGAATCCCTTGTCTGGGCGACGATGTAGTTCTCGTGCACCTGCGCGCGCGCGGCGCCCAGCGCCATGCCGAGCAGCGCTTCGGCCGGCTCCGCGGTACCGGC
>NZ_JHQR01000410.1 GCF_014843825.1 Mesorhizobium silamurunense
CTTGCCGGCACCGGCTCGTCCATCACGCCGGCCAAGGCAGCGCGGAGCGCCGCGCGGTCGGCGATGTAGCGGGCGCTCTTTGCCCGCATCTCGGGATTGGCTTCGAGCCAGGCGTCATAGGCCAAGCGCTCCTCTGCCGGCAGCTCGCCATCGAGGGCCATGTGGATGTCGCGTTCGGAGAAATCGCGCCGGGTCATCGCTCGACAATCCTTATCGAGCGGCGGCGCGAGGAGTCGTCCAGCAGACCGCGCAGTTCCTCGCGGCCACGCGCGATGCGCGACATCAGCGTGCCGGCCGGCACGCCGAGGATGTTGGCGGCCTCAGCGTAGGAAAAGCCTTCGATGGCGACCATGACCAACGCCGCGCGGCGATCGGGGCCGATCGCCTGCAAGGCATCCATGATCTCGCGGGATGCAATGGTTTCGACCTGATCGGCGGGCGCAGACTGGGCTTCGCCGGCTTCCAGGGGCAGCATCGCCGCCTCGCCACGTCGGTTAACCTTGCGCATCTGGTCGATGAACAGATGATGCATGATCGTAAACAGCCACCTCCTGGGGCTTTCTCCTGTCTGCCAGTTGTCGAGCCGGACAAGCGCCCGCTCGAGACAATCCTGGACGAGATCGTCGGCGGAATCGCGGTCGCGCAGCAGCGAGCGCGCGTAGCGGCGCAAACGCGGTATCTCGCTCAGGATCGCTGCCCTCTTGTCGTCCATAACCGCTTTTTTCGAGGTCGTCTTCCATCCGATTGAACGCGCCTTCGCAGCGCGGCGCAAGCAGCCAGCGCGAAGCGGACCAACCGCTCCGGTACCCAAGCACCTTAACAACGCTGGCGGATGCGTGTTTATTCCCGGCTATCCGATCGTCGAAGCTATGATTTATGCCAGATCCGTCTCCAGGAAATCACCGCCTTTGTAGAGCAGCGGAACGTCGAGCGCCTTGGCGCAGGCATAGGCGAAGCAGTCTCCTAGATTGAGATCGGCCGGATGGCCGACCGCCTTGCGGCAGCGGATGCTGGCGTCGAGAGCGCGCGTGCCGATCTCTTCATCGACAGACACGTTGCGAGCATCAATTTCTTCGATGAAGGTGTCCATCAGATCGCGCGCCGCCGACAGCATTCGGGGACTTGGCCTTTTTGGCACCGCCGCTCAGTCGTCCAAGTGCAAATGTCGCCTCGACCCTGACCAGCGCCGATACGTGAAGCGGACCTGCGGTGTCGAGAATCCGTTTTAGCAATTCCTCCCAGCCTGGCTCCTTGGCAAGGATCGCGACGATCACCGACGCATCGACGAACATCACTCCTCCCACATCTCGTCCATGAACGCTTTCATGTCGAAGTTGGGATCGAACGGCCCCAATGCAGCAGCTTGCGCCTGAAGAACTGCAATCCTTTCACGCAACGGCTTTCGAGCGCGATTGCGCTCCAGTTCATGCAAAAGCGCGGTCCGTACGGCTTCTGTTTTGCTGGAAGCCTTGGTCTCGCGCTGCAATTTTGTCGCCAGCGCGTCGACCTCATCGTCACGAATGTAGAGCGGCATATGAATTTCTCCTGCCGAATATTCATATATTCCGTTTTGAATATTCAGGCACCTCACCTTTGCCTGGCCGCTCTTGTCAGAAGCCGCTGATAAAACAACCCGATGCCGATCAGCACCGCGCCGAGGCCGATGAAGGAGAGCGCGCGCAGCACGCCTTCCAGCTCCGACATGTCGAAGAGGAAGACTTTCAGCACCGCGACTGCGATCAGCACGGCCGAGGCGATGCGCAGCACCTGCGACCTCAGCCAGACGCCGGTGGTGAGCAGCGCCACGCCGATGACCAGCCAAAGCGCCGAATAGGTGTAGGTCTCGAGCTGGCCTAGCCCGCTCCACAGGCCGATGAACTCGCCCTTGAACAGGCGCCGGACAGAGAGCGTCGCATAGGCGAAGGCAAGCAGCGAAGCGACCAGCGCCAGCATCGCCGCATACCATCTCGGGCGCTTGTCGCGGACATAAAGCGCCAGCGCGCCGGCCGCGACGGCCGGCAGCAGATAGGCGAAGAACAACAGATTGAAGAACGGAATGGTGCCGGTGGATTCGTCCGTCACGAGCGGGTTCAGCACCACGAAATGCTGGATGACGATCAGGCCGGCAGAGACCACGCCGGCCGCCATCGAGCCATAGCGCAGCACCGAGCTCGGCGAGCGCATGTCGATGGCGACGAGGATCGCGCCAGCGCCGAGCGCGATCAGCGTGTAGATCGCCTGCTCGCCGAGCGTGACAGTGCCGGTGTCGATGACGCCGCCATGCATGGCGTGACGCACCAGCATCGCAACGGCGAGCAGGCCAAACAGCGCCGAGGTCGCCTCCATCGCGAGGCGCGGCCGTCCGTTGGTGGTGCGCGCCAGTTGCCAGGCAGAAAAACCAAAGGCGAGCGCTGGCACGCCATAACCCGGCAGCAGCCAGTTGAAGACCGGCGTCCTCGACAATGCCGCCGCGCCGACGATGGTCGGATCGAAGGCGACGCGGCCGAGCACGGCGACCGCGGCGCCCACTGCGATCCAGCCCAGCACCGGATAGGAGCGCCAGCGCGTCGCCAGCGCCGGAAC
>NZ_JHQR01000412.1 GCF_014843825.1 Mesorhizobium silamurunense
GCTTGCGCGCGCCCTCGCCGTCGCGCACCACTTGCAGCGCCAGCGACTTCAGCACCTTGCCCAACGCGCGGCGGAAGGCGCCGAGCCGCGCATCCTTCGGATCGCTGATCGCCGGAGCGCCGCGCGCGGTGGCCTTACCGGTGGCGAAGATGAGCAGCGTGTCGCTGGTCGAGGTGTCGCTGTCGACGGTGACCGCATTGAAGGTCTTGGCCGTGCCGCGCGACAACAGGTCCTGAAGCACGGGTGCCGCGATCGGCGCATCGGTGGCGATGAAGGAGAGCATCGTGGCCATATCGGGCGCGATCATGCCGGCGCCCTTGGCAATGCCGTTGATGGTCACGTCGGCATCGCCGAGCTTCACCATCTGGGTTGCCACCTTCGGATAGGTGTCCGTGGTCATGATGGCCTTCGCCGCCTCGGTCCACAGGTCCGGCTTGCCTTCCTTCACCAGGCCGGCAAGCAGATGGCTGAATTTGTTAGTGTCGAGCGGCTCGCCGATGACGCCGGTCGAGGCCAGGAACACCTCGCTCTCGGAGCATCCGGCGGCCTTCGCCGCCGCCTCGCCCGTCAGCGCGGTCGAAGTCTTGCCCTTCTTGCCGGTGAAGGCATTGGCATTGCCCGAATTGACCACCAGCACGCGCGCCTTGCCGGCGGGCAGGTTCTGGCGGCAGTAATCGACCGGCGCCGAGGGGCATTTCGACTTGGTGAACACGCCGGCGACGGCCGTTCCAGGATCGAAGACCATGGCAAGCAGATCAGTGCGATTCCGATATTTGATCCCGGCCTCGGCGGTGGCGATGCGCACGCCCTCGATGACCGGCATCTTGGGGTATTTCTTCGGTGCGAGCGGCGAAATCGTTGCGGACATGGGGACCCCGGAGCGGCAGAACGCGAAAGGAAGGCCGGTTTGCCCGATAGAACGCGCTGGCGCAAGAGGCGTTCTGGCCGCGGTTCGCGGGCTCAGTTGATGACGCCACAACCTAAAACGGTCCGTTTCGTTTCGCCTCAGGACCCAATATGATCGACAGAAGATTCATCGACTAAGGACGCAGAAATGGGCGAAGTCGCCCCGGGGCGCAAGTCGATCGGCGCAAAGCGAAACCCGGAAAGCGCCGACGCCATCATCGAGGCCGCCGAAGCGGTGCTGGCGGAGGCCGGCTATTCCGGCTTTTCGATCGAGGCCGTCGCACGGCGCGCGCGGGCCGGCAAACCGACCATCTATCGCTGGTGGCCGAGCAAGGCGGCGCTGCTGATCGAGGTCTATCAGCGGCAAAAGCGTGTCGCGGTGCCCGATACCGGCAAGCTCGAAGAGGATCTTGCCGGCTTCCTCGTGAATCTGTTCGCGCATTGGCGCGACACTTCGTCCGGCAATGTCTTCCGGTCGCTGGTCGCCGAAGCGCAATCCGACCAGGCCGCGGCGGTGGCGCTTGCCGACTATACAAAAGGCCGGCGCGCCCATACCGGCGGGATGATCGAACGCGCCAAGGCGCGCGGCGAGGTGGCGGCGGACGTCGACGCCGATATCGTGGCCGACCTGATCGCTTCCTACGCCTGGAGGCATCTTTTGACCAATCGCCTCGATGAAGACGAGGCGACGATCCGCACCGCGGTGCGTTATGTGGTGCGCGGCATAGCGCCCGCCTGAAACGCGAAAAGGGCGCCCGAAAGGCGCCCTCTGCAATGCTCCTAGCCGATGCGGAATTACTTGCCGCTCTCCAGCGTGTCGACCGCCGCTTTCAGCTTCGCGTCCGGGATCTCGACCTTGGCGGCACCGCGCAATTCCTTGACCATGGCGAAATACTTGTCGCGGATCACCGCCTGCTTGGCCTGATCCTTGACGTCGTCGAAGGCCGGCGGCTGCTTGGCGCGCTTGTCCTCGACCTTGATGACATGCCAGCCGAACTGCGACTGCACCGGCTCCTTCGAGTATTTGCCGACATCCAGGGCAAACGCCGCCTTGTCGAACTCCGGCACCATCTGGCCAGGGCCGAACCAGCCCAGGTCGCCGCCACTGGTCTTGCCGCTCGGGTCGCTGGTGTGCTCGTTGGCGAGCTTCTGGAAATCGGCACCGCCATCGAGCTGCTTGATGATCGCCTCGGCCTCTTCCTTCGTCTTCACGAGGATGTGACGGGCATGGATCTCATTGACCGGCGGCGTGTTGGCGATTTCCTGGTCGTAACGGGCGCGGACATCCGCATCCGTCACCTTGTCGACGACCTCCTTCTCGACCACCTCGCCATGCAGGGCGCGCTGCTGCAGGAACGCCATGCGGCGCTGGAAATCGGCATCCTTGTCGAGACCGCTGTCGACCGCCTTCTTGGCCATGACGCGGATTTCGATGGCCGCCGAAAGGGCGGCGGCGCGGCGCTGTTCCGGCGGCAGTTGCTGGAATTGCTGCGACAGCTCGCCTTCGGCCAGCGCAAGGTCGGCCTCGGTCAACTTCTCGCCGTTGATGGTGGCGACCACGGCGTTCGGATCGACCGGAGCGGTGGCGGGAGCCGCAGCGTCCGGCTGGGCGGGCTTGGTTTCCTGCGCCATTAGCGGCGACAGCGAAAGAGCCGAGAGCCCGAAGGCCAGGCCAAGGCTGGCGAGCGACGCGCGGCGGAACGACAAGGACATCAAGATAAACTCCAATGGGGGATTGCCAATAAGGATCGCTTGAGCGGAAGGGTTCCAATCCGTCCGATTGTGGCGGAATTTGGCGCTGCCCATAGGGTCAACGCGGCGTTGACATCAGTTGAGCCCCCTCTTATCTGTCCAACGACTTGGCGTCCAGAACCGTTTTCCGGGCGCTTTTTGCGTTTGTCCGCATTCACGCGGATTTGATGGGCCCGCCAGGCGCCTGTCGCAAACGGCTAAAATTGCTATCGAAAGGGCCATTGGATGGTCAGTCTCGGCGCTCTCGCGCGTAAGGTTTTCGGCTCCTCCAACGACCGCCGAGTCAAGTCGACCCGGCCACGGGTCGAGGCCATCAACGCCATGGAAAACGAGATGCGGGCGCTCTCGGATACCGAGCTTGCCGGCCGCACCGAAAAATTCCGCCAGGATCTCGCCAACGGCGCTTCGCTCGACGACCTGCTGATACCGGCCTTCGCCACCGCGCGCGAGGCGGCCCGCCGCGTTCTGGGCATGCGTCCTTTTGACGTGCAGTTGATCGGCGGCATGGTGCTGCACAATGGCGGCATCGCCGAGATGCGCACCGGCGAGGGCAAGACGCTGGTCGCCACCTTGCCGGTCTATCTCAATGCGCTCGCCGGCAAGGGCGTCCATGTCGTCACCGTCAACGACTATCTCGCCAAGCGCGACGCCGAATGGATGGGCCGCGTCTACAAGTTCCTTGGCCTGACCGTCGGCATCATCGTCCACGGTCTTTCGGATGACGAACGCCGCGACGCCTACGCCGCCGACGTCACCTACGCCACCAACAACGAGCTCGGCTTCGACTATCTGCGCGACAATATGAAATACGAGCGTTCGCAGATGGTGCAGCGCGGCCATGCTTACGCCATCGTCGACGAGGTCGATTCCATCCTGGTCGATGAAGCACGCACGCCGCTGATCATTTCCGGTCCGCTCGAGGACCGCTCGGAAATGTACAACACCATCGACGCCTACATGCTGAAGCTCGGCCCGGCCGACTATGAGGTCGACGAGAAGCAGAAGACTACGATCTTCACCGAGGACGGCACCGAAAAGCTGGAAAACATGCTGCGCGATGCCGGCCTGTTGAAGGGCGAGTCGCTTTACGACGTCGAGAACGTCGCCATCGTCCACCACGTCAACAACGCGCTGAAGGCGCACCTCCTATTCCAGAAGGACAGGGACTACATCGTGCGCAACGGCGAGATCGTCATCATCGACGAGTTCACCGGCCGCATGATGCCCGGCCGCCGTTATTCGGAAGGCTTGCACCAAGCGCTCGAGGCCAAGGAACATGTGCAGATCCAGCCGGAGAACCAGACGCTCGCCTCGGTTACCTTCCAGAACTATTTCCGCCTCTACAAGAAGCTCGCCGGCATGACCGGCACGGCGCTGACCGAGGCCGAGGAATTCGCCAACATCTACAATCTCGAGGTCACCGAGATCCCGACCAACCTGCCCGTCATCCGCAAGGACGAGGACGACGAGGTCTACCGGACCGTCGACGAGAAGTACAAGGCGATCGTCAAGGAGATCAAGGAGGCGCGCGACAAGGGCCAGCCGATCCTGGTCGGCACCACCTCGATCGAGAAGTCCGAGCAACTGGCCGAACGCCTACGCAAGGACGGCTTCAAGAATTTCGAGGTGCTGAACGCCCGCCACCACGAGCGTGAGGCCTCCATCGTCGCCCAGGCCGGCAAGCCCGGCGCCATCACCATCGCCACCAACATGGCCGGCCGCGGCACCGACATCCAGCTCGGCGGCAATGCCGACATGCGCATCGCCGAGGAGCTGGCCGACATGCCTGAAGGGCCCGAGCGCGAGGCCAGGGAAAAGGAAATCCGCGACGACGTCGCCCGCCTGAAAGAGAAGGCTCTCGGCGCCGGCGGCCTCTACGTGCTCGCCACCGAGCGCCATGAATCGCGCCGCATCGACAACCAGCTTAGAGGTCGTTCGGGAAGACAGGGCGACCCCGGCCGCTCGAAATTCTTCCTGTCGCTGCAGGACGATCTGATGCGCATCTTCGGTTCCGAGCGCATGGACGGCATGCTGCAGAAGCTCGGCCTGAAGGAAGACGAGGCGATCATCCACCCGTGGATCAACAAGGCGCTGGAAAAGGCGCAGAAGAAGGTCGAGGCGCGCAACTTCGACATCCGCAAGAACCTCTTGAAATATGACGACGTCTCGAACGACCAGCGCAAGGTGGTGTTCGAACAGCGCATCGAGCTGATGGACGGCGAGGGCCTATCGGAAACGATCGCCGAGATGCGCGAGGGCGTCATCGAGGAAATCGTCACCAAGAACATCCCCGAAAACGCCTATGCCGAGCAATGGAACGTGGCCGGCCTGAAGGAGGAAGTGGCGCAGTACCTCAATCTCGACCTGCCGATCGAGGAGTGGGTCAAGGAAGAGGGCATCGCCGAGGACGACATCCGCGAGCGCATCTCGGCCGCTGCCGAGGCCGCGGCGAAGGAACGCGCCGAGCGTTTCGGCCCCGACGTGATGAGCTATGTCGAGCGTTCGGTGGTGCTGCAGACGCTCGATCATCTGTGGCGCGAGCACATCGTCAACCTCGACCACCTGCGCTCGGTCGTCGGCTTCCGCGGCTATGCCCAGCGCGATCCGCTGCAAGAATACAAGGGCGAGGCCTTCGAGCTGTTCCAAGGCATGCTCGGCAATCTGCGCCAGGCCGTCACCGCGCAGCTGATGCGCGTCGAGCTGGTCCGCCAGGCTGCCGAAGCGCCGCCGCCCGAAGCGCCGGACATGTTCGGCAGCCACATCGACGGCACCACCGGCGAGAACGATTTCGAGGGCGGCGAGACGGCGTTGCTGGTTCGCCAGGAATCCAATGCCATCGTCGCGCCGGAAAATCGCGACCCGAAGAACCCGGCAACCTGGGGCAAGGTCGGCCGCAACGAGGCCTGCCCCTGCGGCTCCGGCAAGAAATACAAGCACTGCCACGGAGCATTCGCCTGATCCCTTTTCCCTTCTCCCCGTTTTACGGGGGTGACGTGGTCCGCGCAGCGGACGAAAAGCCAATTGCTTGGCTTTTCGAACGACGAACGCCCGGAGCGATAGCGAAGGGCCGGGTGAGGGGCAGCGCCGACACCGGCGATGCCTCTTCTCACCCAGGAACCGGTGTTTACAACAACCCCGACGCCCGCGCCGCGGCCGTCGCCTCGCCGCGCGAGACGGCTTCCAGTTTCTCCAGCACCGCCGAGACATGGTGATCGACCGTCTTCGGCGAGATGGTCAGGTGCGCGGCGATCTTCTTGTTGGAGAAGCCGCGCTCGATCAGCTGCAGCACTTCCATCTGGCGCTGGGTCAGGCCGGCGAGGTTGGTGCGCGTTGCCTGCCTTGGCCCCCGCGCGATATGGCTGACGCCGCTCTGCCGCATCAGGCCGCGCACATGCTGCGCTACCGGCCTTGCGCCAAGCCCTTCGAAAATGTCGAGCGCCTCGCGCTGCGCCGCCTCGTCGCCCTGCAGCAAGGCGAGCGCGCGCTCGAAGGGGGCGTCTATCCTGGCCCAGAACGCCGCGGCACCCCGCCAGTCGCCGGCAAGCAAAAGGCGATGCGGCTCGGCCATGCCGTCGATCTCGCCGGGATCGCTGTCAGGCGACAGAAATTGGCGCCAGGTTGCCAGCTCGCCAACCACGGCGCGCGTCGGCGACCGGCTTTCGGCAAGATCGATAAGGCGTAGCGCCTCGGCTCTGTCGCCCTGTCCTAGCCATGCGAGCTCCGCCATCACCGCCGCGTAAGGCGCCAGCCGCTGCAGCTCCATGCCTTTATCCAGGAACCGCTTCATCTCGTCCAGCACCGGCCCGGCTGATGGATCGCCGCGCCTGATGCGCAGTCTCGCCAACGCCACCAGCGAGGGGTAGCGCACCAGCGCGGTCGTCGCCTCGTCGTCAACGACATCATGCGCTATCGTCGCCGCCTCGTTCCACAGGCCGCGCCGCAGCAGCAACTGTGCCTGCACGCCGCGCATGTAGTCGCGCCAGGTCGCCAGATCGTTCTCGACGCAATAGGCGATGCCGCGGTCGAGGAAGGCTTCCGCCTCGTTGAGGTTGAGCCTGTTCATCTCGACGCAGGCGCAATTGGTGAATGCGCGCGCCGCATGCTCCTGGAAATTCCCCGCAAGGGCGATTCCAAGGCTGCGGGCGAGATCGCGTCGCCCTTTGGCGAAATCCAGCCATTGTCCGGCGGCGCCGACATTGTTGAGCGCGTGGCAGAGGATGTCCGGCCGGTTCAGCCGCTCCGCCAGCCCGACGGCCTTGGCTCCAAGCGAAAGCGTCTCGTCGAGCCTTTCGGCCAGCATCGCCAGCTGGGACAGGTTCGAGTAGGCCATGGCAAGCTCGGCGCTGTCGGGCGCCGTTTCCAGAAGCTCGACGGCCTGCACGCCGAACCGGTCCGCCGCCGCGCGGTCGCCGACGAGATAGGCGAAGCGCGACAGGCATCTGAGGCTGTCGCCTTCCTTCAGCCTGTCGCCAAGCGCCTGCCACAGCCGGCGCGCCTCGCCCTGCGCCTCCATGGCCGCGTCGATGCGGCCGATCAAATGGCATTCGAAGGCATGGCCTTCGTGCAGCGCCGCCTGGCCTTCCATCGGCAGGGCGTCAGAATAGCGCAAGGCGACCTCGTAATGGCCGGCGGCATCGCGATGCGCGCCGACGCGCGAGGCCTCGCGCGCGGCAAGCGG
>NZ_JHQR01000406.1 GCF_014843825.1 Mesorhizobium silamurunense
CGCGCCGTTTCGCTGGCTCGCCAACGGCAAGCCGCTCGCCGGCATAGACCGCCGCCGCACCGCGACCTGGCAGCCCGACGGCACCGGCTATTCGACGCTGACCGTGATCGACGCCGCCGGACGCGCGGCAAGCGTGAAGGTTTTCGTTGAATAAGATACGGCAAGCGATTCAGCGCATTGCGTTTTGCGCTTTGCTTTCGGCCGCCGCGGCCTTCCCCGCCCATGCCGATCCCCTCCCCGCCGGCTTCGTCCGGCTGGCCGATATCGATCCCAGCATCCGCCAGGACATCCGCTACGCCGGATCCGAAAACTTCCTGCACCGCAAGGCCAATGGCTATGACGCGCCGGTCTGCATCCTGACCGAACAGGCGGCAAAGGCGCTTTCCAGTGTCCAGAAAGCAATGGCCGCCAGGCGCATGACATTGGTCGTCTTCGACTGCTACCGCCCGGCGCGCGCCGTTGCCGATATGGGCGAATGGACGAGGCAAAGCGGCCCACCCGACCCGCGATGGTACCCGACGGTCGAGCGCGGCGACCTCATCGCCAAGGGTTACGTCGGCGAGTTGTCCAGCCATTCGCGCGGCTCGACCGTTGATCTCGCCATCGCTGAGCTTGACAAGAAAAGCGCGGTTCATCCCGCCTGCGGCGCGCCCGACACCGGTACGCTCGACTTCGGCACCGGATTCGACTGTTTCGATCCTGCGAGCGAGACCGCCTACCATGGGCTGAGAATCAAAGCTGCCACCAGCCGCAAGACGCTGGTCGACGCCATGCGTGCCGCCGGCTTCCGCAATTATGTCCGCGAATGGTGGCACTTCACGCTGCAAAACGAACCGTTCGCCAAGCAGCGTTTCGACTTTCCCATCACCGCGCCATAGAAGGCGGATAGACCCCGACACAAATCTCGCCCGCTCCAACCTTGCCGCGACGCCAGCTGTCTCTAGATGGCGTCCGACAGGCGCAGAGTCCGCGCTGGCTAATATGAGGAAAATGTTTCCCGAGTACGGCGATCATCGGCGAAAAATTGCTTCAAGACAGCAAAAAAGGCAACATTGAATGCATCTAAATTCTATCAAATCGGTAGAGTTCGGCCGTCATCAACGGAGGCGGAAATGACCAACCCTCATTTCAGGAAACTGCTCGGCGCGCTGGTCGCCACATCTGTCCAGTTCGGTACGCTCGGTTTCGCGTTTGCCGATACGACCATTCTGAATGTGTCTTACGACCCGACACGTGAACTCTACAAGGCCTATGACGAGGCCTTCGCCGCGCACTGGAAGGCGGAGACCGGCGAAACCGTCACCATCCAGCAGTCGCATGGCGGATCGGGCGCGCAGGCCCGGGCGGTGATCGACGGCCTCGACGCCGATGTCGTCACGCTCGCGCTCGAAGGCGACATCAACGCCATCGCCACGAAGACGAAGAAGATCAATCCGGACTGGCGCACGAAGTTCGAGAACAACTCGGCACCCTACACCTCGACGATCATCTTCCTGGTGCGCAAGGGCAATCCCAAGGGCATCCACGACTGGAACGATCTGGTCAAGGACGGCGTCCAGGTGATCACGCCGAACCCGAAGACCTCCGGCGGCGCGCGCTGGAACTATCTCGCCGCCTGGGCCTATGCCAACGCCAATGACGGCAATGACGAAGCCAAGACCAAGGAATTCGTCGGCAAGCTCTATGCGAATGTCCCGGTGCTCGATACCGGCGCCCGCGGCTCGACGGTGACCTTCGCGCAGAAGGGGCTGGGCGACGTGCTGATCGCCTGGGAGAACGAAGCCTATCTCGCGCTCGACGAATTCGGCGCCGACAATTTCGACATCGTCTACCCGCCGACCTCGATCCTGGCCGAGCCGCCGGTCGCGATCGTCGACGCCAATGTCGACGCCAAGGGCACGCGCAAGGTCGCCGAGGCCTATCTGGGCTGGCTCTATTCCAAGGAAGCCCAGACCATCATCGCCAAGAACCACTATCGTCCGGCCAAGCCCGACCTGGTGCCTGCCGAGGACCTCGCCAAGCTACCGGCCATCAAGCTTGTCACCATCGACGATCCGCAATTCGGCGGTTGGAGGAAGGCGCAGCCTTATCATTTCGGCGACGGTGGTATATTCGACCAGATTTACAAGCCCGCCCAATGAAGCATGGTGGCCATAGGCCGGATGAAACCTGATTGGGTCTATTGTACGAATGCCCGAGCCGAGGCTAAGGGCAATCTGGACTGAGTAAGAAGGGACGATCCAGAACAGCATGAACACAGCACCCGCCAAGGCGGGGTGGCGGTTCAGACAGCCGAGTGTCATTCCGGGCTTCGGATTGACGCTCGGCTTCTCGCTTGCCTACCTCACGCTCATCATCCTCATCCCGCTTTCGGGGCTGGTCTGGCGTTCGGCCGCGCTCGGCTGGACCGATTTCTGGGCGATCGCCGTCGACCGGCGCACCCTCAACGCGCTGAAGATCAGCTTCGGCACCGCCTTCCTGGCCGCTGCCGTCAACGTCGTCTTCGGCACCATCGTCGCCTGGGTGCTGGTGCGCTATCGTTTCCCCGGCCGCCGCATCGCCGATGCCATGGTCGACCTGCCCTTCGCCTTGCCCACCGCAGTTGCCGGTATCGCGCTCACCACGCTCTATGCGCCGAATGGCTGGATCGGACAGCTTCTGATGCCGCTCGGCATCAAGGTCGCCTACACGCCGCTCGGCATCGTCGTCGCCTTGGTGTTCATCGGCCTGCCCTTCGTCGTGCGCACCGTCCAGCCGATCATGGAGGAGATCGACAAGGAGGTGGAAGAAGCAGCGGCCTCGCTTGGTGCCAGTCGCTTCCAGATCATCACCCGCGTCCTGTTTCCAGGGCTGGCGCCGGCGATCGTCACGGGCTTTTCGCTCGCCTTCGCGCGCGGCGTCGGCGAATACGGCTCCGTTATCTTCATCGCTGGCAACCTGCCGTTCAAATCCGAAATCGCGCCGCTTCTGATCGTGATCCGGCTCGAGGAATACAACTATGCAGCGGCCACGGCGATAGCCGCGATTATGCTGGCGCTATCCTTCCTGATGCTGCTTGTGATCAATCTGGTGCAGTCGTGGAGCCGCAAACGCTATGGCTGACCCCGAAATCAAATCCTATGAACCATATCGCGAAAGCCAGTCGGAGGCGGTAACCGAAAGCCGGCCGGTGCGAGTGGCGGCGATGGCCGTAGCTTTCGCCTTCCTCGCCATCTTCCTGCTCTTGCCGCTGATCGTCGTCTTTAACGAATCGTTCGCCAAGGGCACGAGCGCTTACACCGAGGCGCTGGCCAGCCCCGACACGCGGTCGGCGATCCGCCTGACGCTGTTGGTAGCGGCGATCTCGGTCCCGCTCAACGCAGTCTTCGGCATTTCGGCTGCCTGGGCGATCGCCAAGTTCGAGTTCAAGGGTAAGGCGTTTCTAACCACCCTCATCGACCTGCCTTTCTCGGTGTCGCCTGTCATTTCCGGCCTGGTCTATGTGCTCCTCTTCGGCGCGCAAGGCCTGCTCGGCGAATGGCTGAAGGCCCATGGCATCGTCATTCTGTTCGCCGTGCCGGGCATTGTGCTCGCCACCATCTTCGTCACCTTCCCCTTCGTCGCCCGCGAGCTGATCCCGCTGATGCAGGAACAGGGCAGTGGCGATGAGGAGGCGGCCCTTTCGCTCGGCGCCAATGGCTGGCAGGCCTTCTGGTATGTGACGCTGCCTAACGTCAAATGGGGACTGCTCTACGGTGTGCTCTTGTGCAACGCGCGCGCCATGGGCGAGTTCGGCGCGGTGTCGGTCGTGTCGGGCCACATACGCGGCCTCACCAACACCATGCCGCTGCATGTCGAAATCCTCTATAATGAGTACAATGCCGTCGGCGCCTTCGCCGTGGCTTCGCTGCTTGCCGGCCTGGCGCTGGTCACGCTGGTCTTGAAAACACTGCTCGAGATGCGCTACGGCGCCGAGATCGCCGCGACACGCGGACATTGAAAAGGGCGGGTTTATGGAAGTTCGCATTGCCAATGTGCGCAAGGAGTTTGAGCGGTTTCCGGCCCTCCACGACGTATCGCTCGACATCAAGTCCGGCGAACTGATCGCGTTGCTCGGGCCGTCCGGCTCCGGTAAGACGACCTTGCTCCGGCTAATCGCCGGGCTGGAACGGCCGACCAAGGGCGCAATCTTCTTCGGTGATGAGGACGCTTCGCAGAAGTCGATCCAGGAGCGCAATGTCGGCTTTGTCTTCCAGCATTATGCGCTGTTTCGGCATATGACGGTCGCCGACAATATCGGCTTCGGCCTCAAGGTCCGGCACGGAGCATCCCGCCCGTCGGCGCAGGAGATCCGCCGCCGCGCTTCCGAACTTCTCGACCTCGTCCAGTTGTCGGGCCTGGAAAAACGCTATCCGGCGCAACTTTCAGGCGGCCAGCGTCAGCGCGTGGCGCTCGCCCGCGCCATGGCGATCGAGCCTAAGGTGCTCCTGCTCGACGAGCCGTTCGGCGCGCTCGACGCGCAGGTACGCCGCGAGTTGCGCCGCTGGCTGCGCGAGATCCACGACGCCACCGGCCACACCACCGTCTTCGTCACCCATGACCAGGAGGAGGCGCTCGAGCTCGCCGACCGTGTCGTCGTCATGAGCCAGGGCCGCATCGAGCAGGTCGGCTCAGCCGACGAGATCTACGACATCCCAAACTCGCCCTTCGTCTATAGCTTCGTCGGCGAATCGAGCTCGCTGCCGGTCAAGGTCGAGGGCGGTGAGCTGTGGATCGCCGACCGGCCGATCGGGCTATCGGCGCCGCAAGGAGCGCCTTCGGGCGAAGCGTTGCTCTACTTCCGTCCGCACGATGTCGAGCTGCTCGACGGCTGCAGCGGCTGCATCGCCGGCACGGTCGCCGCCAGCCGCCGCGTCGCCGGCACCAG
>NZ_JHQR01000407.1 GCF_014843825.1 Mesorhizobium silamurunense
CGGCCAGTCGTGGCTGGCGAGGATCTTCGGCCGCGTGACAGCAATGCCTGCCGGCGTCGCCTGGGCGGCGGCCGCGGCGCTGCTTGCGCTGGTCGTGGTGCAGTCCTTCGAGCAGCCCGGCGGCAAGGGCAATGACTTCGAGATCGCCGGTGCCCAGGACGACCTTGCGAAGCTGCCCTTTGCCCTGGTGAAGTTCAAGCCGGATGCCAGGATGTCGGACATCGCCGCCTTCCTCGACCAGAACGGGCTGAAGATCGCCGGCGGGCCGACCGCCGACGGCGTGTTTCACGTGACGATCCCGGCCACTACGGCGGCCGACTACGACAACCTCGTAGGCCTTATTGCCGCCCAGTCTTTCGCGGAGGCTGTGGTGCAGGGAAGGAAACCGGTCGATGGCGGCTAAGGCGGTCATTCTGCATGCGGCAATCCTCGCGGCGGCGGCATTTGTCGCCGCGCCTGCCTTTGCGCAAACCAATGACCCGAACCTTTCGCAGAAAGAGGTCGACTGCCTCAATCGCAAGACGGCCGGTGCCGATTGCGACAAGGACGGCGGCGGCAAGAACGATGGCGGCAAGCCTGGCGCGGGCACAACAACCGACGGCGTCGTGTTCCTGCCGGCGCTGATCGTCGACCTGTTTCCGAACCCGCCGGCAAGCGCCGCCCCGCCGACGCCGACACAGCCGAACGGATCGCCGACGCCGAGCGGTTCAGCCAACCCGCCAGCGACGCCCG
>NZ_JHQR01000417.1 GCF_014843825.1 Mesorhizobium silamurunense
TCGTCTCGCAGGCACCGGCCATGCCGGCGCCATCGGCCCCGGTCGGGCCGTCGAAATCCGGCAAGCCGAAGACCGATGCACCCGAAACCAGCCCGGCGCTGACGACGCCGTCGCCGGTCAAGGTATCGCCGGCCACCGAGAAGGCGGCCAGCGTCAGGGCGCCGCGCCACTCCGCCGCCAACGCCAACCAGGCTTCTCCGGAAGTCGAAGGGGTTTCGAAGCCTCGTAGCGGGCCGACGATCAAGGCCGAACCTGCTTCCGCCTTCAAATCGCCGGAAACCAAGCAGCCTGTCGCCAAAACGGCAAAGCCGTCGCTCGATGACAAGAACCGTCCGGCCAGCATCGAGCGCCCAGCAACGGTCGACGACCTCAAGCTGATCTCCGGCGTCGGTCCGAAGATCGAAGGCACCTTGAATTCGCTTGGCATCTACACTTTCGCGCAAGTCGCCGCGTGGAAGAAAGCGGAGCGCGAATGGGTCGACGGCTATCTTAACTTCCGCGGCCGCATCGAGCGCGACGACTGGGTGAAGCAGGCCAAGGCGCTCGCCAAGGGCGGCGTCGCCGAATACATCCGCGTCTTCGGCAAGAAGCCGGTCTGAGGGACGAACCATGCTTCAGGACAAAGACCGCATCTTCACCAACATCTACGGCCTGTTCGATAAGTCGCTGGCCGGAGCGCAGGCGCGCGGCATCTGGGACGACACGCCCGGCCTTATCGCCAAGGGACGCGACTGGATCGTCAACGAGATGAAAGCGAGCGGCCTGCGCGGCCGCGGCGGCGCAGGCTTCCCGACCGGCCTCAAATGGTCGTTCATGCCCAAGCAGAGCGACGGACGCCCGGCCTATCTGGTCATCAATGCCGACGAATCCGAGCCGGGCACCTGCAAGGATCGCGACATCCTGCGCAACGATCCGCACACGCTGGTCGAGGGCGCGCTGGTCGCCGGCTTCGCCATGGGCGCGGTCGCGGCCTACATCTATGTGCGCGGCGAGTTCATCCGCGAGCGCGAGGCGCTGCAGCGGGCCATCGACGAGGCCTATGCGGCGAAGCTCATCGGCAAGAACAACACGTCGGGCCACGACTTCGACATCTATATGCACCACGGCGCCGGCGCCTATATCTGCGGCGAGGAGACGGCGCTGCTCGAAAGCCTTGAAGGTAAGAAGGGCCAGCCGCGGCTAAAGCCGCCGTTCCCGGCCAATGTTGGTCTCTATGGTTGCCCGACGACGGTCAATAACGTCGAATCGATCGCCGTGGCGCCGACGATCCTGCGCCGGGGTGCTGCCTGGTTCTCGTCCTTCGGCCGGCCGAACAATGCCGGCACCAAGCTGTTCTGTGTCTCAGGCCACGTCAACAACCCGTGCACCGTCGAAGAGGCGATGTCGATCCCGTTCCGCGAGCTGATCGAGACGCATTGCGGCGGCATTCGCGGCGGTTGGGACAATTTGCTCGCGGTCATCCCGGGCGGCGCCTCGGTGCCGCTGGTGCCGGCGGCGCAGATCATCGACGCGCCGATGGATTTCGACGCGCTGCGCGACTTGAAATCCGGCCTCGGCACGGCGGCCGTCATCGTCATGGACAAGTCGACCGATATCGTGAAGGCGATCGCCAGGCTTTCCTACTTCTACAAGCATGAGAGCTGCGGCCAGTGCACGCCTTGCCGCGAAGGCACCGGCTGGATGTGGCGGGTGATGGAGCGGCTGGTGCGCGGCGAGGCGCAGAAGCGCGAGATCGACATGCTGCTGGACGTCACCAAGCAGGTCGAGGGCCACACCATCTGCGCGCTGGGCGATGCGGCGGCGTGGCCGATCCAAGGCCTGATGCGGCACTTCCGGGGTGAGGTGGAGCGTCGCATCGACGAGTTTTCGCGCAACGCCCACCGGGTCGAGCCGGTTATGGTGGCGGCGGAATAGGATTGGAATACGGGCATTGCCCGGGACGGAAAAGCAGGGGCGGTGCGTACGAGGAAACGACCAGGAGAAGTCTATGGCGACGTATTCGATAGCCAACCCGTTGATGCCTTATTTGGACGAACTCGAGAAGATGAACCAGGACCTGACCAAGATGATGCCGAGGGAGATGGCCAGCGCCGTCAACCTGATGGCGCATCCCATCGCGGGCGCGGCCGCGATGTCTGCGCTCGGCATGGGTCTTGCCAATCACGCGCTTGGTGTCTGGATGGGCGCGCTCTCCGGCGCCGTCGAAGCCTCGCAGCGCATGTTCCAGCCGTTCCTCGACGATCTCGAGGCACGGACCGAAGCCGCCAACAATTCGTCCAAGGCGCGCAAGGCGACGGAGACGCTGATCGCCGAGGCGCAGACCTTCGCCAGGGACGTGACCGACATCGCCGCGAACGCCACCGAGAAGGCGCTCGACACAGCAGGCGCCGACACTGTTGCCGGAACGGCCGCGACCGGGCTGATGCCGGAAGATTTCAGGCAGCCCAAGGCGATCGACAAGCCGGCGAAGCCTTCGGATCTGAAGGCGATCTCGGGCATCGGACCGAAGCTGGAAAAAGTGCTGAATGGTCTTGGCATCTGGACCTACGGCCAGATCGCCGCTTGGACGTCGGAAGAGATCGCCTGGGTCGAGGATTACCTGTCGCTCGCCGGCCGCATCGGCCGCGACGACTGGGCTGCCCAAGCGGCGGCGCTGGCCGCCAAGAGTTAAGATGAAATGCCGGGCGCGGCGCCAGTCGCGCCCGGAAAGATGGATTGCGGGAAATCCGCGAGGGTTTGAGGCGAATGGCAAAGCTTAAGGTCGACGGGAAAGAGATCACGGTACCCGACCATTACACGCTGCTGCAGGCGGCCGAGGACGCCGGCGCGGAAGTGCCGCGCTTCTGCTTCCATGAGCGGCTGTCCATCGCCGGCAACTGCCGCATGTGCCTGATCGAGGTGAAGGGCGGCCCGCCCAAGCCGCAGGCTTCCTGCGCCATGGGCGTGCGCGACCTGCGCCCCGGCCCGAACGGCGAGCCGCCGGAGATCTTCACCAACACGCCGATGGTCAAGAAGGCCCGCGAAGGCGTGATGGAGTTCCTGCTGATCAACCATCCGCTCGACTGCCCGATCTGCGACCAGGGCGGCGAATGCGACCTGCAGGATCAAGCGATGGCCTTCGGCGTCGACTCCTCGCGCTATCACGAGAACAAGCGCGCGGTCGAAGACAAGTATATCGGCCCGCTGGTGAAGACGGTGATGAACCGCTGCATCCACTGCACGCGCTGCGTCCGCTTCACCACCGAAGTTGCCGGCATTTCCGAGCTCGGCCTGATCGGCCGCGGCGAGGACGCCGAGATCACCACCTATCTCGAACAGGCGATGACGTCGGAGCTCCAGGGCAACGTCATCGACCTTTGCCCGGTCGGCGCGCTGACCTCCAAGCCGTTCGCCTTCCAAGCGCGGCCGTGGGAACTCACCAAGACGGAATCGATCGACGTCATGGACGCCGTCGGCTCGGCGATCCGCGTCGATTCCAGAGGCCGCGAGGTGATGCGCATCCTGCCGCGCGTCAACGAAGCGGTGAACGAGGAGTGGATTTCCGACAAGACCCGCTTCATCTGGGACGGTCTGCGCACGCAGCGCCTCGATCGCCCCTATGTGCGCAAGAACGGCAAGCTCGTTTCGGCAAGCTGGACGGAAGCCTTCGCGGCGATCAAGGACGAGGTGGGCAAGACGGCACCCGAGCGCATCGGCGCCATCGCCGGCGATCTCGCCGCGGTCGAGGAGATTTACGCGCTCAAGCTTTTGATGGCAGCGCTCGGCTCGAAGAACATCGACTGCCGCCAGGACGGCGCCGCGCTCGATCCGTCACTCGGCCGCGCCAGCTACATCTTCAATCCGACCATCGAAGGTATCGAGCAGGCCGACGCGGTGCTGATCATCGGCGCCAATCCGCGCTTCGAGGCCTCGGTGCTCAACGCCCGCATCCGCAAGCGCTGGCGCGTCGGCAACCTGCCGGTCGGCGTCATCGGCGAGATCGGCGACACGCGCTATGACTACGAGCTCATCGGCGCCGGCCCGGAATCTCTGAAGGACCTTGCTGACGGCAACGGCAAGTTCTTCGAGGTGCTGAAGAAGGCGACGCATCCGCTGATCATCGTCGGCCAGGGCGCGCTGGCGCGCCCGGATGGCACGGCGGTGCTCGGCCAGGCGGCCAAGCTCGCGGTAGTCGTCGATGCCGTCACGGCCGACTGGAACGGTTTTGCCGTGCTCCACAATGCTGCAGCCAGAGTCGGCGGCCTCGATGTCGGCTTTGTGCCGGGCGAGGGCGGCAAGAACGTCGCCGGCATGCTCGGCGAGACGGATCTGCTGTTCCTGCTCGGCGCCGACGAGATCGACATGGCCAGGACCGGCGGCGCCTTCGTCGTCTATATCGGCACGCATGGCGATGCCGGCGCGCATCGCGCCAACGTCATTCTGCCGGCTGCGGCCTACACCGAAAAGTCCGGCACCTATGTCAACACCGAGGGTCGCGTGCAGCAGACCAACCGCGCCGGCTTCGCGCCGGGTGAGGCGCGCGAGGACTGGGCGATCCTGCGGGCGCTTTCGGATGTTCTCGGCAAGAAGCTGCCGTTCGATTCGCTGGCGCAACTGCGCACCAAGCTGTATGGCGAACATCCGCATCTCGCCCGCATCGACCAGGTCCTGGCCGGCAGCGCCGACGACATAGCCAAGGCGGCGAAGCTCGGCGGCCGGCTGAACAAGGGCACTTTCACCTCGCCAGTGAAGGACTTCTATCTGACCAACCCGATCGCGCGGGCGTCGGCCGTGATGGCCGAATGCTCGGCGCTGGCCAAGAGCGGCTTCAAGCAGGCGGCGGAATAAGCATGGACACCTTTTTCTCCTTCTACGTGCTGCCGGCGCTCCTGATCCTGTTGAAGTCAGTCGTGCTGATCGTCGTTCTTTTGATCTTCGTCGCCTATGTGCTCTATGCCGACCGCAAGATCTGGGCGGCGGTGCAACTGCGCCGCGGCCCGAACGTCGTTGGCCCCTGGGGCACGCTGCAGGCCTTCGCCGACCTTTTGAAATTCGTCTTCAAGGAGCCGGTGATCCCGTCCGGCGCCAACAAGGGCGTTTTCCTGCTGGCGCCGCTGGTCTCGGCGGTGCTGGCAATCTCGGCCTGGGCGGTCATTCCGGTCAATGAAGGCTGGGCGATCGCCAACATCAATGTCGGCATCCTCTATGTCTTCGCCATCTCCTCGCTCGAGGTCTATGGCGTGATCATGGGCGGCTGGGCATCCAACTCGAAATATCCGTTCCTCGGCGCGTTGCGCTCGGCCGCGCAGATGGTGTCCTACGAAGTCTCGATCGGCTTCGTCATCGTCACCGTGCTGCTCACCGTCGGCTCGCTCAACCTCTCCGACATCGTGCTTGCGCAGCAGGATGGCCTGGGCACGCGGCTCGGCCTGCCCAACACCTTCCTCGACTGGCACTGGCTGTCGCTGTTCCCGATGTTCATCGTGTTCTTCATCTCGGCGCTGGCGGAGACGAACCGTCCGCCGTTCGATCTGGTGGAGGCGGAATCGGAACTCGTCGCCGGCCACATGGTTGAATATTCGTCGACGCCGTTCCTGCTCTTCTTCCTCGGCGAGTATGTCGCCGTCGTGCTGATGTGCGCGTTGGCCACCATCCTCTTCCTTGGCGGCTGGCTGCCACCGTTCGACTTCGCGCCCTTCACCTGGGTGCCGGGCCTGATCTGGTTCGTGCTCAAGGTCTGCCTGGTGTTCTTCATGTTCTCGATGGTGAAGGCGTTCGTGCCGCGCTACCGCTACGACCAGCTGATGCGGCTGGGCTGGAAGGTGTTCCTGCCGATCTCGCTGTTCATGGTCGTTGCCACCGCGGCCTTCCTCAAGATCACGGGGTTTGCGTGATGTCCGCTCTTGCCCAGGCCGCAAAGGCCTTGCTGCTCAAGGATTTCGTCAGCGCCTTCTTCCTGTCGATGCGCCAGTTCTTCGCGCCGAAGGAGACGATCAACTATCCGCATGAGAAGGGGCCGACCAGCCCGCGCTTCCGGGGCGAGCATGCGCTGCGCCGCTATCCGAACGGCGAGGAGCGCTGCATCGCATGCAAGCTTTGCGAAGCGATCTGTCCGGCACAGGCGATCACCATCGAAGCCGGTCCGCGCCGCAACGACGGCACGCGGCGCACTGTGCGCTACGACATCGACATGGTGAAGTGCATCTATTGCGGCTTCTGCCAGGAAGCCTGCCCGGTCGACGCCATCGTCGAGGGGCCGAATTTCGAATTCGCGACCGAGACGCGCGAGGAGCTTTACTACAACAAGGAAAAGCTGCTCGCGAACGGCGATCGCTGGGAGCGGGAACTGGCGCGCAACATCGCGCTGGACGCGCCCTATCGCTGACATTGACGCATGGACGGGGCGCAAGGGCCTCGTCCAGGGGATGATCCCGAAAAGTTGCGGACTTTTCGAACCAGATCATCCTCCGGAATGAAAGAGTCGCGCATGTTTCTTCGATCGGGTCTTTGAACCCGATCGGAACATGCGCTAGGAACACGCGGCTTTGGTACCGGAGGCGGGACGAAGCCAGAGACAACGGGGACGACGAATGTCCGATCCGACAGGAACCCGGGGGAACCCATGCTGAGTGGATTAGAGGCGGCTTTCTTCTACCTCTTCGCCTTTATCGCCGTGGCGTCGGCCTTCATGGTCATTTCGTCGCGCAACCCCGTGCATTCCGTGCTGTTCCTGATCCTCACCTTCTTCAACGCCGCCGGCCTGTTCATGCTGACCGGCGCCGAGTTCCTGGCGATGATCCTGCTCGTCGTCTATGTCGGCGCGGTGATGGTGCTGTTCCTGTTCGTCGTCATGATGCTCGACGTCGACTTCGCCGAAATGAAGCAGGGCGCGCTGCAATATGCGCCGATCGGCGCGCTGGTCGGGCTGATCCTGGCGGCGGAGCTGATCATCGTGCTCGGCGGCTACAACTTCGCGCCGCAGCTAGCCTCCACGGTGGCGAAGCAGACGCCGGATCTCGCCACGCGCTCCAACACCGCTGCGCTCGGCGACATCCTCTACACGGACTACCTCTACTACTTCCAGATCGCCGGCCTCGTGCTCCTGGTCGCCATGATCGGCGCCATCGTGCTGACGCTGCGCCACAAGGAAGGCGTCAAGCGGCAGTCGATCGCCGCCCAGGTCGGCCGCACGCCGGCGACGGGCATGGAAATCCGCAAGGTCAAGTCGGGCGAGGGTATCTGAGATGGTCGTCGGCATCGCGCATTATCTGACCGTATCGGCGATCCTGTTCACGCTTGGCGTGTTCGGCATCTTTTTGAACCGCCGCAACATCATCGTCATCCTGATGTCGATCGAGCTGATCCTGCTCGCGGTCAACATCAACTTCGTCGCCTTCTCGGCGGCGCTGCATGACCTCGTCGGACAGGTTTTCGCCCTGTTCGTGCTGACGGTCGCCGCGGCGGAGGCCGCGATCGGTCTTGCCATTCTTGTCGTCTTCTTCCGCAACCGCGGCTCGATCGCGGTCGAAGACGTGAACCAGATGAAGGGTTGACGGAACAACCATGTACCAGGCCATCGTCTTCCTTCCGCTGCTCGGCTTCCTGATTGTCGGCCTGTTCGGCAATTCGCTCGGCGCCAAGGCGTCCGAATACATCACATCCGGCTTCCTGGTGATCTCGGCGGTGCTGTCGTGGATCGTCTTCTTCACGGTAGGCTTCGGCCATGGCGAGGTGTTTACCGTGCCGGTGCTGCGCTGGATCCAGGCCGGCGGGCTCGACGCCGCCTGGGCGCTCAGGATCGATACTCTCACGGTCGTGATGCTGGTTGTCGTCAACACCGTGTCGGCGCTGGTCCATATCTATTCGATCGGCTACATGCACCACGATCCGGACCGGCCGCGCTTCTTCGCCTATCTGTCGCTGTTCACCTTCGCGATGCTGATGCTGGTGACGGCGGACAACCTGGTGCAGATGTTCTTCGGCTGGGAAGGCGTCGGCCTCGCCTCCTACCTGCTGATCGGTTTCTGGTACAAGAAGCCGTCCGCCAATGCCGCTGCAATCAAAGCCTTCATCGTCAACCGTGTCGGCGACTTCGGCTTCGCGCTCGGCATCTTCGGCGTCTTCGTGCTGTTCGGCTCGGTCAATCTCGGCACTGTCTTTGCCAACGCCGCCTCCTTCCTTCCGGCCGAAGGCGCGCCTGAGGGGGCAGCCGTGCTTACCTTCCTTGGGTATGCGCTAGACAAGCATACGGCGCTGACGGTGGTCTGCCTGCTGCTCTTCATGGGCGCCATGGGCAAGTCGGCGCAGGTGCCGCTGCACACCTGGCTGCCCGACGCCATGGAAGGCCCGACGCCGGTCTCGGCGCTGATCCATGCCGCCACCATGGTGACGGCCGGCGTCTTCATGCTGGCGAGGCTCTCGCCGCTGTTCGAGCTGTCGCATTCGGCGCTCACCGTCGTCGTCTTCATCGGCGCCTTCACCGCCTTCTTCGCGGCGACCGTCGGCCTGGTCCAGAACGACATCAAGCGCGTCATCGCCTATTCGACCTGCTCGCAGCTCGGCTACATGTTCGTGGCGCTCGGCGTCGGCGCCTATGGCGCGGCGATCTTCCACCTGTTCACGCACGCTTTCTTCAAGGCGCTGCTTTTCCTCGGCTCCGGCTCGGTCATCCACGCCGTTTCCGACGAGCAGGACATGCGCAACATGGGCGGCTTGAGGACGCTTATCCCCAAGACCTACTGGATGATGGTGATCGGCACGCTGGCGCTGACCGGCGTCGGCATCCCGGCGACGGTGATCGGCACCGCCGGCTTCTTCTCCAAGGACGCCATCATCGAAGCATCCTTTGCCAGCCACAACGCGGTCGCGGCCTTCGCCTTCGTGCTGCTGGTCATCGCCGCCTGCTTCACCAGCTTCTATTCCTGGCGGCTGATCTTCATGACCTTCCACGGCGAGCCGCGCGCCAGCCACGAGGTCATGCATCACGTGCATGAATCGCCGCCGGTGATGCTGGTGCCGCTCTACGTGCTGGCGGCCGGCGCGCTGTTTGCCGGCATCATCTTCCACGGCGCTTTCATCGGCGAGGGCTATGCCGAGTTCTGGAAGGCATCACTGTTCACGCTGCCGGAAAACCATATCCTGCATGAGATCCATGAATTGCCGCTTTGGGTCGAACTGGCGCCGTTCATCGCCATGGTCATCGGCTTTGCGATCGCCTGGAAGTTCTACATCCGCTCGCCGGAACTGCCCCGGAGCGTCGCTGCCAACCATCGCCTGCTCTACGGCTTCCTGCTCAACAAGTGGTATTTCGACGAGCTCTACGACTTCCTGTTCGTCCGGCCGGCGAAGCGCCTCGGCCGGTTCCTGTGGAAGACCGGTGACGGCACCATTATCGACGGGCTCGGCCCCGACGGCATCTCGGCGCGGGTCGTCGACGTCACCAACCGTGTCGTCAAGCTGCAGACCGGTTATCTCTACCACTATGCCTTCGCCATGCTGATCGGCGTGGCCGCTCTCGTCACCTGGATGATGCTCTGATGACCGACTGGCCAATCCTCTCGCTGGTCACCTTCCTGCCGCTGGTTGGTGTTCTCTTAATTCTGCCGATCAGCGACGACAGCGAAAACGCGCGCCGCAACATCCGCTCGATCGCTTTCATCACGACGGCGTTCACCTTCGTGGTGTCGCTGTTCATCTGGAAGGGCTTCGACAATTCGCTGGCCGGGTTCCAGTTCGTCGAGAAGCACGCCTGGCTGGATTCAGGCATCTCCTACCATATGGGCGTCGACGGCATCTCGATGCTGTTCGTCATCCTGACCACCTTCCTGATGCCGCTCTGCATCCTGGCCTCGTGGGACGCGATCGAGAAGCGGGTGAAGGCCTATATGGTCGCCTTCCTGATCCTCGAGACGCTGATGATCGGCGTGTTCTGCGCGCTCGACATCGTGCTCTTCTACGTCTTCTTCGAGGGCGGCCTGATCCCGATGTTCATCATCATCGGCGTTTGGGGCGGCAAGCGGCGCGTCTATGCCTCGTTCAAATTCTTCCTCTATACGCTCGCCGGCTCGGTGCTGATGCTGCTCGCCATCATGGCGATGTTCTTCCAGTCCGGCACCACCGACATCACCACGCTCTTGACGCACAACTTCCCGGCCAACATGCAGACCTGGCTGTGGCTCGCCTTCTTCGCCTCCTTCGCGGTGAAGATGCCGATGTGGCCGGTGCACACCTGGCTGCCCGATGCCCACGTCGAGGCGCCGACGGCGGGCTCAGTCATCCTGGCCGCCATCCTCCTGAAAATGGGCGGATACGGCTTCCTGCGCTTCTCGCTGCCGATGTTCCCGCTGGCGTCCGAGATGTTCGCGCCGCTGATCTTCACGCTCTCCGTCGTCGCCATCATCTACACCTCGCTGGTGGCGCTGATGCAGGAGGACATGAAGAAGCTGATCGCCTATTCGTCGGTCGCCCATATGGGCTTCGTCACAATGGGCATCTTTGCGATGAACCAGGAGGGCGTGCAGGGCGCGATGTTCCAGATGCTCAGCCACGGCCTCGTCTCCGGCGCGCTGTTCCTGTGCGTCGGCGTCATCTACGACCGCATGCATACGCGCGAGATCGACGCCTATGGCGGGCTGGTCAACAACATGCCGAAATACGCCACCGCGTTCATGATCTTCACCATGGCCAATGTCGGCCTGCCGGGCACCAGCGGCTTCGTAGGCGAGTTCCTGACCATGCTCGGCGTGTTCCGGGTCAATACCTGGGTGGCGTTCTTCGCCGCCACCGGCGTCATCCTATCGGCGGCTTACGCGCTCTGGCTCTACCGCCGCGTGATCTTCGGCGCGCTGACCAAGGAAAGCCTGAAGAACCTGCTCGATCTCTCGACGCGCGAGAAGGTCATAATCTACCCGCTGGTGGCGCTGGTCATCTTCTTCGGCGTCTATCCGGCGCCGGTCTTCGACGCCACGACGCAGTCGGTCAAGGCGCTCGTCACCAACGTCACCGCATCCATCAATTCCGCGCAGACCGCGGCGGCGAACTGACTGGGGAAACACCATGACGCCGGACCTTCTCTCCAGCCTTTCGCTCTCGACGCCGGAGCTGATCCTCGCCATCGGCGCGTTGGCGCTTCTGATGGTGGGTGCCTATTCGCGCTCCAACAACACGATGACGGTGACCGGCCTTGCGGTCGCGGTGCTTGTCGTCGCCGGTCTTTGGCTGGCTTTCTCCGGAGGCGAGGGGACCGCCTATGGCAGCGCCTTCGTCCAGGATTCCTTCGGCCGCTTCATGAAGATGCTGGCGCTGATCGGCTCGGCGGTGACGCTCGTCATGTCGATGCGCTTTGCGAGGCAGGAGCACTTCGACAAGTTCGAATATCCGGTACTGATCGTGCTCTGCACGCTCGGCATGATGCTGATGATCTCGGCCAACGGCATGATCGGGCTCTATCTCGGCCTCGAGCTGCAGTCGCTGGCGATCTATGTGCTGGCGGCGATCAACCGCGACAATCTCCGCTCGACCGAAGCGGGCCTGAAATACTTCGTCCTCGGCGCGCTGTCCTCGGGCATGCTGCTCTATGGCATCAGCCTAGTCTACGGTTACACCGGCAATACCGGTTTCCACGAGATCGCGACGGCGCTCGGCAGCGGCGAGCGGCAGCTCGGCCTGGTCTTCGGCCTGGTCTTCGTGCTTGCCGGCCTCGCCTTCAAGATTTCCGCGGTGCCGTTCCACATGTGGACGCCGGACGTCTATGAAGGCGCGCCGACGCCGATCACCGCCTTCCTGGCCGCGGCGCCGAAGATGGCGGCGATGGCGCTGATCGTGCGCGTCACCATGGGCGCCTTCAAGCCGATCGCCGCCGACTGGCAGCAGATCGTCGTCTTCATCTCGATCGCCTCGATGGCGCTCGGCGCCTTCGCCGCCATCGGCCAGACCAACATCAAGCGGCTGATGGCCTATTCCTCGATCGGCCATATGGGCTACGCTCTGGTCGGCCTTGCCGCCAACAGCCAGGCCGGCGTGCGTGGTGTCGTCATCTACATGCTGATCTATCTGGTGATGACGCTCGGCACCTTCGCCTTCATCCTCGCCATGCGGCGCAAGGAGGGCAATGTCGAGCAGATCGGCGATCTCGCCGGCTTGGCCTCGACCAACCCGATCATGGCCACCATCCTCACCATCCTGATGTTCTCGCTGGCCGGCATTCCGCCGCTCGCGGGCTTCTGGGGGAAGTGGTACGTATTCCTGGCCGCCATCAACGCGCATCTCTATGCGCTGGCGATCATCGGCGTGCTGGCCTCGGTGGTAGGCGCCTACTATTACCTGCGCATCATCAAGATCATGTGGTTCGACGAGCCTGTCGGCGGCTTCGTGCCGATGGCCAGCGAGCTGCGCCTCGTGCTCGGCGTCAGCGGCGCCTTCGTGCTGTTCTACGTGCTGATCGGCGGACCGATCGGCACCTATGCCGAAGCCGCGGCCAAGACCTTCTTCTGACGGGATGGCATTTCGGCTGGCTCCAACCGCGGCGTCGGAGGGGTTCCGGCTCGAGGCGCATGACAGCGTCGGCTCGACCAACGCGCTGGCGCTGGAGCACGCGCGCGCAGGCGATCCCGGCAAGCTCTGGGTCGTCTCGAAGAAGCAGGAAAGCGGGCGCGGGCGGCGCGGCCGCGCCTGGGCGA
>NZ_JHQR01000411.1 GCF_014843825.1 Mesorhizobium silamurunense
GGCCAGCAGCAGCGCGTGGCGATCGCCCGGGCGCTGGCGCCATCGCCGCGCGTGCTGCTTTGCGACGAGCCGACCTCGGCGCTCGATCCGGAGCTGGCGCAGGAAGTGGTCGACGTGCTCGGCCAACTGGCCCGCGAAGGCACGACAATGGTGATGGCCACGCATGACCTGAGGCTCGCCTCCAAGATCGCGCAGGAGGTGGTGTTCCTCGATGCCGGTGTCGTCGTCGAGGAAGGTCCGGCCTCGGTCTTGTTCGACAGGCCAGAACGTGAACGGACCAAGCGCTTCATCGCCTCGCTACGGCAGGAGGAGGCGCAGAAGGAAGCCGGTGGCGGGGCGTAGTCTCGATCCTCAAGCCCGCAGAATCAAAAACCCGGCGCGAGGCCGGGTTTTTCGTGTTCGGTAGGCGAAAAAGCTCAGGCAGCTTCTTCCTGCTCGGCTTCCTCGTTGTCGGCCTTGGCGCCGCGCTTCGGGCCCTTGTTGAGGTTGACCTCGATAAGGCGCACCGCCTCGGTCTCCGACATGCGGTTGACGGCGGCGATCTCGCGGGCCATGCGGTCGAGCGCGGCTTCATAAAGCTGGCGCTCGGAATAGGACTGCTCCGGCTGGTTGTCGGCGCGATAGAGGTCGCGCACCACTTCCGAGATCGAGATCAGGTCGCCGGAATTGATCTTGGCGTCATATTCCTGCGCGCGGCGCGACCACATGGTGCGCTTGATGCGGGCGCGGCCCTGAACGACCTTCAGCGCGCGATAGACATAATCCTCTTCCGACAGCTTGCGCATGCCGATCGAGGTCGCCTTGGCGACCGGCACCTTGAGCCGCATCTTGTCTTTCTGGAAATCGATGACGAACAGCTCCAGCTTGTGACCCGCGACTTCCTGCTCGTCGATGGCCACGATCTGGCCGACGCCATGCGCCGGATAGACGATGAACTCACCGGTCTTGAACCCGTGACGGGCCGCGGTGGACTTCTTCTGCGGGGTGATCGTTGCCATTACGCCCTGAACTCCTTAGTTGTAGCGCCGGCATGGCGGCGCCGGCTGAAACTCAGACGATCGGCGGAAGCCGACCTTTAGCCGCACAAACAAGTGAACCCACCGGAATAAGCCGGGACCGGCAAACCGCATAAATGCGACCGCCTGCCCCAGATCGCTCTGGTCCGGATTGAGAAGCTCACCTTTCAGTGATTTGGGGCGTTAGCGCCATAAATCGACGTTGTGTCACCGGCATGTTTTGTAGATGTAACACAAAAAGTCGGAAGAATCAAGGTTTTGCTGCATTCGCTAACGCCAAGCGCCGTCGCTGCCTGTCAAGACAGCAATTGTATCGGCCCCGTTACGCTGCGTCATGCCGGCTAGGCCGGCCCTGCTGTCAGTCGCCTTCGCCAGGCTCGGCTGAGAAATATTTCTCGAACTTTCCGGTCTCGCCGTCAAAGGCCTTGGCGTCGGCCGGCGGCTCTTTCTTGGCGGTGATGTTGGGCCATTTCTCGGCGTATTCGGAATTGACCTGCAACCATTTGTCGAGGCCGGGCTCCGTGTCCGGCTTGATCGCGTCGGCCGGGCATTCAGGCTCGCAGACGCCGCAGTCGATGCACTCATCCGGATGGATGACGAGCATGTTCTCGCCTTCGTAGAAACAGTCGACCGGACAGACCTCGATGCAGTCCATGTATTTGCATTTTATGCAATTGTCGGTCACGACATAGGTCATCGCAGACTCCGGGACGTCCCGTTTTTGCTGGGCTTTTGAAGGTGAGGTAACGCCTTTGCCCGCCGCTGGCAAGGGCATGGCTTGCCGCCTGAGCCGGCGTCGCGGAATGGAATTCCGGCCGGGTGCCGCGACGAGGTTCCGCTTGTATCTTCAGTCGTCGCCGAGCAGCCGGTCGGTCTGCCGCCGCTCCCGCTTGGTCGGGCGGCCGCTGCCGGCCTCGCGCAGTGCCGGAATAGCGTCGGGGACCGCCTCGCCCTTGGGTGTAGGCGGCGGCGACATATCCTCATAAAGCAGCCGCGCCTCGTCGGCAGGACCACGCCGGGTGCCGCAGTTGAGCACCTTCCAGACCAGGATTCGGCGCTCGAGCGTGATGGTCAGCACATCGCCGGCCTTGACCAGATCGGAGGCCTGCGCTGCTTTGTCGCGATTGATGCGGACGCGTCCGGCAACCACCAGCTTCGCCGCCAGCGACCGCGATTTCACCGCACGTGAGAAGAACAGCCATTTGTCGATACGCTGGCGGCCTTCTCCGACCATCGCAACCGGCCGAGGCTATTTCTTCAGCTGGTCGCGCAAGGCGGCGAGCTTGGCGAAGGGCGAATCCGGGTCGAAGCGCTGCGGGCGCTCCTCGCGCGGCTTGCCCTGGAAGGCCGGCTTACCGGCATTGCCCTTGCCATCCTGCCTGTTGCCCTTCCAGTCCGGCCGCCCCTCGCGGCGGTCGGGGCGCTCGCCTTGTGGCTTGCCGTCGCGCCGCTCACCGTCACGTTCCGGGCGCGGCTTGAACTTCGAGCGATCGAAGCGCGGCTTGCC
>NZ_JHQR01000003.1 GCF_014843825.1 Mesorhizobium silamurunense
ATCCCCGTCCGGCTTTTGCGAAATGCGCAGATGACGGCACCATCGGGTCCGATGTGCTCAAAGCCATCAAACGAAGCATGGCGGCCGAGCACAGCCGGATGCTGTCGCTCAAAGTACTCCGAATTCGCAACTCGCCAATCCGTCGGAGCCGAGAAAGACGTTTGTCGGCGTCACAGACTATACCGGCTGCCGGCTCAGCGATGGGCTAGATCTGACATGCGATAGGCTCATGCTCAACGAGGCCTTCGTCTATTTCGAGGAGACGAAGAACGACGATCCGCGAGGCGCGCACCTCCCGCCGCTGCTAGTGACTGCGCTGGCGAACCACCCGCGAGGGACGGACCGCGGCCGGCAGAAGGTGTTTCGATTCAGGAAAAACGGCCACCTCTATAACCTGCTCAAGAAGGTCAAGCTGGCGGCCGGACCGGATGTCACCTTCGTCACCTTCCACACCTTTTGTCACACCTGGGCGACTTGGATGCGCCGCTATGGCGGGCTCGATACCCGCGGCCTAGTCGGCACGCGCCGATGGAAGGACATGAAGTCGGCGGCTCGCTACGAGCATGTGGACGTTTCGGTGGAGAGCATGAAGGCCGATCTGCTCCCGACACCAAAACGCAAGGGGAACAAATTCCCCGGATAGTCCACGGATTTCTGTGCCGAGTTGCGCCTTTGTTCGCCACTCGGTGCCAGATTGGCAACAATGCGCCATCAACTAGCAAGTTGAAAAAATTGGGAAAAACTGGTGCTGCGAGAGAGGATTGAACTCTAATTAGTATTAATAAAATCAAATACTTACGGCAATATTTGTAACGTTGTGACGACCGACAAAACGGACCGAAAATCGCCTCTAGTATGCGGGCTTTGGCCGGGGCGTTAAGCCAAGACCTCCTTGGCCTTTTCTCGTTCTCTCCTCAAGGCACCAACGCGTTGTGGTGTCGAACGCTTGGATCACTGCGCCGCCAATAGAAGGACCGACAGGCGTTTACGACGATCCGTATGCGCCGTGATGATAGATTAATGCCGGGCCAGGCTCTCCGCTCACCACATGCCGGACGCTGCCGAGGATCAGCGCATGGCTGTGGCGAATAATCGTATCCTCGACCGTGCAGCCGACTGCGGCAAGCGCCCCGTCGAGCGCCAGTGCGCCGCTTGGGAGACTGGACCAGCGAGCTCCCTCGTAACGAGCCGAGCCCTTGAGGCCACCGCGACCGGCGAAGCGGTCGGCAATCGCGATCTGGTCGGCGCGCAGCACATTCACGCAGAAGTGGCGATGCCGGCTGATGGCTGCCCATGTCGACGAGCTCAGGTTGATGCTGACGACCATCACCTCCGGTTCGACCGACAGGGAGTGGGCGGTGGTAACCGTTGCGCCCGTCCGCTCGTCGCCGATACCTGCGGTGACCACGGACACGGCTCCGGCCAGGTGCCGCATCGCAACTTTAAGAGGGATCCGGGTTTCAACCAGGGGGACGCGTTCCGTCAGTGTCATCTCGCTAGCCTCATCGTTTGCAGCTTCACGACGCCTTGCGACGCAACGCGGTTTGGCATCCCAACCATTGGTGAATTTCAGCGGCGATGCGCTCGGCATGCGCGGTGACTTCGGGAATTCCCATCAATTCGCCAACGCTGCCGCGCGCCAGTGGCCCGCTGACGAAAATGCTGTCGGTTGGGCGCCCGGATGTGCCGACTGCACGACCTTGCAGATCGGTCTCCAAGCCAAGACCAATCGGGTCGAGCCGGACTAAGCCAAACTTTCCGAGCGCGGCAATCGCGGTGTTGGTCCGCAAGATATCGGCATGCGCCGGCCCGGTCGTCACGATAACGCTCTCGAAAGCCTCGACAACGGGGCTGTGTTGGCCACGCAGCCGCTGCCTGACGCGAATGCGTCCGTCGACCTGTTCGGCGCCGACAATCGATGCGGCGCGATAGGCAAGCCTCCCCTCGGTTACCCGGCGATCGAGCACGTCCTTGATCTGTGGCGAAATGCGGAAGCGATGCACATCCCAGAGCGCGCGAAGATGGCGCACCACGCGGCGCTGCTCGGTGAGTGGCAGGGCCTGCCAGATGGCCGGCCCCTGGCGGCGGACGGCATCGAGCACCGGATGCCAGTCTTCGCCTCGCTGAGCGGCTGCGGCAACTGCGGTGCGGATGCGCCTGAGTAGCGCTGTGGCGCTACGTGAAGGCAGGTTGGTAAAGTCGCCCGCCGGATCGGCTTGCTTCACAGCATGGCCGCGCGACCGGTAGCCATGGCGCGAAAGTGCTGTGATGCGGCCGCGATGCCCCTTGCGGTCGAGCGTCGCAATCACGTCCGCCGACGTCAGTCCGGTGCCGACGACGAGAACATGTTCATCGCTGCCGATCGCTTCCAGCCTCTCGGGATCATAGGGATTGGCTAGCAACCCGGCTGCGCCGGCCACGGACTGTAGGGGCGAAGGCAAGGCCGGAGGCGGATGCGTCGTCGCAATCACCACGGCGTCGGCAGCGAGAGTCCCGCCCTCGGCGAGGATCAGGCGGTAGCGCTCGCCGGTGCGGTCGACCGATGCGACGGCAGACCTGACATGGCGGATCGTTTTGCTGAGCAGGAAGGGCTGCAGATGAGATTCCACATAGCGCCCGAAAACCCGACGCTGCGGGTAGAGCGCTCCATTGGCAGCAATAGCCTCGGCATCGACCACAATGGCGCTGGTCTGCTCCAGCCAGTCAACAAAGTGGTTGTCCTGACCGGAGATCAGCGTCATCCTCGAGGCTGGCACGTTGATGCGATGCGCCGGATCGACCGTGGAATAGGCTAGGCCATAGCCGAGCCCCTCGCGGGGCTCGACGACCACGATATCGGCTGCGCCGGCCGGCAGCTCCCGCGCCAGATGAAACGCGGTTGCCGCACCTGAAAAGCCGCCTCCGATAATCGCTATTACCGGTTCGCTGGCGCTCAAGACTGGCTCGCGCGCAGCGCCGACGGCCGATGGTCGCCGGCCACCGTTTCGCCGAAAGGCCCCATGTTCACGGCCGTTGTCCGTGTCGAGATTTCATGATCGAGCGGCAATAGGGGCAGCACCAGTTCGCCGAAACGATAGGCCTCCTCCAGATGCGGATAACCGGACAGGATGAAGGTATCGATGCCGATACGCCGGTATTCATCGATCCGCTCCGCCACGGTAGCCGCATCGCCGACCAGGGCGGTGCCGGCGCCGCCGCGAACCAGGCCGACGCCGGCCCACAGGTTCGGACTGATTTCGAGCTTGTCGCGACGGCCGCCATGCAGGCGGCTCATGCGCGACTGGCCGACCGAATCCATGCGCGCGAAAACCTTCTGCGCCTCGGCTATCGTGTTGTCGTCCAGGCGGCTGATCAGGCGGTCGGCATCGGCCCACGCCTCGTCATTGGTTTCGCGGACGATGACATGCAGCCTGATGCCGAAGGTCACCTGGCGCCCGGCTTTCTCGGCGAGACCGCGCACATGATCGAGCTTAGCTGCAACGTCTGCGGGCGGTTCGCCCCAGGTCAGATATTTGTCGATCTGCTCGGCGGCGACCGCATTCGCCGCCCCCGACGAGCCGCCGAAATAGAGCGGCGGATGTGGCGACTGAACAGGCGGAAACAGCAGCCGGCCGTCTTCGATGCGGAAGTGCTTGCCTTCGAAGGCGACAGTCTCGCCGCGCAGCACCGCCTTGTAGATGTCGAGGAATTCCCGCGTCACCTCATAGCGCTCGTCATGGCTGAGGAAGATGCCGTCGCCCTTGTTCTCGACCGGATCGCCGCCGGTGACGACGTTGATCAGCAGCCGTCCGCCGGAAATACGGTCTAGCGTCGAGGTCATGCGCGCCGCAAGCGTCGGCGACTGTAGGCCCGGGCGGACGGCGACAAGAAAGCGAAGCCGCTGCGTCAGGGGCGCCAGCGCCGACGCCACGACCCAGCTGTCCTCGCAGCTGCGTCCGGTCGGCAGCAGCGCGCCGTAGTAACCGATGGCATCGGCGGCTTTGGCGACCTGGGTGAGGTAGGGCAGGTCGACCGCCCTGCCCCCCTCCGAGGTGCCGAGATAGCGGCTGTCGCCATGGGTCGGAAGAAACCACAGGACCTTGATCCTGTCGGGAGTGGCAATGCTCATGAATGGTCCTCTGTGACTTGGCGCGCCTCGCTCAGCTCCAGGCATGGAGAGGTGGATTGACGTCGTTGAGGTAGTAGTTGCCGAGGATCGCGTATTTCCAGCGCACCGGATCGTGTAGCGTGTGGGTGCGGGCGTTGCGCCAGTGCCGGTCGAGATTGTGCTCGGCCAGCGTCGAGCGTGTGCCGGCGAGCTCGAACAGCTTGTTGGTGGCGTTGATGGCGATCTCAGTGGTGAGGATCTTGGACTCGGCAACCGCGATCTGCGCTTCAGCGACGGGCTTCTCGTTCGGGTCAGCGACGGCCCGATCGACCGCAAGCCCGGCCTTTTCCAGAACCGCTTCTGCCGCATTGGCCCGCAGGCGCAGGTCGCCGATCGCCTGGATCGTATAAGGATCCTGCCAGGCATGATCGACGCCGCTGTCTATCCAGGCGCGCGACTTGGTGCGCACGAAGCTGACAGTCTCGTCGATCGCGGCCTTGGCGATACCGAGATCGACGGCCGCCTGAATGATCTGGAAGATGGCCCCGTCAGCCGTCGGCCTGTCGTAACCCTTGAAGCCAGGAACGAGATGCGTTTTCGGCACTTTCACATTGTCGAGCAAGACCGTGCCGGACAACGTCGTCTTCTGGCCGAAGCTCGACCAGTCGTCGATGACAGTCAGTCCTGGCGCGCCGCGATCGGCGATGGCATACCAGGCGCGCCCCTCGTCATCGAGCGCCACGATCGGCACCAGATGGGCAAGCAGAGCACCGCTGGAATAGAATTTCTGACCGTTGACGACGACATGGTCACCGGCGTCGACGAACTTGGTCTCGAAGTCGGCCGCCCGCTTGGAGCCGAACTCGGAGAACGCGTTGCCGAAGCGGGTGCCGGACAAAACCTCGGCGAAAAGCAGATTCTTCTGCGCCTCATCCGAGACGGTGCGGATAGCGGCGACGACGCCAAGATGGTTCTGCGGAATCTGGCCGAGCGACGGATCGGCCGCCGAGATGATGGTGATCACTTTCGACAGGGTCACATAGGAGAGCTCCGGCCCGCCATAGGCTTTCGGCACGTTGATCGACCACAGGCCGCTCTGCGAAAACGCATCGAGCTCTTCTGTCGGCCAGATGCGTTCACGATCCCGCTTGGAGGCATCCCTGGCGAATTGGGCGGCCAGTTTTTCGGCGACAGCGATTGCCTCGGCATCGGTCTTGATGACATGCGCCTTGGCTGATGGACGCTCGACCGGCGGAACGGCACTGCGGATATCCGACGGCTGCCTGGATTGGATGGTCATGCTGCTGTCTCCTTGGGAAAATGTTGCGGTGGAAGCGGCGCGCCGCCGAGGTAGTAGGTTTTGATGTCAGCGCGCTGGCGCAGATCGGCAGCCGATCCTTCCAGAACGCTGACGCCGTTCTCGAGCACGGTGGCGCGGTCGGCGTATTTCAGCGCGACCGCCGAATTCTGTTCGGCGACAAGGATCGACAGCCCTTCGTCGCGATTGAGCCGCTTCAAAGCGCTGAAAATCTCCTCGACGATCAGCGGCGCGAGTCCCATCGACGGCTCGTCCAGAACAAAGAGTTTCGGCCGCGACATCAAACCCCGGCCGATTGCCGTCATCTGCTGCTCGCCCCCGGAAGTGAGGCCGGAGCGGGTTCGCCGCTTCTCGGCGAGCCTTGGGAAAAGTGAATAGACACGGTCGAGGTCGGCCTTGACGCCGGCGCGGGAGGACGAGCGTCCGAGCGCGCCGGTGAAGAGGTTCTCCTCTACCGTAAGCGAGCGGAAGCAATGCCGTCCCTCGAGGACCTGAACAAGGCCGCTGCGGACGAGATGCGAGAGACTTGCTTTGGAAACATCCGCGCCATCGAAGGTAATCCGACCGGCGGTAATAGTGCCGCGCTCGGCCGGGAGGAGATTGGATACGGCGCGGAGCAGCGTCGTCTTGCCGGCGCCGTTGGAGCCGAGCAGCGCGACGATCTCGCCCTTCCCAACCGACAGGTCCACGCCGTGCAGGGCGGCGATGGCGCCGTTGTAGACAGCTTCCACGCTGCTCACCGACAGTATCGGATATTCCGGGCTGGACATCGATCTCTCCGCTGGGGAAGCTGGATGGCGGCCGGCCCATGAGCCGGCCGCGAGGTGCTAAACTCAGTTGCTGACCACCGCGTCTGCATCCTCGGCCGTGCGGATCTTGATGCCGTTCTCCTTGGCATAGGCCTCGGACGACTTCTCGATGATCGGGCGCAGCAGCTTCCAGTCGGGTGCGATCCAGTCGGAAACGACGTTCCACTTCTTGCCGTCCCACTGCTGGAAGGTCACGTAGCCGTCACCCTCGTGATTGTCCCAGGAGACGTTGATCGAGTGGAACAGGTCCTTGGCGCCGAGCGCCTCAACGCGCGCCGGATCGAGCTTGAGGTGCTCGAAGCCCCAGCGCACTTCGTCGCCCGTCAGCGTGCGATTGCCGAACTTCGCCTGCGCGATGCGGACCGCTTCGACATTGAGGATGCCATTGACGATGCCGAGATTGTGGTAGACCGAGCCGATGCGGCTCTTGTCCTCGAGATTGCCCTTGCCGGCGCCGTAGACCGTTTTGACGATCTCCTGGACCACCGGATACTGCTCGCCCGACGCTTGGGTGGTGATCGCCGTATAGCCCTTGGCGGCATCGCCGGCGGGGATGACGTCCTCTTCCGAATTGGACCAGACATTGCCGATGATGTGATCGGCGGGGAAGCCGGTCTTCTGCGCGGTCTTCAAGGCGACGGGGTTCATCACGCCCCAGCCGCGCAACACCACATAATCCGGATGCTCGCGCCGGATCGTGAGCCATTGCGCCTGCTGCTCGTTGCCCGGATGCGGAACCTCGATCTGCGACAGCTCGAAGCCGTATTTCTGCGACAGCAGCTCATAGATCGGGATCGTCTCCTTGCCATAGGGCGAGCCGTGATAGAGCACCACGATCTTCTTGCCCTTGAGCTTGTCGAGGCCGCCTTCTTTGGAGGCGATGTAGTTCACGATTCCGGAAGTCTCGCTGTAGGGATTGAGAAGCAGCGGGAAGACGTAGGGGAACACGCGACCGTCCGTGGTGTCGGTGCGGCCGTGGTTGATAGTGATCAGCGGCACCCTGTCGTCGGTGATGCGATCGATCATGGCATAGGCGATGCCGACCGAGAGCGGGTTCCAGGCGGCGATGCCGGGATTGCTCTTCAGTCGCTCATAGACCTCGACGCCCTTCTCGACCTCATACTGCGTCTCGCCCTCGCTCCAGGTCAGCTTCACGCCGTTGACGCCGCCGTCGCGGATGTTGATCAGATTGAGGTAGTCGATGAAACCGCCGAAGAAACCGGTGCCGCCGGCGGCATAGGGGCCGACGCGGTAGCTCTGCAGGGGAAAATACTGTTCGTCGGCGTGAACCGCCGTCGCGCCGAGCACGAAGGCTGTGGCGATCGCCGCTTTTCGTAGATGACTGAAGAAAGTCATGGGTTGCGTCTCCTGAGGTTGTGGTCCGTGAGGATGTCGAGCGGCGCTCAGCTGGACCTTGAGCCGATCCGTCGTCTCAGGCGGTCGAAGAGGGCCGACAGCCCGTTCGGCTCCGCGATGAGGAAGATGATGATGAGTGCGCCGAGCACGATGCGCTGGCTCATGTCGAGCACGCCCGAATCGAACAGGCCGCCGAACACGAAGGCGCCGAGCCGGGACAGAAAGAGTGGGAAGACGACGATGAAGGCCGCGCCCAGAAAGGCGCCGCGTATCGAGGCCAGCCCGCCGATGATGATGATGAACAGGATCTGGAACGAGCGGTCGAGATTGAAGCCGGCCGGCTCGACGGTGCGCAGATAGGTGAAAGCCCACAGCACGCCGGCGACGCCGATGATGAAGGACGAGATGGCGAAGGCCAGCAGTTTGGTCCGCAGCACCGGAACACCGATCACGCGCGCCGCTGTTTCATTGTCGCGCACGGCGATGAAGTTGCGACCGGTCGCGCTGTTGACGAGACGCCAGACGACAGCCGTCAGCCCAATGACCGTGGTGACCGAAAGCAGGTAGCGGCCGCTCGCGCTGTCGAGCGAAAATCCGGCGACGGTGAGATGCGGCGCCGAAATCACCCCGGACGGGTTGTCGTTGGAAAACCAGCCGAACTTGGTCAACGCCCATTGCACGAAGAACTGGGCGGCGAGCGTCGAGACGGCGAGATAGAAGCCGCGCAGTCGCAGGCTCGGCAAGCCGAACACGACGCCGATGCCAGCGGCCGAGATCCCGGCCAGGATCATGGTCGCAGCCAGCGGCAGTCCTTCGACCCGCAGGTTGAAATTATAGGCGGCGAAAGCGCCGACCGCCATGAACGCGGAGGAGCCAAGCGAAAGCTGCCCGCAGTAGCCGGTCAAGAGGTTAAGGCCGACCGCCGCCAGGCTGAGCGCCAGGAACGGCAGCAGGATTGCCTCGACCAGATAGCTCGACGCGTAGGCGGGGATCAGGCCGTAGGCCACGGCAATCAACGCGGCTGGCAGAGCTAATTTCTGCCAGTGGATTGGAAGCCTTGCGGCATCGAGCGCTTGCACGGCCATCGGTCAGACCCTTTCGATGGTTTTCTGGCCAAACAGGCCCGAGGGGCGCACCAGCAGCACGACCAGTGCCAGCGCATAGGCGAACCAGCCTTCGATGCCGCCGCCGACAAACGGGCCGAGATAGACCTCTGCGAGCTTTTCGCTGGCGCCGACGATGAGGCCGCCGACGATTGCGCCGAGGATGGAATCGAAGCCGCCAAGCACCAGCACCGGCAGCGCCTTCAGCACGATCAGCGACAGCGAGAACTGGACACCAAGACGCGCGCCCCACAGCAGCCCTGCGACCAGCGCCACGAACCCCGCAGCCGTCCACACCGTTCCCCATATCCGGGTTAGCCGCAGCCCGACGGCAAGTGCTGCAAACTGGTCGTCGGCGACAGCGCGGAACGCCAGCCCGATCCGGGTCCAGTAGAAGAATGCGCTCAAGCCGGCCACCATTGCTGCGGCAATACCCGCGGCGAGAAGATCGAACGACGAGATCAGGATGCCGCCGACCTCGAAAGGCGTGTCGTCGATGCCGAGGTCGAGCCCGTGCACCTGCGTGCCCCAGGCCAACTGGGCAGCGCCCTCGATGATGTAGGAAAGACCGAGCGTGGCCATGAACAGCGTCATAGGCGAGCGATTGACCAGCGGCCTGAGCACGGTTCGCTCGATGGTGAAGCCCAGCGCAACCATGACCGCGAAGGTGATGAGAAGCGAGAGCGCAAAGGGGATGCCGCGTTCGACGAGACTGACAAAGGTGAGTGCCGCGAACAGCACCATCGACCCTTGCGCGAAGTTCAGGACGCCCGAGGTCTTGTAGATCAGCACGAACCCGATGGCGACGAGCGAATACATGACGCCCGAGAGCAAGCCGCCGACCAGCACTTCGATGGCGAAGAGGAAATCATAGTAGCTCATCAGATGCCCTCGCCATCCTCGGCCTCGGCGGTGCCGATGTAAGCCCGGATCACCGCCGGATCGGCCCTGACCTCGGCTGGCGCCCCGTCGGCAATCTTGCGGCCGTAGTCGAGCACGGCGACCCGGTCAGAGAGTCCCATGACCACGCCGATATCGTGCTCTATCAGGATGATAGTGACGCCGTGTCGGTCGCGCGCGGCGCGCACGAAGCCGGCCATCTCGGCTTTCTCGGTCGCAGTCATGCCGGCCATCGGCTCGTCGAGCAGCAGAATCTTTGGCTCGGCTACCAAGGCGCGGGCCAGTTCGACCCGCTTCTGCAGGCCGTAGGGCAGCGTCGCGACCAGGCGGTCGGCGACGGCCTCGAGATGCAGGAATGCGATTGTCTGATCGACCTTTTCCGCGATCGCGGCGTCTTCGCGCCGGGCGCGTGGCAATCTGGCAATGTGTTCGACGAAACTGGCGCGACGGGTATGGACGCGGCCAGACGCGATGTTGTCGCGCACAGAGAGACCGCCGAACAGCGCCAGGTTCTGGAAGGTTCGCGCAACGCCCAGCCGTGCCAGATGGCTCGCCGGCACCCGGGAGAAGGACTGGCCATCGATCGCGATCTTGCCGTGGTCGGCGTGATAGAGGCCGCTAATGATGTTGATCAGCGAGGACTTGCCGGCGCCGTTAGGGCCGATCACCGCGCGGATCTCACCGCTTTTGACCTCGAGGCCGACGTCGCTCAGCGCCTTGACGCCGCCAAAGGCAATGCCGATCCCGCTCAGGGTCAGGATGGCATCAGCCTTTGCCGACAGGAGCGCCGGGCGCGTGTCCTCAACGGAACCAGCACCAGCAAGAATGCCGGAAATTTCGGGCGCGCGCTCGTATGCGGCGGCTCCCAAGGAAGCACCAATCATGAAACGTCCCTGATTTTTGAAGGAGAGCCGGCAGCGGCCGTGGGCCGCGCCTGACCTATTCCGCGGCGACAAGCTCCCTGTCGCGAGCCGCTTCCAGTTCGCGCACCAGCGGGATGACGCGCTTGCCGAAGAACTCGACCTCTTCCTGGAAATGCAGGAAGCCGAGCAGTATCAGGTCGGCGCCGGTGTCCTTGAGCTTCAGGATGCGTTCAGCGATCTGTTCCGGCGTGCCAATGAGATTGCTGCGGAAGCCGTCATTGTATTGCACCAGATCCTCGAAGGAGGATTTCGCCCAATTGCCTTCGCCTTCCGGCGAGGCCTTGCCGGCATTCTTGACCTGGTCGGCAAAACCCTGGACCGCCTCGGGATTGGCCTTGGCAATGATCTCGTCGAGCACGGCGCGCGCTTCCTGCTCGCTGTCTCGGGCGATGGCGAACGCGTTGACGCCGATCCTGACCTTGTGGCCGTTGGCTTTCGCCTTGGCGCGGATGTCGTCGACCTGCTTCCGGATCTCCTCCGGCGTGTTGCCGTTGGTGAAATACCAGTCCGAGACCCGCGAAGCCATGTCGCGCGCGGCGCGCGACGAGCCGCCTTGGAAAATCTCGGGCAAGGGCTCGATCGGCTTGGGCTTCATCGAATAGTTGGTGAAGCGGTAGAAATCGCCCTTCAGAGTGAAACTGTCTTCGGTCCAAATGCCACGCAGCGCGCGGATAAATTCCTCCGACCGGCGATAGCGCTCGTCATGGTCGAGCCAGAGCTCGCCAATGGCGGCGAACTCGCCACGGAACCAGCCGCTGACGACATTGACGGCGACGCGGCCGTTGGTCAGGTGGTTGATGGTCGCGATCTGCTTGGCCGCCAGCGCAGGATTCCACGGCCCGGGCAGGATCGCCGCGATGACTTTCAGCGTCGTAGTCGCGGCTAGCAAGGCATGACTGAACGAGACGGATTCGTGCTGATTGTCGGCGCCGTAGCCGGCCGTGAACCGTATCTGGCTCAACGCATAGTCGAAGCCGTTGGCCTCGGCGATCTGGGCGAGCTTGCGGTTGTAGTCGATGTCCCAGCCCGTTCGCTGCTCGATGTTGGAGATGACCAGCCCGCCGGAGACATTCGGCACCCAGTAGGCGAATTTGATGGCGTCGGAATGCGAGCTCATATTGTTGTCCCCTTCTGATTGTTTCAGCCGACGCGCGCGCTGACGGCAGCGTCTGCATGACTGGAGTTGAGCAGTGAGACCGCTTCGAAAGCGGCCCGTGAAATACGGTCCCGTATCGACGGGCCGACAAGTTCTGCGCCGACGAAGTCGTCAGGCGAGCCATAGACGCCGGTCGGCACGGTGACGGCGCCGAAAAAGCCGAACAACGGCCGGAGTTGATGTTCGAGCACCAGGCCATGGTAAGGGCTGCCGCCGGTTGCCCCGAGAAGCACAGTCTTGCCGCCCAGCGCGCGATAGTCGACGAGGTCGAACAGGTGCTTGAGGGCACCGGTGTAGGAAGCCCGATAAACGGGCGTTCCGACCACGAGCAGGTCGGCCTTCTCGACTCGCTGGATGATCGCTTCGCCAGAAGCGCCGAGCGCGCTGCGGGAGAGCCCAGCGAAAAGCGACGGCGCTGCCTCAGTGATTTCGATCAGACCGGTGTCGGCCGGCACCCGAAACGCAACCGCCTTGACCAGCGCGTTCACCACCGCGGTGGTGCGGGACGGCGTGCTTACGCCGCCCGATATGCCGAGAACCGATAATCGTGCCACGCCGTCAATCTCCCAGTTCCTGTAAGCGCAACAGGCCATTTCCAAACCGGGGCAGACGATATTGGATAAAATCTATAGAGATAAGGAACTAGGTTTCATTTTTCGGCTTCCGCGAGGAAAATGCCGTTCTACTCCATGATGGGTAGGAGCAGGCACAGGCGCAGGCTACCGCACGATACGGATCGAAACGGCCTCACTTATCCATCGACATTTTCAAAGGCGCCTATTCCTTGCGCAATCAGGAACGCGTGTTGGAATCGACGTCATCTGGACCATTCACAACGCTCTCAACAGCATCGGCTCGATATGGAGCGGACGGTGGTGTTGGAATCAGCGTTGAGCCATTTCATATTCGAAATTGACGGATCATCGCTTGCAAATCGGCCGCCGCTGTCTTTTGCTCGCGCGAAAGTCCTCTCTTGACGTTTGAACGCTTGGCGAACGGATGAACAAAATCGATCGGCGACGGCCAGAATCCGAAATGGGCGGCACCGTAAATGCGGCACGGCTTGGAACGCGGTTGCGCCTCGCCCGCCAAACGCGTGGCATGACCCTAAAGACGCTGGCCATTGCTGCGAACTGCTCTGAAAGCCTTTTGTCCAAGATCGAGAACGGCAAAGCTTCGCCATCGCTGCCCATGCTTCACCGCCTGGTCGAGGTTCTGGACACCAATATCGGCTGGATGTTCGAGGAGGTCGATGATGACGAGGCGATCGTCTTCCGAGCTGGTGCGCGACCGTTGATCACACTGGACGCGCTGAGGCGCGGCGATGGCATCTCGCTAGAACGCGTCATTCCGTATTCGTCCGGTCACCTGCTCCAGTGCAACATCCACCACATCGAGCCAGACGGCGAGAGCGAAGGTCCGATCCAGCATGTCGGTGAGGAAGTCGGCTATGTGCTCGCGGGCCGGATCGAGCTGATCGTCGATGGGAAGATCCATGACCTCACTGCAGGCGACGCGTTCGTGTTCAGGTCGGAGTTGCCGCATCACTACCGCAACGTCGGCAAGGAGCGCGCGAGCATTTTCTGGGTCAACACGCCGGCGACCTTCTGATCGAGTTTCGGTTATTCAAACGCATTGACAAATATTCAAGTCTCTTGAATTGTTGCCTCGTGCCTGTAGCACCAATGGGACCAGCCAAATGAGGATGGCCCGCAAGCAAGGGGAATCGCAAATGCGTCTGTTCAAACTTTTAGTCGGTTGCGCGGCCGTCATTGCCATCGGCTCGACAGCCGTGGGATCGGCTCTCGCCGACACGTTCGCTCTCGTCAACATCAACCAGCAGGCCCTGTTCTTCAACCAGATCAACGAGGGCGCACAGAAGGCGGCCGATGCTGCCGGCGCCAAGCTGGTCATCTTCAATGCCAACAACGTCCCGAGCGCGCAAAATGACGCGATCGAGACTTACATCACACAAAAGGTCGACGGCATCATTCTGGTCGCCATCGACGTGAACGGCGTCAAGCCAGCCATCACCGCCGCCAAGGCGGCCGGCATTCCCGTGGTCGCTATCGACGCGCAGATCCCTAACGGCGACAACGTTTCGTTCATCGGTGTCGACAACACCAAAGCCGGCGAGGATATCGGCAAATTCTACGCCGATTATGTGAAGACCGAGATGGGCGGCAAAGCCAAGATCGGCATCATCGGCGCGCTAAATTCTTTCATCCAGAACCAGCGGCTCGACGGCTTCAAGAAGGCCGTCTCCGACAGCGGCGAGGCGATCACCTTCCTCGACACGGTCGACGGCCAGAACGTTCAGGAGACCGCGTTAAGTGCTTCGGAGAATTTGATGACCGCCAACCCGGACATGACGACGCTCTATGCGACCGGCGAGCCGGCGTTGCTGGGTGCTGTTTCCGCCGTAACCAGCCAGGGCCGCACCGGCGACGTCAAGGTGTTCGGTTGGGACCTGACCAAGCAGGCGGTTCAGGGCATCGACGATGGTTGGGTGGTGGCGGTTGTCCAGCAGGATCCGGCCGGCGAGGGCAAGGCGGCGGTCGAAGCGCTGACCAAGCTCAAGAAGGGCGAAAAGGTCGATCCGATCATCAACATTCCGGTGACGATCGTGACCAAGAAGAACGTCGACCAATACCGCGCGATGTTCAAGTAAACTGCACCGAAGATCGACCCGCGGCGGCGCTCAAGGCAATGCCGCGGTCTCTTTGCTATTCCGTGGATCCAAGATGAGCAGTGGCGAGACCTATCGGGTGCGGATGAGCGGCATCTCAAAGCGCTACAACGCCATCCAAACGCTCGACGACGTGTCCCTGACGCTGAAGCCGGGCGAGGTCCTGGGCCTCGTCGGCGACAATGGCGCGGGAAAATCAACGTTGAGCAAGGTGCTGTCGGGAGCAGTTATCCCCGACGCCGGCACGATCGAGATCGACGGAATGCCGGTGACCTTCAACTCGCCGGCGGACTCGCGTGCAGCACGAGTCGAGATGGTCTATCAGGACCTGTCGCTCTGCGACACCATCGACGTCGCCGGCAACCTCTTTCTCGGCCGCGAGCCGCGCCGCCACATCGCCGGCATCTCCTTTCTCGACAAGAAGCGCATGCACGAGCAAACGCGCCAGATGCTCGACCGCCTCGGCATCGTTATCGCCGACACGCGGCTCAAGGTCGAAAACCTGTCCGGCGGGCAGCGACAGTCGATCGCGATCGGGCGCGCCGCCTCTTTCGAGCCGTCGGTGCTGATTATGGATGAGCCGACGGCAGCGCTTGCCGTCGCCGAGGTTGAGGCCGTGCTGGACCTGATCCGCACCGTGAGCGCCCGAGGTGTCAGCGTCATTCTGATCACCCACCGCCTCCAGGATCTGTTCCTCGTCTGCGACCGCATCCAGGTCATGTATGAAGGACGGAACGTCGCCGAGCGGCTGATCGGCGAAACCAATATCGAGGACGTCGTCAACCTGATCGTTGGCCGCAAGTTCAATGCTCGTTCCGCTGCCAGTCGATATCGCGATGGAGCGGCGACATGAGCGAAGCAACTCACTCCGCTCAGTCGCGAAAGGTGCGCGAAGGCACATGGCGAGAAGCGATGCTCGCCAACGGCAGTGTCGTGTCGATTGCACTGTTCTTTCTTGTCGTTTGCATCGTCTTCTCGGTGGCGACGAACGCCTTTCTGACATCGCCAAATCTGTTGAACATCCTGCGACAGTCGGCGCCGCTTCTGATCGTTGCCGCGGCGATGACCTTCGTCATCACCACGGGCGGCATCGATCTTTCAGTCGGCTCCGTGCTGGCCCTGGTGGCAACGCTGTCGGCGACACTTCTGCAGTTTGGCTTTCCGTGGCCGGCGGTCATCCTCGGCATGCTTGCGCTGGGAGCTCTGCTCGGCGCGGTTCAGGGTTATTTTGTGGCTTATGAGGGCATCCCGGCCTTCATCGTCACGCTTGCTGGGCTTTCGGTGATCCGGGGCGTGGCGCTGCTCATCACCGGCGGCTATTCCATCCCCGTCGACCCGGGAAGCTCTTTCACGGTCATAGGCCGCGCCTGGTTCGTCGGTGTGCCGGTGCCGGCGCTGATCGCGCTGGCGATCCTCGCGATCGCCTATCTGGCCTTCAACGAGACGCCGTTCGGCCGCTACGTGACGGGCATCGGCGCCAACGCCGAAGCGGTGAGGCGCGCCGGCGTTAACACGCAGCTGATGACGCTTTTCGTTTATGTGATTTCCGCCACCGCGGCGGCGCTTGCGGGTATCATCATTGCTGCCCGTCTCGGATCCGGGTCCTCGAATGCCGGGCAAGGCTTCGAGCTAGAGGTGATTGCAGCCGTCGTGCTTGGCGGCACCAGTCTCTTCGGCGGCCGCGGAACGATCATCGGCACGGTGCTCGGGGCGCTTACCGTGGCCGTCATCGGCAACGGCCTCATCCTGGCGCATCTGTCGCCTTTCCTGACGCCGATCGTAACCGGAACGATTATCCTGATCGCCATCTGGCTGAATTTCCGCTTGTTCCGCGGCGCCGTGCGAAGCCGTTGAACTCATGAACAATCTCTTCGATAACGCGCCGCACAAGCAACGGCCGGAGATCGGGGTCGAGACCGGCCATGTCATGACCGTGCTCGGCCCCATTCCTGTCGACGAGATGGGGATTACCCTGATGCACGAGCACATCTTGCTCGACGGCGCGCGCACCTGGAAATGTCCTTGCCATCCGGACGACATGGCGCTCGCCGAGCAGCCGGTGAACATCGAGATTATCGGCGAACTGCGCATGAACCCTTACGTGAACCGCGACAACGTTTCGCTCGACGACAGCGACCTGGCGTTGTCGGAGTTGCAGCGCTATCGCGCACTGGGGGGGCACACCGTCGTCGACGCGACCAATATCGGTATCGGCCGCGAGCCGGAAAAGCTTGCCCGCATCAGCCGCATGTCCGGCCTGAAGATCGTCATGGGCACCGGCTTCTATCTCGAGCACACCCATCCCGAATGGCTCAAGGCGATGGACGTCGACGCGGTGACCGAGTTCATTGTCAACGATGTCGGCGGCAGCAAGACGCAGCCGCCCATCATGGCCGGCCTGATCGGCGAGGTCGGCGTCAGCAAGGACTTCACCGCCGAGGAACGAAAGTCGCTGAGAGCTTCCGCCCGAGCGTCGCGCATCACGGGCGTGCCGCTGTCGATCCATCTGCCGGGCTGGGAACGCCTGGCGCACGACGTGCTCGATGTCGTGGAGGCCGAGGGCGCCGATCTTCGTCACACCGTGCTCTGCCACATGAATCCCAGCCACGACGATCTGGACTACCAGACAAGCCTCGCCCGGCGCGGCGCGTTCCTCGAATACGACATGATCGGCATGGACTACTATTATGCCGATCAGGACGCGCAATCGCCCTCCGATGAAGAGAATGCGCGAGCGATCGCGGCGCTTGTCGAAGCGGGCTTCGGCGACCGCCTGCTGCTCTCCCAGGATGTGTTCCTCAAGATCATGCTGACCCGCTTCGGCGGCTTCGGCTACGGCTATATCCTGAAGCACTTCATACCGCGTCTGAAACGGCATGGTCTCGAGCAGCCAGCGATCGACCGCATGCTGATCGCCAATCCTAAGGCCGTGTTCGCGCGGCAGAATTGAACGGCCCAGACTTACGGCGACCCAGCTATATGGCAGCCAACACCTACTGCGGAGTTTAAAATGTCCAAGAAAAAGATCCTGTTGGCTGGTGAATCCTGGGTCTCGACGGCGACCCATATCAAGGGCTTCGACCAGTTCCCGACGGTCACTTACCATACCGGCGCGGACGAATTGCTGACGGCGCTGAAAGCGACCGATTTCGACGTCACCTTCATGCCGGCGCACGAGGCGCAGCGCACCTTTCCGCAAACGATGGAAGCCCTCTCCGTATATGACGCGGTCGTGCTCTCCGACATCGGCGCCAACACGCTGCTTTTGCATCCAGACACCTGGGTTCACTCGAAGCGAACGCCGAACCGCTTGCGTCTGCTGCGCGACTACGTGGGCGGCGGCGGCGGGCTTTTGATGTTCGGCGGCTACTACAGTTTCCAGGGTATCAACGGCGGCGCGCGCTACCGCAAGACGCCGGTCGAGGAAGTGCTGCCGGTGAACTGCCTCGCGGTCGATGACCGCGTCGAGGTTCCAGAAGGCTTTGCGCCCGCGCTGAAAGGTCCGTCGAGCCATCCCATCCTGAACGGTCTCGGTGCGGACTGGCCAATGCTGCTCGGCTTCAACGAGGTGACGCTGAAAGACGGGGCGGAAGTTCTGGCAACCGTGTCGTCGGAATATGGGTCACTGCCGCTGCTCGTCACCGGCCACTACGGCAAGGGCCGCACCGTGGCCTGGACGTCCGATGTCGGGCCGCATTGGCTGCCACCGGAGTTCATCGCCTGGGAAGGCTACAAGACCCTGTTCGAACAGATGCTTGGCTGGGCAACCGGCGGGAATTGAGCGATGCACGTCCACGTCGTGGGCAACGCCTGTGTCGACACGACGTTTCGCCTCGGCCGCTTCCCTACAGCCGGCGAGACGTTGAACGCCACCGCTTATGCCGATGGCCTCGGCGGCAAGGGCGCGAACCAGGCGGTGGGGGCAGCCCGCACAGGCGCGGCGGTGACGCTATGGACGGCGCTCGGCAAGGATCCGGCAGGCGCATGGATCAGGAGCCGGCTCGACATGGAGCTGTCGGACGTGCGGGCGAGCGAATTCGACCTGCCAAGCGATCGCTCGACCATCGTCATCGATGCTGGCGGCGAGAACTTCATCGTCAGCGGCGTCGCCTGCAGCGAAGCATTCGATCCGATCACGCAAACCGCACTTGGGCGCCGGATTAGGCCGGGCGACATCCTTGTCTGCCAAGGAAACCTGCGAGGCGCCGCTACCAACGCCTGCCTGAGAGCGGCTCGGGAAAAAGGCACGCGCACCATTCTGAACGCCAGCCCTATCGATAAGGCCGCTCTGCCTGACTTCGGCTTGGCAGACATGTTGGTGGTGAATCAATCCGAAGCGAAAGCACTGACTGGTCAGATGGATATGGCGGCGGCGGCCGGCGCGCTGGCCACCAAAGGCGCCGTGACAGTCGTGATCACGCTCGGCGCCAAGGGTTGTCTTGTGCTTGGCCCGGACCAGCCAGGAACACTGCGTTTGCCAGCCCCACACGTCGAGGCGCTCGACACGAGTGGTGCCGGCGATGTGTTCTGCGGCTGTCTGGCCGGCGGGCTCGCCAGGGGCATGCCGGTTATCTCGGCGCTGAAGTTCGCGCTCGCGGCCGCAGCAATCGCGGTGACACGGCCGGGCACATTGTTATCCTGTCCCTCCGCGTCTGAAATGGCGGCGCTCGTCGATCAAACGGAGTTCTCATGACCCAGCCCTCACGTCCGATCGGACAATCAGGCGGCGACGCACTCGTCCAGCTTTTCGGCCGCAGCAAGGTGGTGATCGGCGTCGTTCATCTTGCGCCGCTTCCTGGCGCGCCACGCTATGACGGCGAGGCTGTAGAGGCCATCTATCAGCGAGGGCTCGAGGATGCGCGCGCCTATCTCGGTGGCGGATGCGACGGCGTGATCGTCGAGAACCATGGCGACATTCCCTTCGCCAAACCTGACGATATCGGACCGGAGACAGCAGCCTATATGGCGGTGATCTCGGACCGTATTCGCCGCGAATTCGGCAAGCCGATCGGCATCAATGTGCTAGCCAATGCCGCGATCCCGGCGCTTGCGATCGCCAGTGCCGCTGGCGCGGGCTTCGTCCGCATTAACCAGTGGGCCAATGCCTATGTCGCCAATGAGGGCTTTGTCGAGGGCGAGTCGGGCCGCGCAGCACGCTACCGCGCCCGACTGCGCGCCAACGGCATCCGCATCTTCGCCGATGCTCATGTCAAACACGGCGCGCACGCCATCGTTGGTGACCGCCCTGTAGAGGAATTGGTCAAGGATCTGGTCTTCTTCGACGCCGACGCCATCATCGCGACGGGTCAGCGCACCGGGCATGCTGCGGATCTGAGCTACATCCGCATGATCAAGGAGGCCGCCGGACTCCCGACCCTGGTCGGCAGCGGCGTGACGCCCGACAACGCCGACGACATCCTTGGCATCGTTGACGGTGTCATCATCGCAAGTGCCCTGAAGCATGACGGCGTCTGGTGGAACCAGGTCGACCCCGCACGGGTAAAGACTTTCATGGCCGGGCTGAGGCGATGACCGAGCCGCAATCAATGCCGGCCGAAGCCGGCCGAGTTCCGGATCGTGAGTCGAGCGATCAACGCTCTTTCGGCGTGTCATCGAGGGCCAAGATTCTCCCGCTTTGAAAAATACTCACGGGCGGCGACGACCCAGCATAAGGGTGGTCATCGTTGGACTTGCGCACACCACCGCTAACAACGCGACGACGCCGACAGCGTCGGGCTTTGCCCTGCGCGATATGAGACGATCTGTTTCGCGGGCAATGCTTGGTGAACCCGCGGGACCAGATCGGACCTGCTGCCCTGTCGAACGGAAGATTTCGAAAGCGGTCTGCCATGTGATCCATCCGGTTTGTTACGGCTTTTGTAACGCCAGAATGGACAGGAAGCCTTGAGTGCCAAGCACTTCAGTGATTTCAATGGGATAGGATGGTGCTGCGAGAGAGGATTGAACTCTCGACCTCTCCCTTACCAAGGGAGTGCTCTACCACTGAGCTACCGCAGCCTGCGATGGCGGCGCTTCTGCCATAACGAACCGGCAAGCGCAAGGCCAAGAAAACCTTAAAACGACGCAGGTCGTTGTCGCAAAACCGCTTCGCAGTTTTGGGCGACATGTATTGACTGCCGCGGCTGTGAAAGCCGCTTCCAAGCAGGTTTTCATGACATGGCGACGCCACAATGTTAACTATGCCTGAACCACAGCCGGCTAGCCGCTGGCCGGAACGGGACGATGAACGACAAGGCAAATCCACCGAAAAAGGGCGGCGGCGAGCGTAAGGACCGGCTCGCCGAAGCGTTGCGCGCCAACCTGCAGAAACGCAAGGCGCAGGCGCGCTCCCGGCGCGCCGGCGACGCTGACAAGCAGCGCGCTTGCGACGCTGACAGGCAGCGCGCCTGCGATCCGGATCAGCAGCCGGAAGGACTGCCGTCTGCTGGAAAAATGCAGAAAAGGTAACCCAAATCAGCCACACTGGCTGTCCACACTTGGTCCACAGATGGGGAAATCCTATTTCTTGAACCGCACCGGCCAATAGTCTAGAGCCGGGCATACTCAACCGATTGAAACCGGCCCGTCCGGGCCGAGGGGACGTTTTCCATGGATCGCATCAGAATTGTCGGCGGCAATAAGCTTGCCGGAAGCATTCCGATCTCGGGCGCCAAGAACGCGGCGCTGCCTCTGATGATCGCCTCGCTGCTCACCGACGATACGCTGACGCTCGAAAACGTGCCGCATCTGGCCGATGTCGAGCAATTGATCCGCATCCTCGGCAATCATGGCGTCGACTATTCGGTCAACGGCCGCCGCGAGAAGCAGCAGAAAGGCTATTCGCGCACCATCAATTTCTCCGCCCGCAACATCGTCGACACCACCGCTCCTTATGAGCTGGTGTCGAAGATGCGCGCCTCCTTCTGGGTGATCGGCCCGCTGCTTGCCCGCATGGGCGAGGCCAAGGTGTCGCTGCCCGGCGGCTGCGCCATCGGTACCCGCCCGGTCGACCTGTTCCTCGAGGGCCTGCAGGCGCTGGGCGCCGAGCTCGACGTCGACAACGGCTACGTCATCGCCAAGACGAAGAATGGCCGTCTCCACGGCAATCGCTACGTGTTCCCGAAAGTGTCGGTCGGTGCCACGCATGTGCTGATGATGGCGGCCTCGCTCGCCAAGGGCGAGACGGTGCTCGAAAACGCCGCCCGCGAGCCGGAGATCGTCAACCTCGCCGAATGCCTGATCGCCATGGGCGCCAAGATCCATGGCGCCGGCACCTCCACCATCACCATCGAGGGTGTCGAGGCGCTGTCGGGGGCACGGGTCCGCGTCATTCCCGACCGCATCGAGACCGGCACCTACGCCATGGCGGTGGCGATGACCGGCGGCGACGTCGTGCTCGAAGGCGCGCGACCCGACCTGTTGCAGACCGCGCTCGACGTTCTTGTCGAGACCGGCGCGGAGATCACGCCCACCAACGAGGGCATCCGCGTCAAGCGCAACGGCGCCGGCATCGCACCGGTCGACGTGACGACCGCGCCCTTCCCCGCCTTCCCGACCGACCTGCAGGCGCAGTTCATGGGCCTGATGACGATGGCCAAGGGCAAGTCGCGCATCACCGAGACGATCTTCGAGAACCGCTTCATGCATGTGCAGGAGCTTGCCCGCCTCGGCGCCCACATCACGCTGTCGGGCCAGACGGCGATCGTCGACGGCATCGCCAGGCTCAAGGGCGCGCCGGTCATGGCGACTGACCTGCGCGCCTCGGTTTCGCTGGTCATCGCCGGCCTTGCCGCCGAGGGCGAGACCGTGGTCAACCGCGTCTATCACCTCGACCGCGGCTTCGAGCGGCTGGAAGAGAAGCTCTCCGGCTGCGGCGCGGTGATCGAGCGGATTTCGGGCTAAAGGAGCCGGTGCGGCCGCGCGTCGGTTGCGCAGAGCGGAAAGACCCACTAGAGCCTGTTCGTCCCGATCAAATCGGGGCGAAACAGGCTCTAATCTTTTTGTTTGAGCATGATCTTTGCGGAAAACCGGTTTCCACTTTTCGGGATCATGCTCTAACAGAACTTTGAATTGTCAACGTTCAGGTGCGCATTCCGCATGGCCGCTCTCAAGCTCATCGCGCTCGACGACCAGGATCTGAGCATCGTCTCGGCCCATGTCCAGGACGCCGTGATGAAGGTCTCCGACCTCGAATACCTGCCGGCGGCCAAACGCTTTGTGCTGACCATGAACCGCTTCGTCTGGGAGGCGAAATCCGGCTTCCTGCGCCAGCACAATGAGCGGCGCCAGAGTATTTTGCATTTCGACCGCGTGCTCGGCGCCAAGACCAGCGGCATTGCCCGCGACAAGCCGGCTGAGGTGCTTTCGCTGCTGGCGATCAGCTTCGTTGCAATCAGCAAGCCGGCCGGCATCATCGAGCTGGTGTTTTCCGGAGGCGGCACGATCATGCTCGACGTCGAGTGCATCGAGGCGCGGCTTGCCGATATCGGCGGCTCCTGGGAAGCCACCTCACGCCCTGTTCACAGGACCTGAGCACAGACAATGGCCATCACGCTTAGCCAAACCGACGCCGATTTCGAGCAGCGCTTTTCGGCATTCCTCACCACCAAGCGGGAGGTGTCGGCCGATGTCGAGGCGGTGGTGCGCGACATCATCGCGCGGGTGCGCGCCGAGGGCGACAAGGCGCTCACCGACTACACGCTGAAATTCGACAAGGCCGATCTGAGCAGGCTCGGCATCGCCGTTTCCAAGGACGATATCGCCAAGGCTTATGCCGCCGCCAATCCTGCAACGATCGAGGCGCTCGAATTCGCGCGCGACCGCATCCGCTCGCATCACGAGCGGCAGAAGCCGAAGGACGACCGGTACACGGACGCCGCCGGCGTCGAGCTCGGCTCGCGCTGGACGGCAATCGAGGCGGTCGGCCTCTATGTGCCCGGCGGCACGGCCAGCTATCCGAGCTCGGTGCTGATGAATGCCGTCCCGGCCAAGGTCGCCGGCGTCGAGCGCATCGTGATCGTGGTGCCGGCCTCGGGCGGCGCCATCAATCCGCTGGTTCTGGTCGCGGCCGACCTTGCCGGCGTTTCCGAGATCTACCGCGTCGGCGGGGCGCAAGCGGTCGCCGCGCTCGCCTACGGCACCGAGACGATCAGGCCGGTCGCCAAGATCGTCGGGCCGGGAAACGCCTATGTCGCGGCGGCCAAGCGCCAGGTGTTCGGCACCGTCGGCATCGACATGATCGCCGGGCCGTCGGAAGTCCTTGTCGTCGCGGATGCGGACAACGACCCGGACTGGATCGCCGCCGATCTGCTGGCGCAAGCCGAGCATGACGCGTCGGCGCAGTCGATCCTGATCACCGACAATGGCGATTTCGGCAAGGCGGTGGAGCAAGCGGTCGAACGCCAGCTCAAAGTTCTGCCCCGCGCCGAGACGGCTGCGGCAAGCTGGCGCGATTTCGGGGCAGTCATCCTGGTGCCGGCAATCGAAGCCTCGCTGGCGCTGGTCGATCGGATCGCGGCCGAGCATGTCGAGCTCGCCTTCGACGACGCCGAGAACTTTCTCGCCAGGATGCGCAATGCCGGCGCCGTCTTCATCGGCCGCCACACGCCGGAAGTCATCGGCGACTATGTCGGCGGCTCCAACCATGTGCTGCCGACGGCGCGCTCGGCGCGTTTCTCCTCGGGCTTGTCCGTGCTCGATTTCGTCAAGCGCACGTCGATCCTGAAGCTCGGGCCGGAACAGCTCAAGGCGCTGGCGCCGGCGGCGATCGCGCTCGCCGAGGCGGAAGGGCTCGACGCGCACGCGCGCTCCGTGGCGATCAGGCTGAACATGTAGCGATGTCCGGCCACCACCAAAACCGCGACAGGCTGATCGACGTCGAGCTCGACGAATCGATCGGACGTTCGACGCCCGATGTCGAGCACGAGCGGGCGGTGGCGATCTTCGACCTGATCGAGGAAAACAGCTTCCGGCCGGTCAACGACGGCGGCGCCGGCCCATACAGGCTGAAGCTGTCGCTGGCCGAGCAGCGCCTGGTGTTTGCCGTCAGCCGCCAGGATGGCGCCGACGTGGTCACCCACATCCTGTCGCTGACGCCACTCAGGCGCATCGTCAAGGACTATTACCTGATCTGCGAAAGCTATTACGAGGCCATCCGCTCCTCGACGCCCAGCCATATCGAGGCGATCGACATGGGCCGACGCGGCCTGCACAATGAAGGCTCGCAAACGCTGAAGGACCGGCTCGCCGGCAAGATCGAGATCGATTTCGATACGGCGCGCCGGCTGTTCACGCTGGTCTGTGTGCTGCACTGGCGGGGCTAGATCAGGATGACGTTTCGTTGAATCGCCATCCTGATCTAACTCTTTGTTGGAGCATGATCTTCTCCAAAAACCGGTTCCCACTTTTCGGGATCATGCTCTTTTGTCGGAGCATGATCTTCTCCGAAAACCGGTTCCCCCTTTTCGGGATCATGCTCTAGTGCTGGCCGGGCTGCCGCATTCGATCCTGTTTTTGTGCGGCATGAACGCCGTGCGCTCGCCGATGGCCGAGCAATTGGCGCGACGGCTGCTACCCGCCACCACTTTCGTCGCGTCGGCCGGCGTGCGCAGCGGCGAGCGCGACCCCTTCGTCGACGCCGTGCTTGCCGAAGAAGGCCTTACGCTCGGCGAGCGGCAGCCGAGGACGCTGGACGAGCTGGAAGACGATTATTTCGACCTGATCGTGACGCTGGCACCGGAAGCGCATCACGCCGCGCTCGAGCTCACCCGGTCGCTCGCCGTCGAAGTCGAGTACTGGCCGATGCCCGATCCGACCGACACCGGCGGCACGCGCGAGCACATAATGGCCGCCTATCGCGATGTGCGCGAGCGCCTGAAAGCGCGCATAAGCCGACGTTTTTCGCTTCCAGAGGCAAAAAACGCGACGGATTAAGCATGTTCACAAGCAGGCGATTATCATATAGGTTCCGCCGCGAATTCCGGCCGGCCGCCGGAACCTCCATCCAAGCAAAGGTATCGAATGCCGAAGGAAGAAGTCCTCGAGTTTCCAGGTGTGGTCACGGAACTGCTGCCCAATGCGATGTTCCGCGTGAAGCTCGAAAATGAGCACGAGATCATCGCCCACACGGCCGGCCGCATGCGCAAGAACCGTATCCGCGTGCTGACCGGCGACAAGGTCCTGGTCGAGATGACGCCTTACGACCTGACCAAGGGCCGCATTACCTACCGTTTCAAGTAACAGCCCGGCGCGAACCGCGATGAGCAACCTGCAGAAGCTCGTGCTTGCCTCGGGTTCGCCGCGCCGCATCGAGCTGTTGCAGCAGGCCGGCATCGAGCCGGACCGCGTGCTGCCCGCCGATGTCGACGAGACGCCGCTGCGCGCCGAGCATCCGCGCTCGCTGGCGAAGCGCCTTTCCAAGGACAAGGCCGAGAAGGCGCTGGCTTCGCTGAAAAGCGAAGACGACCATGCGCCGGTCTTCATCCTCGCCGCCGACACGGTGGTGGCGGTCGGGCGCCGCATCCTGCCCAAGGCCGAGACGATCGACGACGCCGTGAACTGCCTCGGTCTGCTTTCCGGCCGCTCGCACCGTGTCTATTCCGGCATCTGCCTGATCACCCCGAGCGGCAAGCTCAGGCAGCGGCTGGTGGAGACGAGAGTTCGCTTCAAGCGGCTGCCGCGCGAGGAGATCGACGCCTATATCGCGTCGGGCGAATGGCGCGGCAAGGCCGGCGGCTATGCCGTGCAGGGCCTCGCCGGCTCCTTCGTCGTCAAGATGGTCGGCTCCTACACCAATGTGGTCGGCCTGCCGCTTTACGAGAGTGTCGCGCTGCTTTCCGGCGAGGGCTTCAAGGCGCACAAGAACTGGCACGTCGCGCGGCCATGAGCCCGGACGAAAAAGTAACGCCGCTCAGGCCAAAGCGTCCCTGCCCGGAATGCGGCAAGCCTTCCGTGCGCGAGTACTATCCGTTCTGTTCGGCGCGCTGCAAGGACATCGACCTCAATCGCTGGCTGAAAGGCGCCTATGTCATCCCCGGCCGCGACGAAGAGGAAGAAGACGAAGGCTCGCAGCAGGCCCCCTCGCCCAAAGACGAAGAGTGAGGGCACGCGGCAATTGGCCGTTTTCCGGCGATTTTTCTTTCCCGACGAAATCGACACCTAAGCGCTGGACAGGCCGAATTCCCATGCTATAACCCACGCGCTTTCAAGGGGTGCCGCCCGGCGCTCCGGTGAAACCCGGCGGGCGATCCCGTTAGCCGGCACAGGCCCAGATAGCTCAGTTGGTAGAGCAGCGGACTGAAAATCCGCGTGTCGGTGGTTCGAATCCGCCTCTGGGCACCATCCCCTCCTCGCCCGACATTCCTTTTCGCCGAAACTTCTACGCTTCCATCTCTGCAAATCACTGAAATCGCTGATCTTTTCGTAGAGAACGACGTGGCTAGGCGGGTTTCGCGGAGATCTGGGCGTACTTGGTCCAAGAGCGCGCTGGGATGGTATTTCCGTTGGTATTGGGCATCCTGTTGGTATCAAACAGCCAAAATGAGGTCCGATCAATGGCCCTATCCGACGTCAGATGCCGAAATGCCAGACCCGCCTCCAAGCTCGTTAAACTGTCTGACGGTGGTGGGCTCCAACTTTGGGTGCAACCCACCGGATCTCGGCTGTGGCGCCTCGCCTATCGATTCGAAGGAAAGCAGAAGCTTCTGGCGCTAGGCGGCTATCCTCTCATTTCCCTCGCCGAGGCACGCCAAGCCCGGGATGACGCCAAACGCCTACTGCTGACTGGCATCGACCCCGCACAGGAACGCAGTTTGCGCAAGGCCGGTTCGGTAAAGGACACCTTTCGTTCAATCGCGAACGAATATGTTGACAAGCTGAAGAAGGAGGGGCGTGCCGACCGGACGATCAGCAAGGTCAAATGGCTGCTGGACTTTGCCTATCCGACAATCGGTGAAAAATGCATTCGAGAGATCGATCCGGCCATAGTCCTTGACGCCCTCCGTCGCGTGGAGGTTCGCGGTCGATATGAGTCGGCGAGACGACTACGCTCCACCATCGGGAGCGTGTTTAGATACGCAATCGCGACTGCACGCACTGAGGCAGATCCGACGTTCTCACTGAGGGGCGCACTCATTAGTCCGACCGTCACGCCGCGCGCGGCGATTACCGATCCAAAGGCTTTGGGTGGCTTGCTGAGGGCGATCGATGCATTTGACGGACAGCCCACAACCCGAGCGGCCCTGAGGCTGATGGCACTGCTGTTTCCCCGACCTGGCGAGCTGCGCGCCGCCGAGTGGGATGAGTTCGATTTCGAAAGATGGGTGTGGACCATACCTGGAGGACGCATGAAGATGCGACGGCCGCACCGCGTACCCTTTTCAAGTCAGGTCGTCAGTGTCCTGACCTCACTTAGAGAAATCTCTGGTGGTGGAGCACTGCTGTTTCCCAGTGTTCGATCGGGTTCGCGTCCGATTTCTGACAACACGCTTAACGCCGCCCTGCGCCGTATGGGCTACAGCAAGGAAGAAGCTACCGCGCACGGTTTTCGAGCAACGGCATCAACTCTGCTAAACGAATGCGGAAAATGGCATCCGGACGCCATAGAACGGCAGCTGGCCCACATCGAGAGCAACGACGTTCGTCGGGCCTACGCTCGGGCAGAGCACTGGGAAGAGCGCGTCAAGATGATGCAATGGTGGGCCGATTATCTGGATGAACTCGAGAGCAAAAACGCGCGGGTAATCTCGACCGGGGACACTGCCGTCCATACACTATCGCGAGGGTCTACTTTGAACCCAACATCGACGCAAACGCCGAGCCGAATCTGCAACCTCCGGAAATTGTCCTGACGGTCAACAACTGAAACTGGGCGACCAAGTGGTTGGCCCGGAGGGTCACCGTTTTCTATACAAAATCAATACGTTAGCGGGTGATTCGCCAGCCCCTTTCCTTCGTATTCTATCAAATGGCCTGGCGAACCTAAGGACCTGGACGAGGACTAGTTTCCGATGCAGGTGATGTCTCTGTCTTTCCCACGAAAATGGTAGATGGAACGCGTGTTACCACAAGGATATGAGCGCGTTTGGTCTGGGGGACCAGGAGCGCAATGGCAACTCCGGTCTTTGTAACACGATGCCGTCAACGCAGCATCAAATCTCACAGATGTTGGCGCACTACCGAGCCAGGAACTGTCGAAAACGATCTGATCGACTCTCGCGGAAGACCTCTTCAGGCGGCCCCTCCTCTTCGACAACTCCTTTGTGAAGGAATACGACCTTACTCGACACGTCCCGCGCGAAGCCCATCTCATGCGTGACCACGAGCATGGTCCGCCCTTCTTCCGCGAGCGCGCGCATCACTTTCAGGACCTCGCCGACAAGTTCAGGATCGAGCGCGGACGTCGGTTCGTCGAAAAGCATGACACGGGGTCGTTGGCCGAGCGCACGGGCGATTGCGGCACGCTGCTGCTGCCCGCCGGAAAGATGTATCGGATAGTGATTAAGTTTGTCGGCGATACCGACCTTGGCCAGAAGCTCCTTTGCCTCCTCTACGCATTCGGCGCACGTGCGGCCCTGAACGTGGATCGGTGCTTCGATGACGTTCTCAAGCACCTTCTTATGCGACCATAGGTTAAAGCTCTGAAAGACCATGCCCACGCGTGCGCGGAGGCGATCGACCTGTTTACGGTCAGCTGGCTGCAGGCCGGTTTTCACCTGTCTCATCCGGATGGTCTCGCCACCGATGGAGATTTCTCCGCCGGTCGGCGTTTCAAGCATGTTGATGCACCGCAACATCGTCGACTTGCCCGAGCCCGAAGACCCGAGGATTGAAACAACATCCCCGTCATAAGCGTCGAGCGACACGCCTTTCAGCACATCGAAAGCGCCGTAGGCTTTTCGCAGATCACGAATGCGGACAGCTGGAGCCGTGGCATCGACAATCGGATTTCTCTGCAGTTGCAGGCTCATATCGCGTCTTCTCTCTCGATGACGGCTGGCGGTACAGATGTAAGATGCGGCGTCAGCCAGCATTCCAGTAAGTGAATGATCCGCGTGATGACGTAATTGATGATCAGGTAGATGCTTCCCCCGACAATGAAGACTTCGACAGCGCGGTAGGTTTCGGAAATCAGCTTGGCGGCAAGGCCGGTGACTTCCATCATGGTGATCACCGATGCCAGCGCTGTCGCCTTCACCATCAGTATGATTTCATTGCCATAGGCCGGCAGGGCCTGGCGGACGGCAAGGGGCAGGATGATGCGTCGGAATATCAGGAACCGGCTCATGCCGCAGGCCCGGGCAGCCTCGATCTGCCCCTCCGGCACGGACTGCAGGCCACCGCGGATTATTTCACTTCCGTAGGCGGCCGTGTTCCGCGCAAGCGCGATTATGGCGCACCAGTAAGGCTGGCGCAGGACCGGCCACAGCACGCTATGCCGAATTGCCGGAAACTGGCCAAGACCGTAGTAGATCAGGAAAATTTGCACCAGCAGGGAGGAGTGGAGCGGAACGCGAAGATGTAACTACGAGCGACCCACTCGACCGGGCGGCTGCCCGATAGCCGCAGCATTGCCAGCACCAGGGCAAGGACCATTCCGAGCCCGACCGAGATGAATGCCAGTTGCAGCGTCAATGGAACGCCGGGCAGCAGGCGCAGCAGGGCATCAAGCAGGGATCCGCCACGCTCAAGAAGGTGTTGCAAACTGGAAAACAACCAAGCCTCGCACTGGCCTTCCTGTCTTGATCTTATGGTCTATGCAAACGCGCCTCATCGCGGATTGGATAGCGAAAAAGTGGCACCTATCAAAGACGCCTGGTTGAAGTCGCGGCGAAGTGGCAACAGGCTCTGTGCCGGCGAGTTGACGTTATTGCTTTAGGGCGTAACTTTCATCCTCCGACCGGCGTACCCGCCGGTGGCAAGAGGACCTGATCATGGCGAAGAATGTGCTCGTTCTGATCGGCACCCGCAAAGGTGCCTTCATCCTGGAAAGTGATTCCAAGCGCAAATCGTGGGGTCTCAAAGGTCCATTCTGCGCGACATGGCCGATGAACCATCTTGTCGGCAACCCGACGACAGGCACGATCTACGGCGGCGGTGGCAATGAATGGTTCGGCCCGGCCGTCTGGAAATCGACAGATCTCGGAGAGAGCTGGACGCATTCGAGTAAGGGGCTCGCCTATGAGCGAGGCGCCGAGCCGATCACAGCGGTGTGGAGCGTCGCGCCGAACAACGGCATTCTTTATGCCGGCGTGCAGCCTGCCGGCCTGTTCCGTTCCGACGATCGCGGTGAGACCTGGCAGCATGTTGAAGGGCTGCGAAAACACCCGTCACGCCCACAGTGGAGCCCTGGCAACGCCGGCCTGATCCTTCATTCGATGGTGCTTCACCCGAATGATGAGAACCAGATGTGGATCGGCATCTCGGCGGCCGGCGTATTCTATACGTCGGACCGGGGCAAGACATGGGAGGCCCGCAACAAAGGAACCCGTGCCGATTTCCTACCGGAGGGAGAAAACTATCCAGAGTTCGGCCAGTGCGTTCACAACTTCGTCATGGCTGCGGGGAAGCCTGACCGGCTCTACCAGCAGAACCATTGCGGCATGTACCGCTCGGACGACGGCGGCAAGAGCTGGCAGAGCATAGAGCAAGGTCTGCCGTCGAGCTTCGGCTTCCCGGTGGCTGCCCACTCGAGCAACCCCGACACGGTCTTCATGATCCCACTCAACGGGGATACGGCGGGCCGCTATATGCCCGATGCGAAGGCAGCGGTGTGGCGCACGCGCGACGCGGGCAAGACTTGGCAGGACTTGCGCGAAGGCCTGCCGCAGCAAAACGCCTATTTCGGTGTGCTGAGGCAGGCGATGGCGACGGATCGGCTGGAGCCGGGCGGCGTCTATTTCGGCACATCGAGCGGCACGGTATTTGCCAGCGCCAACGAGGGCGATAGTTTTGCACCTATCGCCGAGCATCTGCCTGTCATCACCTCGGTCGAGACAATGGTGGTCGAAGGGTAAGGACTGTGCCGAAAGATTCGCGTCATACGCGACCCAGCCAGACCGTTGCAATCACGGTGCGATTGCCCGGCGTGCTGGTGGACCTGTTCCCAGGCTCGACACGCTCGGTGACGATGCCGGCATCAACTGTTGACGAGATGATGGATGAGTTCGACCGGCGGTGGCCGGGCATGCGCGACAGGCTCTGCGACTCGACGCCGGCGATCAGAAAGCACATCAACGTCTTCGTTGACGGCGAGCGCGCCAGGCTTGATACGCCGCTCGAACCGGGGGCGAAGGTGTTCGTCATCATAGCGATCAGCGGAGGATAGGTTTCGGGACGATCTACTTTTCGACGCTTACGTCCCGCCCGGACATCGCCGTCTGCCACGGAAGAGCAAAAAAACACCGCAGCGCGACCCTTCGCGCCAGTCCGTTCACCCAGGCTGCCCGCGACTCGCCACCAGATGGAAGTTCGGAGGGAGGTCAGCCCAAGCTGACTGTTTCAGGACGGACATGTTGAATCCTCGTCGACAAATCCGTCATGGTCGTCATCTCCGTTGTCACCGTTCTCCTCATCTATGCGTCCGTCGACATCATTATCAATTTTGTCGCCGCAAAACCCCGTGAGGGTCGTGACATGAACATACGGTGTGAACCAGGCACGCGCCACGCCGTCTTATCGAGCAAGGCTATAGGGTGGTCATTTGCGCCAACCCATTTGTCGGCGTCGCCGACGTCATCCATCAACATGATTAGTTCGTCCGCCGTCATATTTTTTTCGAGCTTTATAGGTTTTGTAATGGGTGGGACTCTGTGGATATGGCCATTGAGTTCAACCGGCTCTGTGTTTCGGAGTTCGCCGAAATCCGGACCCGAGAAATCCAATCCAGCCTTGAAGGCTAAATAGAGCTTAGCATGTCCCTCGGCTGCCTCATGTCCGTGCTCCGCCTCTGGTATCTCGGTAAGGATGCCAATTGAATCGAGTGCCTTGCTCGGATCTACCCAGACCTCGACGAATCCCTTCGTCGTCTTTGCCGCGCGCGCAATCCGTGCGCCTCCTTGAGTAATCGAGTCGAACTGAACTGCTATCTGATGCGATCCATCCGAGAGGGTAACCAGAGGCGATTTTGTGATTTCAAGTAGTCCCGAAAATAGGATCACTTCCGGCTTTCCTTCGGGTTTTTTCCCAAATACCACCGATGTCACACCGATTGCCTGCCCGAAAATGGCTCCCCCTCGAACTGCCAACGGCGATGAAAATGGGGCAAAAGCATCCTGTCCAGAAGATTCTCCAACCGAGAAGCTGATCGTAGCAAATAGCACGCTAAGTAGACAGGTAAGAGCTCTCATCTGACCATCTCCCTGAATTTCTGATGTATTTAACGTTATTAATTTGCCTCAAACCCGGATTGGCCTGTGCAGTGACTAGCCGATCGAAGCCAGATCGACTTCTCTTCGGCTCACCCAAGGGTTTCTTCGCCATAAAAACCACACTTGTAACCTGCATTTACAAACTTGGCTCTCTCGACAGTCTCCGTACGAGCTAATTGAGGTAGCTTGGCCTCTGTGTTTCGTAGATTGGAGAGAGACAAGCAATAGGTTTTGCGCTCAAAGCGAGGCAGGGATCCTGTATTGAGAAGTGATGTATCGTCTTGGTCGGTGTAACCCCTTCGCTCCTTTTTTTGACTTTGTCTGCGCGAAATTGGTCCAGATACCTGAAATATCAGCCTCGACAACGCGTCGCCGGCCAATACCAGCAGCACCGACTATTAGATGAAAGCACATCGTGATCCAGCCGTGAGCCGCCAGCTAGCCCAGCGAAGTAGCATAAAGATAAGTTTCTGCCGCTCAATTGGAAGGAGATACCGATGCCCAGCCAAAGGAAACCGCGTAGTCCATCTCAGCAGACTGCAAGCACGACGCCCAGCGGACGCCTTCCGCGAGGCCAAGACTATCTACACACCATTCGATCCGACCAGTATATCGAGTTCTCACCTGGCCTGCTGGGTGACGGTATGGAGCTCTTCAGCGAATTCGTTACGCTGGTCGGTATTCCCCTTGATCCCCCTATAGGAAATACCGACACGATCATGGAGCGCCTCGATGATGCGACTTCCGATGCGCCGGTTCCGACACGAATTGTGGCTTTTGCAAATGTCAGCGCGGCGCCAGTCAAACTGAAAGGTAACGGCGCACTTGCCGGATACTATGATCTATATGTTACGCTTTCCCCGACGCGAGAGTCAGTAGGTGAAGCTATTTATCATTTCGAAGATGATACCAACGGTACATTCGAAAGCAAGGCTGAATTCTGGCCACTTTTCGAACTTCGCCCCCTAGGTCAGGGACATTCGATTTTTGTCGACACTGGCGTTGCGCGAGTACCAGGCTTTCCGATGAACATCGGGAGTGCGGGGGGCCGATGGTCGATGAGGCCACCGACTGATCGCGTGGTAACTTCCTTCAGAGCCGCCCCCTTCTTTTATGAAGGAGAGGTCATCATCACGGCGCAGCGAGACGGCCAGATTTCTCCCTTGGTCGCTATGCAGCACGCGGGCCCAACGATTGCGGCATGCGCCAAAGATCAAGCGGAATTTACTTCGGCCGACTATGCCGGTCGCATGGGCCGAGTCCGGTTTGGCACGACCAAGCCAGCGGCCAACCGGGAGCTTGAGTGAATAGCGTGCGGTTAGGGCTGCAGGTTCTTGGCAGGGCCTCGCATACCGTGATAGTGCTCACGGGCGCAGCCCTACGTTTCGGCACGAGCCGATTAGGAAATGCGGCGGCCAGAGACAGGCCGCCGACGTATTCTCTTGGAGCGGCAGTCTTCCACGTCGCCCGCAGTCTTGGTGGCGGCTGGATCAAGATCGCACAGATTTTATCTACGCGCCACGACCTCTTTTCAGCGACCGACATCGCGCTTCTCTCAACTCTTCGCGCCAGCTGCAGCCACCAACCCCTTGCCCTGGTTATCGCTGATGAGGACGCATGGATAAGGGAAATCTTTGACATACAGCCGCATCCGATCGCCTCCGGCGCTATTGCTCAAGTTCATCTAGCAACTGATCGACGAACGGGGGACCTGATTGCGCTGAAGTTAAAAAAAATTGGAATTGACCAGCTGATAGGGTTGGACCTACGGCTCTTCTCCGCAGCCGCGCGCATTTTGGCTAGGGTTCCTCAAATTCGCTCGATTCCGATCAAAGAACTATCAAAAGATATATCGGACAAACTTTATGAACAGCTCGATTTCGAAAAGGAAGCTCTTAATATTGAAATATTTAGGTCTTGGAATTTTTTTCCTAAACGGATTAGATTTCCGACTGTAGTTTGCCGACCATCCAAAAATATACTTGCTATGTCTTTCGAGACAAACCTGACTCCAATCGATCAATCAAATTGTGAAAATCAACATGAAGTTATTAAAGATTGCATGCGGTCGATTTTTGAAATGATTTTCTTTTTTGGAATTGTTCATTGTGATATCCACCCTGGAAACTTACAGTTGAACCAATATTCCCAGCTATTGTATCTTGATTTCGGACTAGTTTCCCGCATGGAAGCAGCCACGATGGGGAACTTTCGTGAATTTTTTTTGAGCGTCTCACTTGGAAAGGGAGACATCGCGGCCAACATAATAGTTAATACAGCGATATCAGTTCCAGAAATTTTCGATATTGACAAATTCCGTTTTGACGTTTCGAAGTTAATTTCTAGCTATTCTCGTCTAACAGCTGAAAAGTTTAGCCTGACGACATTTGTAAGTAATCTTTATTTAATTCAGAGGTCTCATGGTGTTTACGGAACTCCCGAATTCTTTTGGCCAATTTACGCACTATTTTGCATCGAGGGTCTCGTAAGGAAACAGCATCCAAAACTCGACTTCCAACGCATGGCCATGGACTATATTATCGAGCGCCGCTTTGGAGCCGCACCATCCATTGAGCGCTGACAGCGTTGCCAAGTCGATGCGCAGAGTTCTCCGGGTCAAGTGTGAGTGAACTGCTGGAGTGCTCTGGCAAGATCCTCAGGTGGTGTAACAGCCTGCAGGCCTCGACTTGTTACCTCCATGCAACCAATCTCCTGAAACCCTTTCGCCATTAAAATATTCTCGCCGCCATTGATAACCATATAATCAAAGTCGAGGCCAATCTTGTGTTGACGAAGATAAGCGAGTCGCATTCGAACCTCGATTTCGTCAAGGGCATGGAGCTCTTCGTAGTATTCGCAAGACACTTGCAGTGTTACTAACCGAAAATTCCCTTTCAAGTCGGCTACAATCCCTGCCGCATAAGCCTTTAGAAACGACTCTCGGCAGCGACCTTGCCAAGATATGTGTCGGGCGAAATACACATTGCCCACGACATTTGTGTCCTCAAAAGTTACGAGGTGCCGATACACAAACGGCTTGCGCGAATCCAATGCCGAATCGCGAATATTGGTGTACGCGGTCATTCAGGGGCCATCCTTGAGTGAGCTAGCGCGACGGTTTTGAAGCCTGCTTGAACCGGCAGGCTCACCACTAGTACATGCATGTCATCGACACGGAGCGATCCACCAAAGCGGAGTTTCGCCACGTGGCCAGGCGAAATCTGACGGTCGATCTTCCTGCAGGCTTCGACTGCAACGAACTCGGGGCCGGCTGTATCTGATGTTTCAATATCGCATCCGATCATTGTTTTGGCTGTGACCGCCAGCGTTACGCTATCGCGGTGGGCGATGGTGATCGAACCCTTGCCGTCGATTCTTATCGGCCGACCGTCGGTCCGCCGATCGACGCAGCCTGAGACTTTCAGCATCGACAGGGCAGTATTCCGGCGATCCTGCCGTGAACCCAACTGATCTCTCACAACAGCGATTTTGATGCTCTCGTCTCCAAAGGTTTCCCTGGCCACTCGCTCCAAGAACGGAGTGATCAATTGGCCTTCGCACGCAATCACATCCGATGCATCCATTTCCCCGATCGATTGAAATGCTGCCCGGGTCCAGCGTTGCACGATCTGGCCTTCCGCAGTCTCAGCTTCTATGTCGAAGACGTAGAAGCCGGGCCTTGCCTTGCGTTCCCGTGCGCGAATGATTTTCGGACAAGCGTGCGACACCAATTCGATTTGATCGATTGAGACGGGCAGGACCGTTCTGTGCGGTATGGCAGCCTGCAAGGCGTGCATGCAGGCATCTGCCAAGCCCGGATCCCAAAGGATCGTTTGGGCCGCTTCGTATGACCCAAACCATCCATCCGGTCCATTGTCCGTGAGCGTTGCTGTGATTGATCGCGAGTTCACAGCCAGGAACCGGTCCACACGCCGGAACCGGCCAGAATGAAAGAACAGCCGGCCATATAGCGGACCGGCGTCGAAACTTTCCGCTTCAACAAGACTGTCTGACTGATACTTTGAGCCGATCGAAGTGCCTGTTCCCAACCTGAAGGTTGCACGAACAGCGGCAAACAGGAAATTGTCATCAGCTGCGAAGAGCGCCGTCTCAATTCTGCCCTCAGCCCTAACCGCTGCCAGACGTATAGTCACCCCACCGGAGTCGCCCACATGGATGGCGCGTTCGAATACGATCCTTTCCATAGACGCCAAGCGCGCTTGCGGCGACAAGCACAAGGCTGCTTGACCTAGGGCCTCCAATGCCATGACGCCTGGGAAAACCCGGTGGCCGCCGACGATATGATCGTCAAGATAGCGATCCCGCCCTGGCAAAATTTCAGTTTCAAGCACGATCTCCTTGCCGGGGTAATGGAGTACGGGTCGATCTACAAACCGCAGCGATGGCAGGGTCGTGGAACCCAAATCCAGGCCGTAAGGGAATCCGAAGCGGCTCGTAACTGCGACAGCCCCCGAAGCACCCGACTCAACGAGTCGATTAAACACGGTTAGAGCGTCGTCAACCGAAATTGGGTCAACACCAGCAGTGGTCAGGCGATCGATGGTGCCGAGACGCTCGCCCATTCCGACACCACCCCATATTGACCATTCGAGCGCAAGCGCCGATCGTCCCCTTTTCGAAGATGCCCAAGCAAGAGCACGATCAGTCAGCGCGCTGTTAGCCAGGGCGTAGTGGGCTTCTCCCTCGAGCCCGATCCGGCCTATTAGCGAGCCAAACGTCACGATCCTCCGGAGGTAAGATCCGCAGCAAGACAAGGCGTTGTCAAAAGCATCGATCTTGGGCGCCAAGCAGCGACGCGCCGTCGCCGCGTCTACATTCGAGATCCGCATCGGCTCGTTAACGGCAGCTGCGTGTACGAGAACCGACGGCGTGCCCACGGTCTTGAATACCGGAGCAAGCCTGGATCGCAACTGCACCGCATCGCACGCATCCGCACGCACGTATGTGCAGTTAATGCCTAGCCTATGGGCTCGAGCGAGAGTGTCTGAAACCTCCTTGTTCTCGGGAGCTGTTCTGCCCACGAGGATCAACGCGGCGCCTCTTTTCCCGAGTTCCAGCGAGCACTCGGCGGTGATGCCTCGGCCGCCTCCAACGATCAGTGCAACATCGCCCACTCCGACCGCCCCGGATTCCCGGTCGGTCGCGGGTTCTAACGGAACAAACTCCGGAGTTTTCAGTGATCCGTCGGAATCGACCCGCAGCTCGGTATATCGGCCGGCACACGCTCTGAGAGCCTTTGTCAGCGTCTCGTCAGTGTGAAGTTTCTCGTTGAAATCAACGACACGAACGGTTTGGAAGGCCCCTTCGAGCGCTAAGGACCGTGCAAAGGCCGAGATTGGCGAGCCTTTGTGAACAATGGCGAAGTGCCTGACGCCACGACGCGAAGCTTCTGCGGTCACGCTGATCAGCACCTCGGCGCATGTGCGGGAGAACGGATGCGGAAGATGCAGAAGCCAAGCTTCCGTTGAAGTTGGCAAAAGGGGACTATCGCTGGATGCCGAAAGCCGGATTGTTGACCAGGCTGCCGTATCGACATCTGATGACAACGAACCACCCACCCACCGAATTGCGTAGGTGTCTACCCAAAGACGGGCTCCCGAGATCCGATCGCCTTCACCGTTGCTTGGGCCAAACTCGCGCAGTTCATCGAGCGCGCTAGCCAGTATGCGCGGCGTTGCGTTGGCAAACTCAGTAGGAACCGCGGGCGGCCGCACCCCGAGGGCATTAGCAGCGGCGGTCACTATTCGTGAAACGGACAGCGAATTCAGATGCAACGCTTCGAGGAACCGGTCGTCGGCGCCAACTGCTTCCTGCGGAAGCCCCGTCAGGGTCGAAATGACGGACAGAACTCTAGATAGGCTGTCCCCGGTTGCGACCACGGGTACATTGATGACAGCCATCGGATTTGTGATTGGACCTTGTGCGCCTGGCACCGCTGCCGACCCACACGGATTGGTCAGGAACGCCGAAGGCGCCGGATCAAATTGCCTGATTGCGCGCTCGGCGAATAGCGGAGCACAGTTGATGCAATGTCCGCGTGCATGAAGCTCCCCGAGTGTAACGAGAAGTGGATTGATGGACTGGCCAAAAGCGTCGATAGCCAAGGCTGGGATGCCACAGTCCTCTATCAGCCTCACAAGTCCTTGTCCCGGTCCGACTTCAACTAATATGTCAGCATGGAGCCGGACCTGCTTCAATGCAGCCTCAAAGCGAACCCGGCGAACAAGCTGGTCTGTCAAGAGTGATCGCAAATTGGTTGCGTCGCCGACGATTTCACCAATGACGGTCGACACCACCGACTTCTCACAAACCTGAAGCTCTATTTCAGCAAGTGCTTCACGCCAAGGCTTCAAAGCTCCGAAAATGTCTGCGCTATGAAAGGCGTGCGAGGTCGCCAGAAGCGTGTGATCGATATGGCTACTCTCAAAGATGTGTTTGAGGCTTTCTATGGATGCGCGAGGACCGGCAATCACCGTTTCATTTCGACCATTCTCACACGCCACAACAGCGTTCAGGACAGTTGCCGAAATCGCCTCGGCCTCGGCTGAGGGTAGCGCTACGCGCAGCATGCTCCCGCCTGCCGTGGAATGATCAGCCATTATTGCGCCGCGCTTCGCTGCAAGCTCGACGGCAGTCTGCCTCGCCATTACACCGCCCCAGGCAAGCGCGGATATCTCGCCGAGGCTGTGACCGATGCCGATTTCGGCGACCACACTAAGTCTCTCCAATAGCGCAAGTCCAGCCATGCTCGCAGCGACTATTGTGGGCTGCGCGACCTCCGTTGCGACGGAATCCACTTGGCAACGTTGAGGAATTTGCGATCGGAAGGCATCGGCGTCAGAGAAGCACCGCGCCCAAAGTCCGCCGTCAGGTCGTGAAGGTGCTCCTTGCCCCGGGAAAGCAAAGCCTATTCGCGGGGCAGAATGGTTTTTGCCCACCAGAACGCCAGCTTCACGTATGAACGATGATCGTCCGTTTTCGAGCAACGATTTTGCATGCAGCAGCCGTTCCGCAAGTTGCTTGGTCTCAGAGGCCACAACTGCGGCCCGAATATTACCTGCCCCTGCTTTAGCTGCAGTTGCGGCAGAGGCATCCGAAAGCTCAGATATCGAAAGGGACGGTGCCCTTGCCAAAAGGACGTCGAGATCTCGAGCAACCTCATCAGGCGTGGCTCCTGAAAAGAGAAACAGCTCTGCATCGAAGGCGGCGGGAGCTCGCAGCGACACCGATGCCTTCTCGGGCTTGCCTACCTGCTCAATGACGACATGGGCATTGATTCCACCGAACCCGAAACTCGACACGCCGGCGAGTCTTCCATCAATCCGCGTCGGAACGACGGCGGGCTGAACCCTGTTTTCCACCTCCGCAAAGGCGGGATGCGGATCGCGACACCCGACATGAGGCGGCAGCACCCCTTGGCGCAATGCTTCGATAGCCTTTGCCAGGCCCGCAAATCCGGCCGCAGCTTTCGTGTGACCTATGTTTGCCTTGATTGATCCGATGAGGAGCGGGTTCGATGTCCGGCCACGCAACGAGGCCAGAGCTCGTATTTCGGTTGGATCGCCTACAGCTGTCCCGGTGCCATGGGCTTCCACGAAGGCCAGATCCGCGGGGTCTGCGTCTGCACTTTCGTAAGCTCTCCTGTATGCAACCAGCTGTCCTGCGCTGGATGGCCGGGTCAACCCCCCTGCTCCATCCGTAGAAATTCCCCAGCCGCGAAGCACGGCCAGCCGGTCGAAACCGGCGCGGCGTGCGTCACCATCTCGCACGATTAAGGCGAACGCTCCTCCCTCTCCTGGCCAGAAGCCTGCCGAGTTAGCATCGAAAACCCGCATATCGCCTTTGGCAAGCGCACCGTTTCGCGAAAATCCGACGAGCTCGAATGGATCAATACTGAGATCCACACCGCCAACCACAACTGCATCAACCTGATGTGACGCCAGCAGATTGGCTGCGTCCGCGACCGCAACAAGAGATGACGCGCATGCTCCGTCGACTGTGTATGCGCCACCACCCAGGTCAAAATGGTTGGCAATTCTGCCGGCGATCGTGTTCGCCAGTCCTCCGGCCAGGCTGTCTTCGTTCGGCGGCGGGAACTTTTTCCGCACCTCGGCACCAAATGCCTGCCTGAGCCTTAATCCGACAGTCGCCTCGAGGCCCTCGATCTGGACAGCGTTTGCCAACATGGCGTCGAGGAAAGGGAGCCGGTGCCTGAGCATCGCGGCCCGGCTGAATTCACCGGTCAGCGTATTTGCAACGATCACCGCCGTCCGGCTGCGATCAAGTCTGTCGAGGCCTGCCTTGCAGATCGCGTCAGCGGCAAGTTCAAGCGCCAGCCAATGAGCCATGTCGGTTGCTTCAAAGGTTGACATGGGTACGCGAAATCGAGCGCGGTCAAATTCCCAGCCTGTAAGGAGTCCCGCCATCACCGGCGCAATCGAGTCGGCTTCGCCGAGAAGGCATTCTGCATACTGTTCGAGGTTCAATCGCTCCTTAGGGATTGCCCGGAACGCTCTGCGTCCCTCCATTGCATTTTGCCACAACCCGGTCGGGCTCCCAGAATCGGGAAACCGGCAGGAGAGCGAGACGACGGCTATTCTAGTTTGCGGCTTCATCACTCACCCGGGGAGAGAGCAGCGGACCTTCGGTTCTGACCGGCAGACCGTACCCTGAGGCCAGCATTGGCAATTGCAAGCAACGCTCCCCGTCCGGCAGTCACTACAGTGAGCGCAAAGAACAGGCCGAAAACCACGTGGAGTTCCATGAAGACGGCGTAGGCAAGGGCGACCGCAACAGCGAAAGCAATCTGCCCGCGCGTTCTGGCAGGGGTCGTTGCCGGGTCGGTGATCATGTAGAAAGTGAACAGTATGAAGGCAAAGCCCGTCATCGGCACAAGGCCGGATGTAATCGGTGTTCCGTTTATGGCTGCACGAATGATCGCCTGCGCAGCGAACGCCGTCACCCAGGTGAGGATTAACGGGATCCTGCCCGTTGCTTTCCTGTTGAGGTAACTTCCGGTTCCAACGATAACAAGCGGCAGAAGCCAGTCCACGAAACCCCACGTATTCTCGGAAAACTGGTATGGCGGTGCAATTCCCACTGCGGGGAACAACAGCAGCGTTACGGTGATGCCGAAATTCGAAGGGTTGAGGAAGTGTCTCGAAACCGGTTTGCCGTCCTTATCCTGCCCCTGAGCTACCCGAAATACATATTTTGATCCCACCGCAACGCTCGCCGCAAAAGCAACGGCAGCCAGATTATCAGCTGAATACAATAGCATGCCAACTGCAAGTCCGCTGATGTGAGCTGGTAGCAGAAACCTGACCAGATCCAGGAATTCGCCTGCGTAGCGAGGTTTGCGACCGGCAGCGCGCGCTTCCAATGTTTCGCCGATCAGATCTACTGAATAGGTTATCCCCACCGCGACAAAGGGGGTGATCCACGACTGCTCAAACCCAAGGAAGGCGTGGCCGACAATGTTCAGGACAGTGATCGCGAAAGCAAAGCGGGACAGCCCACCCAGACGCTTCTCGGAATACCAGCGTTCCGCAACAGCTTCGAAGCGGTCAACGCGACGACCAGTCAGTGGCGTTGTTGCGGTCGACATCAGCCACCTCCATTCCGGGAGTTGTCCTGCGGGGCAGCGGCCAGCGCATCGCCGAGTACCAGCCGATGCCGCCCGGGCGTCAGCTTCATCGTCATGGTCTGCTGGCCAGCAGGGGCGCGCCATCTGAATTGCACATCGAACCGGGCGTCGGAGGCCACCTTGCCAAGGCCGATGTGGATTTCTGGCGCACGCTTTCCGGCATGGCCGGATCCACCATCCACGACCGAAGTGACGATACGTCCATCCGGAAGAACGACGCGCGCTTCGGCACCGATCGCGGGTCTTGTACCCCCGACGGCTCCTGCTACCCTGAGATCAACAACGATCGATTGTCCGACATCCGTTGACACGTTTCTCAGAAAGACAGAAGGACTCCATTGCCGTGCAATAGCGACGGAGAGCCGACCATCGCCGTAGACGTCGCCGGTCGCGATCCCGCGCGAAACAGTTTCGGAGTCCAGCCCGAGAGACTTCCAGACGTCTGCATACCTGCCGTCGCCCATCGGGAGGAAAAGCCGATCATGATCCCGTCCGGAAAGTTCATCCCCCTGGGAAAAACAGGGCCATGCGGCGGGATACTGCAGAAGCTCGTCATTGCCCATGGCAAGCTCCTGAAGTACGGGCCATCGGTTCGTTGTCCCCTTGATGAAGCCAATTGCCTGAAGGATCGCCGGCCGCCCCGAATTCAGCAGGTCCGCAAACTTGATGTCCCAGCCCCAGCCGCTGATCCAGGTCCCGTATTCCGTGCTCCGGTCGACGTAGGGCGCTACACCTCTGAGCCATGCTGTGTCGTCACCATTGTTGACGAACAGGAAATTGCTCTCGAGAAGCGCGTATGGAGACGCGATGTTGCTTACTGCAAGCGCCGAGCGGCCGTCGCCGACCAGATCTCCAAAATCGGCGCCCATCCCTTTGAAAGAATCCTGGCCAAGAACTTTGGAGCGCGGAACGCCGAGAGTTCTGGTCCCTTTGACCAGTTCGAAATGCGGTTCGCCAGGAGTTGACCGGTTCAGGAGAAGCCGGTCATTGCCAAAATCGTTGGCAACATAGATCTCGGGCAGGCTGCGAAACTTCTGCATGTCGCCTGAAAGCGACGCGTCATCCAGATCGCGCGCGGCAAGTGCCAATGTCCACCCGTCTGCCATCTCGTCGGTGAATGCCGCGCTTGCGTCGCGGAAAGCTACGGACGTGCTGGTGGCACCCTGCCATAGAAACAGCCGGTTTCTCCCGCCGTTTTCTGCACGTGACATGGAGTGCTGCATGGCAACCGGCTTGTCCGACCGGGGATCGAGCACCCGATCGCCGTCGCGAAAGTAGTTCCCGACAACAAGGTCCGGATGGCCGTCACCATCAACGTCGGCAAGAATGGCTGCATTCGTGTTCCATATCTCCGGAGCATCAATCAGCTCGACGGGCGTGAACCCTCCCGCATCGAGATCCGGGCGCTCGTTGCGAAGGAAAATCACCGGCGTTCTGCCCCAGTAGTAGACGATGAGGTCCATCCGACCGTCTTCGTTGGCATCCGCCGGAAGACAGCCCATCGGGGCAATTGTTCGGATATCGAAGCCTCTGTCGGGAGGCTCCAGGGCAAATGGTACGAAACGGTCGCCAGTTTGCGGAGCAGGCATCACCGTAACGCTGTCGTTGCGAGGATCGACAAGGCATATGTCATCCGGCAATCCTCGTCCCTGTATATCTGCAAGGGCGATTCCTGAACCTACTGACGAGATCCACGCGTCGATGCGCCTGAGCGAAGGATTGACATCACGAATTGTGCGGTAAGGTCGTCCCGTGTCCGCTGGCTGGAGATAGGTCGGCAACAATCGTAACGGTGCGGCCAGCTCGGCCGATGCTTCTGCCGTCAGCTGACGTGGAGACGCTGCCAGATAGAGCGCCACAGCTATCGACACAGTCACGATTTTCGCTGCATGTCGCAGAAGAAGGCTTGTCATTCGGCAGCCTCCAGTCGACAGACGGTCAACGACGAGGATGCCCGCTCTCGCCAGACCTCATAGTCAGGAACATCAGGATCGACCGCGGAGAGATCCTCTCGGGCTGTCCGAACCAGCTTGGACAGCTCGAGCGCCGACATGTCGCAAACTGTCCGAGCGGCAAGGTCGGCCGCTGCAGATGGCACGCCGGCGCGCGCGCGCGCCTCGCAGGCGAATGCGATACCTTGCGCGAAATGCCGCCCGTTTAGCTGTGCTGCAGTCAGGGCGATCCTGAAATCGGACCGGTCCGCGCAACCCGCATAGGCCATGGCGAGACCAAGACCGGCCCAAAGGTCGCCTTGCCGGGTTGACGGAAATCGCCGGATTGTGTGAACGGCATCTTCAACGGAGCCGCCGCGGACGAACCATAGCGCGCGTCCCAAGCCCTGGTCATACGCGTGCGCCGCATAGCCACTGTCGACCCTGCGCCAGAATGACAGGACGCGACGTGGCTTGAAGTACGTATCGTGAAAACCCATCCCGTCGAAAGCAAGCCAGCGCAGCAGCGGGTCAAGTGCTTTCAGTACCGGTGCCCTTCGCCAGGGCAGCCTTGCCATAGCCCATCCGCATCCGACGTGGGCCAGATAAGTGAAATCAGGAGCAAACTCGGCCAGCAATTCTGGGAGAACTGGCCGTCGTAAGGAGAATGCGTCATGGACCGCCACGCCCATGGCGCTGCCTTCAACAGCGAATCCGCGTAAGAAAGGGTCAACGTCCTTGCTGGCCAGGCGCACCTCGGCAGCGTCCCTGGCAAGGAGTCCCTTGTTGTAGCCTTGGATGAAGGCCTCGCCGATCATTTCGAGCTGTGCTCTTCGTTCCTTCGATGACGAAGCGAAACCACGTCGTTCGAAGCTTGCTTCAACAGGAGACAGAATAAATGGCCGCCACAGCATCTTTGGCGGCGACAGGACCGGAGGATCAAACGGGTCGAACGGAAGGGGGATCACGTCATTCCCTCATGATCGATTTTCTCAGTTGCTCAGCGATGACCTTGCATGCTGCCGCCAGGCCCGAAACCTTGAATGGCCTGTCAGAATGCCTGCTTGCGCCCAGTTCCTTGACCTCTCCGCGCCAGGTTGCCGGCTGACTTCCCGGATCTCCCCAGAAACGGAGCACAAACACCTTGTCCGGCTCGCCTGACCTGGCCTTTTCTTTCACGACCAAGGCTCCTTCGATTGACGAAGTATTTCGTGAAACGGTGTTTGCGTTCTCATCAGATTGTTGCGGCGAAGTCGAAAAACGGCGCGGCGCTTCTCAGTGAATTCTCACGAATGCCTCACGACCGGTGGTGCCCTCGATTTTCACGAAACGTGCTGTGCGCTCGTTGCGGGTCCACGCCGACATGCCGCCAGGATTCAGGCCTTGGCGCCGGTGAACCGGGCAGACATGTGCAGCCCACCGCAGCGGATCTTCATGTGCGGGCCCCGGGATCTTCGCCCTGACGTAATTTAGGGCACGAGACCAGGCGTAGCCCACGGAAACGGTCTGCCGGGCTAACTCTGGCCAGCGCGTTCCTCATGCGCTCATATTCCATGATGCCGAGCATTGCGAAGGGCATCGGCAGAAGGTTCATGGCAAAGTGCCAGGTCACCCTGAACCCTACCGCGAAATCCCGACTCCCGACGACACTTGCCGCCCCGAAGAGCGTGCTCATACCTATTGGTTTTCCGACAAAGAAGGCGCTGGTCGTGAGCATGATATGCTCATAGAGGTGGAAGGTCTCGATGTATAAAGCCCAGCGAACCCATTTCGAAGGCAGGCACACATAAAGGCAGACGAGGGCTGTCAGAAAAATACCGTTGCCTATCAGATGTAGCACTTCCATCCCCAGCATCGTGCGGCGCGCGGCATCGCCGGAAGGCGCCACAACGAGACCAATCTGCTGCACGAGGTTCATGGCCCACGGAGACATCCAGGGAGTGTCACGGCCGCAGATGTTCGACCAGTCGCCAAGAACCCAGACACCAAACTGGAATGCATGCTCCGCGAAATGGCCAATCTGGAAAATCAGGCCAAGCGCGGCAACCACTCCAAGGGCAATCTTGTAATTCCACACCTCGGAAGTTTGAGACACATCTGAAGTAGCCATCTCTTGTTCCCTGGGTCGCGTTGTGTCCAAGGCCCAAGACCTACGTCGTAGCGCTGGCGCCAGAATTACCAAACCCTCACAAGATACTGCCAACACCATCTTTGGCGCGAATTGCCCGCACTATCATTGCAGCGGCTACCGATGCCTGGCTAGCGAATGCTGTGCATTGATCGAGCCGGACAGGATTTCCAATCGGGAGGTTTGTGATTCAAGAGCTCTGCTGGGCCAGACCAGCATCAGACGAGAACGGGCGTCTCCGAGCGAACTTCGCGAGCATGTTCCTGCAGCGACTGCCCGCGTCAGAGCCGCCATCGCGAAGCGTTCTCATCCGTGTGAAGTGGGCGCGGCGTTACCGAAAGCGGGCAGTTGGAGCCTAGCATCGAGGATACCTGCCGACCCATCGACCAATTATCCAGACAATGACACGATCCGAATGTGCAAATCTGGATATGCCTTTGCCAAGGATCAATGGCTGGACAAGAAGGTGCCAACGTTTGATCACAGATGCAGTGAGTGCCGTGGGAATGCGAGCACTCGCCTATAGGGAATGCAAATTCAGCACACCCCGCTTCTCAAGGCAGAGTGTTTGCCGGATCGACTCTATGTCGTCGTGGTTGTCGCATTGCCGGATGAGTTGAAAGAGCCGGGCCGTTTCAGGCATCGGTCCAACTCCGATTTCTGCACGAAGAACTTTCTGCCAGCGCTCGAAGAACCTGGCCGCCTCGGCGCGCTGCTCATCCAGGCACAACAGACCAAGCATATTTCGAACGAAGAACTCGCGGAAAGGATCGAATGAAAGGACCTTGCGGCATACTGCAATCGCGTCAGCGTAGTCACTTTGCCTGATATATTGGGCAAGCGCATTGTGAGCGAGCGTGACAAAGCATGTATGAACTCTCTCGCGCTCTTCCACAAACAGGGCATCTTCTTCGCCATCCAGAAATGGCCCCTGGTACAATTCGATTGCGGACCTGATTGCCTCGAGCGTAGCTGCTACCTGGGAATCTGATCCGAGGGCCACCCTTTTTGCCAACGCTGTGATCGCGTTTGAGTCGACGTGTAGCCAAGGCTCCTGATCCAGAACCACGTCGTCCCCGATCGATCGAAGATTTCTACCGCCGTTGCTGCTCGGCTCTTGCCCCAGAATCTTTCTCAGGCGCCATAGAGCAGAGTTCAACGCGGCCCGGGACCTCTCGGTGTTCATTTCCGGCCAGAAGAGATCCGCGATCCGTTCCCGACGATGAAGCCTGCCCGGGAAAGCAAACAGAAATGCAGCCATCCTCTGCCCCGACGGCCCAAGGTCAGAGTGAACCCGCCGACCGTCCACGGTGATAGCAAATGAACCCAATAGATTGACCTGCAACACGACCCACCCCCCAAACCACAGGGACTCGCCCGCGCCGACCGCCGCTTCAGGTGGATGGCCGCAATGTTACTTGGTTGTTGGCAATAATGCAGAGTTCGCTCACCATAAAATCACGGATCGCTAAAATTTCCCAGAGCTTTATTAGGTGAGAAGCAGTTCGGACTGGACTCCAACATATCACGCTGCAACTGGAACAGCCGTTACACGCGTGTCCGAGTATCCATAGTTTGCGATCTGCTGAGCGCGATCCTGGAACGCAGTGGGATCTGACGGCGTACGCGCTCGAAACCCGTCAACCATTCGGTTGTACATACAGAACGCCGAAGCGATCAGAATTGTCAGTTGGATATCGGCATTGCTGGCGCCAGAAGAGCGAGCCGCTGCGATGTGTCGCTCGGTGAGCTTTCGACCACTATCCCTCACGATCAAGGCGATGCGAATGAGCCGCTGCATCTTGCCGGACAAGCCCGTCAGCACTCCCATCTTTACGTCGTCTGTCAGCACACGCGAGCGATCCTCGCCGACGCCTTCTCGCTGTAGCAGCGCTTCTGCGAAGGCGGCATGCGTGTCCATGCAATAGAAACAGGCGTTGCCCGCGGATACCCCCGCTGCGATCAATTCACGTTCGGATCTCGTCAGCGTTGCACCCGGAAATAGCTTGACGAGAAGGGTGTCAGCAAGCGACCTCAGTGGCGTCGCCAAATCTGGCGAAATCATCATCGCGGCAAGAATGCCCGGAAAGTCCGGCAAGCCGTCCACGATAGGAGTCTCGGTTGCACGAAGCATCCTCTCAGCCTGTCTCGCATGCAGGTGGCTGTCCATTTGCTCCTCCTGGCATCGTAGCGTGGATGTCGAATTTTGATCCCATGCACCTGAGAACTGCTCGTGCGATCACGAAGAACTCACAAATCTCTCCATTTGATAGTATCCCGCCCTGCAAATTGTGAGCTCAAGGCGCGCAATGTCGTTCGCCTTTGGCGCCGGCTTGATTACGATAGGGTGGTCGATCCTAGGATCGGCATAACACTGCCGATCGGCGACACCCGACACCCGGCGGAAAAGCGCCATTGCGACGCTCATAGATCGGATCTCGAATAGACATGGCGCGAAGGCTGCCCACGTACTAACTTCGGTCGTTGATTTAATCTGCCGGATTCCGAACTTGGCCAACCCGAACTTGGCCAACGGTGACGAGTAGATTGGGGGAGGTTCCGAAACATGTCGTCGGACTCGCGGTTCATACGCCAGTCTCGCATGTTCCTTGCGCGCGTTAGATTCTGTCGCCGACGTTTGGAAGCAACGATACGGCCGTACGTTGAAGTCATAACGGCTCTCTATAGAACATGGCCAGTCACCATTGTGATATTCGGTCTGACCTTATGTTTCATGATACCCGGCCTGGCTGCCGAGCAGACGCATGAAGCCCTCCTCGAATACGCAAACTTCAATAAGCCGACTCAGGTGGTGTGGGGACGCTATCTCCTTACTGCGTACATTACTATCAGCTTGGGTAGCGTCATTCAGCATTGGAGCAAACGTTTGCTCGAAAGCCGCCGCCCCACGCTGATCGCCGTGTATCGCCGATTTCCCTACAGTGTGATTGGGAGATTTCCAGCGTTCGCGGTTGCAGTCGGCTTTTTCTCTCTTCAGGGTAGTTTGCCAGTCAGTCGCTACCCCTATGCAATCATGGCGGCCGGGTTGATTTTCGCGCAAATTGCCTATGACTTCCGGATTTCATTCCTCAGCAAGGTAACGACAAAAACAGGGCTTGGCTTCGAACTGCACCACCGGCTGAATATGACAAGAGAGGTAGTTTGGCTGGGCCCAATTTTTCTCTTGATGACGGCATTATTAATTCAGCTCTGGGGTTGACGTTGCCCCCAGTTTCTATCCAGT